>JAIEPI010000071.1 GCA_019749855.1 Rickettsiales bacterium | reverse complement strand
CACCGGCATGTTGGTTCGGCTGGCGCGCAGCATTTCCGCATGCGCCAAGCCGCCCACCACTAAGCACGCCGCATAACCTGAGGTAATACACAGCACATGAATCGTCAGCCAGAAATCCGTATTAAGCACCGCGCTCAGCATGCCCATGGTTTCGTCGGTGGCAAAAACGGGGGCTAGCAGCAGCAAAAGACTCGTGCTGAGTGCCCCAAGCCCTAACATGGCCTGACGCGCAGATTTTGGCACAGTGCAGGCTGCCAGCACCACCCACGCCACGAACAGGAGTGATTCATACAATGTCCCCACGGGAGGGCGCGCCAGAATAAAAATTCGCACCAGCAGCGCCATGCCCAACACCAGCAGAGCGAACCTGAGAACAGTTTGCACGCGCTCTGCCGTGAACAGGGACACACGGCGGCTCAACATCAGCATCACCAACGCCGCCGCAGACAGTGCCAGCGCTGTGTTTAAGGGCGCCATGATGACATACAGATATTCCACCTGCACACGCACGCCTTGCCATCCCTGCAACTGCGCCGCAGCGGCGTCTGCCAGTACTGAGGCGGCGTGATTCCAAGCCGCCACATCCCCCGTGCGATAGGCCAATGCCGCCGCCTTCCAGAGTACCAGATAACTGGCGCTAGAGGGTGAGCCAAAGCCCTCACGAATCAAAGCCCAGGGTGCAAACCATTCTCCGCCTGCCGCCTGCCAATGCGCAGGCATGACGCGAAGGCTTTGGCTCTGCAATGCGCGCTGTTCCAGCTTTTCAACCAGCATGGCCAGCGCCACCTCGTCCTGCTCTTGCGATGACAGCGCTTTTAACTGTCCTTTACTCTGCACCGCAAGCGTTTGCGCACGGGTGAGCAGACGCTCACGTATGCGCTGCAAATCCAGATAGTCTAAAGGGTCCGGCAGCGCATAGCTTTCCGGTCGCGGTGCATTGAGTGGCAACACTATGGAGAAGCTTTGTTGAAGATCAATAAATAAGGCATAGCGTTGATAAAGATCCATCAATGCCTGTTGCTGTGTGCTGCGCTCTTTGGGTGCCATCATCACAATCGGCATCACCTGCGCTCGCTGCTCGCCCATGGGTGATTCCAGTTCCTGAGCGCTGAAGCGATGACTGGCGCGATCAGGCAGTGCGAGCGCGCGACGCAGATCGTCGTTATTCACCAGAAAAAGGGGCCGCTGCGACGCGAATTCCGGTGTGAATAATACCTCCATCAGCCACGGCATGGCATCAATGTGATCCAGTGTTTCGCTGCCACTCAGTTGCCTCAGCGTCACACGCGCAAATTGCTCCAACGGCTTTATCCGCCCGTCCTGCTGCACAGGAATACGCGCCAATGGCTGGACGGATAATGGCGGCGCAACATTGGTTTCCAGTGCTTGCAATGGCCAGGAGATTAAGCATAGGATCATGAGAAAGATTTTGTTCATGCGGAATGACCCTGCCTGCGTGACCAGGCATGCCACCCCAGACCGAGCGCCAGCATCGCCGTTGCCAGATAGGGATAGAGCCAGAATCCTGATTTCTTCACCGCCAGAATGGTCGCTTCTTTTTCTTCGCTCTGCAAATAAGAGGATTGATAGAATGTATAGCCGCGATAACGCAGTGGCTCATTCATCTGTAATTTCACCGGCAGCATT
The DNA here is from genome assembly GCA_019749855.1 of Rickettsiales bacterium. Lineage (GTDB taxonomy): Bacteria > Pseudomonadota > Alphaproteobacteria > Rickettsiales > UBA998 > UBA998. The sequence goes on along the minus strand of JAIEPI010000071.1, from coordinate 4,390 downwards.
AGGCCCGCATCATCAATGATTAATTCCGAGCGATATTCCTTCGCCTGCTCCGTACCGGTATGTGTTTCCTTGACAACATCCTTCAGGGAAAGGCGGAAGGGCAAGTGGCTGACGGGTGTTGTAAAGCTCCGCTTAAAATCATCACCACGCTCTTCGTCATAGGCATATAGCGAGGAGGTGCTTTGTCCTTCAGGGATCAGCATGAAATGCTCCTGCCGCCCAATACCGGCCATGACACCCCCCAGCATCAACATCAACGCTGCAACATGCGCGAGCCATAAGCCTCCCTTCGCCAGTGTCAGCGGCATCATCAGCATGCGCGCCAGCAGATTGATTGCCATTAAGGCAAGAATCAGGCGCATGGCGGGGAGTGGCATATGATAAAACCAGAAAAACCAGCTCTCGAAATAAGTCTCCTGCGCTTGTAAAAGCCCCACCCATCGTTGAGCCACCGTGCCCAATACCAACAACGTCATCGCATATAGGCATAAGATATTGAAGGCGCGATAGGCACCCAACAGGCTCAACAAACGACGTATAATACGAGAGGATGCAAGCACAGCCATATCGTGCAACAGCGGGGGGGTCATGACAGAACGACTACAGGTTAACGGCGCATGACCATTATCGTGCACGCTCACCAGCCCGCTGGGCACGCCACGGGCCAGTCATCACTTTATAAGAGCACCGCTCACTGATGTCTATAGAAACGAAGCACTGCTTAAAAACATGTGCAGAGGGAAAGGGGGGATGGCACTTGCATCCCCCCATTATTATAATCGCCTATAGCTTAGTAGCCTTTATTCTCTTCCGCTGTTTTTTCCAGCTTGTGGCCACCAGCTTTGACATCTTCACCAACGCCTTCCACCGTGTTGCATGCCGCAAGCAGATTCATCGCAATAATACTTAGTAAGATGATAGGACGTGTCATGAAATATACTCCAGATTTATTAATTTAATTAAGTAGTGTTGCAAACCTACTGTGAGCAAACTCAACTTCCCATGTGTGAGCACTAAGCCAGATGTTAATTTCCCATAAGTCTTGTGTTAATGTGTTGCCTGTGAAGAGGGATATTCCGTCTCTCGCGTAATCAAGCCGGAATCCGCAGGAGACTCATTGGCGCTATTCTTCACATAGGGCTGTGGTTGCACTTGATGATGATTGACATGACCATAGCGTTTACGCCGTTTCATATGGGGCGCTGGTGTGGCGTGTGTTTCTGATTTATCCATCAACCCCTCCATAAAGGCTGATGCCAAGGCACTCACCATACCTTGCGGTTCACTGGCTGATTTTTTTGTCAAAAATCCACCATCCAAAAGTCCATTGCCCATTTTCAACTGAGTCACATTGCCAATGGCATGATAAGCGCGCAGGATGCTAACAACAGCCAGCAAAACCGTGACCAGCGCTATACCAGCAGCCGTCACGTAAGGATCAGCCCCTTGTTCGACAAAATAATAATACATTGTGCCAAGGCCTGCTAAAGCAGCAGCTGAAAACATGATGCCCCCCATCACCGCGAAAAGCATCGCGGTGACAGTATGACGAATACGAAGCGCCAACGCATTTTGGTCTGGCAGGATCAACCCCGCCAGACCAAAAACGAGACGCTGCACCAGCAGCATCTTAAACATATCAACCTCCTTAGCGGCGGCGAATCAGAGCGGCCAATAATAAGCCTCCCGCAAAAGCCAATGCCGTCGATGACAGGGGATGGCGAGCAACGGATGCTTCATAATCTCCGTAGGCATCCACAGCCGCATTACGACTTTTGGACCATGCCTGACGGATTGAAGCACCTGCATTATGTGCTAATTCACGGGCGTCATTGCCAACATCCTTGGCGAACTCTTCCACGTCAGAGCGTGAGAGTTTTAAATGTCCATTTCTGGTTTCCGATGCGATAGATGCACGCAATTGTTTTACTTCCGCGCGCAAGTCACGCAATTCTTGATTTGATGTCGTCATTATTTTCTCCTGTGGTTGATGATATGATTAGTAGCTGGTCGTTAAGGGGTCACTGCGCGTCGCAATGATATAAACGGCGTGAATGATGCCGGGCACATATCCAAACAGAGTGAGGATGCAATTGACCCAGAATTGAGTGGTAAGGCCCACTTGCAAATAAACCCCAAGAGGTGGAAGGAATATGGCGGCTAACAGTTTGATGATATCCATGATTGTTCTCGGTTTTTAAGGTGTTTTTAAAGATGAATTTCTTGCATGTGCTGAATATGCTCAAGCGCCACATGTCTGGCGATACCGTGACGTAGCTCAACCAGACGAGCCAGTTCAAAACCACTCGTCCCCGCGCATTCGATTTCCTCTTTAGTCAAACGGCGCCATGCTTTTTGCAGTGCCTCGCTGTAACGCCGAAAGCGGATGCCGGAGAGGCTGTTCTCACGTGAAGAAAAATATGTCGCGCTAGTGCTATTCATGGAGCCATCATGTCCAAAACGGCATAAGCATGCGATGGCGCTGAGAGAGAGATTCGTTAATTATATATAAAAACACCCACGCCTGCCCTATTTGATCAGGCAACTATATGGCGCTTAAGGTGCGGACACTGCGGGTGTAATTAATCAATGTATAGATAAATTTCATGTTGTGGAGAATCGCTCACGATTTCACGACGCACCTGAATACGCTCGGACGGAACGCCAATCGCATTCATATCCCTCACGAAAGCCGTGGTTTGCTGCTCTGCGCGCGCGAGCAACGCTTCGTCGCGCACGTTATTGCCCGTACTCGGCACAAAGGAGACCAATTGAAAGAGTACGGTGGACTTAATGGCGACTGCCCGCGACACAGCATTATAGAGTTGGCGCTGGTAAAAAACCTTGGGCTGATTGTAACGGATGACCATCAGCGGTGTCTGCGCCTGCGCCTGAAGTGATGATTCATCAGCACTCACTGTTTGTGCATTGAGCACAGACGCTGCGCTTAACATGCTGAGACACAGCAGAGATGTTTTCCATATAGCAGGCATGAGTGCTCCTTGATTCGTATTACCATAGCGGCATTTATCCTCCATTGCCAAGCGGAAACTGGGTTTTAACGCTCTCGCCATGCGTATGGATCACTGACGTATTTTCCCAACGACACAATGGATAACTGAACGATGATCTTATATTAATCGTTGTCTATGTATCAGGGTGAATTTATCATCGTAAAAATGCAATAGTACAAATCCATCATACAACAGGAGTGCCCTATGTTTCGACTCACCACCTTACTGCTTAGCGTGGCCGCCCTCACCCTAGGTGCATGTGGAAACACCAAATCTGATCGAGCGCTGAGCGGTGGCGGCATAGGCGCTGGTGCTGGCGCGGTGGGAGGCGCGATTCTGGGCGGTGACGCAGTGACCGGTGCGGTGATTGGCGGCGCAGTCGGTGCGGCAGCGGGCGGCCTGACCGATCAGGACGACATTGATTTAGGTCGCCCCGTGTGGCGTCGCTAAGGACTGCGTTTTAGTGATTGAGGCAGTTTTTTGACATTATGATGACAAAGCGTGAAAAAATGGCGATAAGTCATTAAAATTAGGCTATATAATTAGGCATGAAGAAACATTGCCTCATTTTTCCCTTGTGCGCGCTCATGCTTAGCGCCTGTGGCAGCCAATGGCCTGATCGTATGGTCAGTGGAGCTGGCGTAGGTGCGGGCGTAGGTGCTGTGACTGGCGCATTTATTGGCGGCCCGTTTTCTCTGGCACTGGCCGGCGTGGGACTGGGTGGCGCAGTAGGAATTGTTACAGAACCGCGTCATATCTATTTGGGTGAGCCATTATGGAAACCGCAGTCAGCCCCTCAACAGTTATCAGGTGAACCAAATTCTGCCCAATTGGCACAGCTCTCGCCACAGGCAGGAAATCCACCGGCAGCAGCACCGCTGGCATCGAGAGTCACTCCATCGCCCGCAACCATCCCTGCCCCTGTTGCAGTGACGCCCACGCTTGCTTCTGCTGCGCCCGCCATGCCCGCCGCAACTGCGCGAGCAGCCACTTCTACGGCGCCTCCTGTCTATTATTATGCCTATGGCAACGGCTATATTCCTGCCACCCCAGCCTATGTGGCATCCGGTGGCGTACCGATAGCCTCCGCCACGCCCATGCCGGTGTCACCAACCACACCCTATCCTCCAGTGCGCTGAGCCATCATGCGGCATGTCGCCCAATGGTCTGCTGATGCTTCGTGCGCTTCACACTACAGTGATTTAATAACAGATCATGTAGTGTACATACCTGCATAACAGGGAGGTTTTTATGCTAAGCTACGCTATTACATTCTTTATTCTTGCCATCATTGCTGCCATTTTTGGCTTTGGCGGTCTCGCCGGCACACTCAGTTCCATCGCACAATTTTTGGCGATTCTCTTTGCGGTGCTTTT
>JAIEPI010000149.1 GCA_019749855.1 Rickettsiales bacterium | reverse complement strand
CCAAAAAATCAGCCTAAGAATCAGGCAAGGCGATTACTTCTTTGTACCTGTAATGAAGGTGGGCAAAAAGTCTGGTTCATCCCAATTGGCGATATATTGCTCGGATAGGCTATCAAGGGACTTTAGAAATTCTGGATCATCGATCCTTACCAAAGCAGTGAACAGCTTGTTCACCACCTCTTTCATCAGACGTTGCATCTCATCGTTGCTGATGCGTGACACATCATTCCACGCAATTTCTCCTGAAGGTGTAATCACTTTCACATCAGAAAAATCACCCGTCAGCGTGCGCGGCGTGTTACCTGCATGCAGATCTTCGAGAAATGTATTTCGGACGCATGTAACAGCCAAGGCTTTTGCCAAAGCAGATTGGATAGGGTGATGGTCGTTTTCTGCCTTGCTCATACATGCCGCGAGATTAGTGAGGTGGTGCCCCCGGTCAGACTCGAACTGACACATCCGTGAAGATAATGGATTTTGAATCCATCGCGTCTACCAATTCCACCACGGGGGCGTTATTTTTTTGCTCGTGCCGACTATGTGCCGACTGAACAGTTTTTACTCGTTTTTTCTAAAATCGGAAGGTCTTTATAACCATCTGATTCTAGGCATTAAAATCATCTCCCAACTCGCAGCTTACACGAAGGACTCATGGGATTTTGAGTGCAGCGCGTCTACCAATTCCACCACAGGGGCGCATTTTAAGCCCGTGCCGACTATGTGCCGACTGAGCCGTTTTTTTACCATTTTCTAAAAAACACAAACTTTATGCAAGCGTCTGTTTTCTAGTATTTATTCACTCCACTTTTTGCCTTGCTCAAAAGGATTTTGAATCGATTTTGAGTCTAGCGCGTCTACCAATTCCACCACAGGGGCACGTGAGGGAGGCTGCATCATAAGCAGCCGGTCGCAGCCGTCAATAATTTTAGCATCGCGCGATGCTGGCCTTGGGTTTTGGCGCATTCTGAGCTATGATACCGCGATGTCACTCCTTGCGTCACTTCGTACTTCGCCGCTGCAGCTGTCCGCGTGCCTCGCGGCGCTGGCACTGGGTGGTGCCCTGCTGTCACAATACGGATTTGGCCTGCATCCGTGTGATCTATGTATTTATCAGCGCTATCCTTATGGCGCCATTCTCGCATTAAGCCTCTTCGCCCTCGCCTCACGCCGCATTATGCCCAAAATTTCAACCTACGCCGCCCTGTTCATTTCGCTGCTTTTTCTGTTGGATGGCGGCATTGCCGCTTATCATGTGGGGGTGGAGCAAGGCTGGATCAGTGGCCCGACCGCCTGCTCAGGAGCAACCACCGGTGTAAATATAGAGGCCGTGCGCACACAGCTGATGCAGGCAGCGCTGGTTTCGTGCAAGGATGCGGGTTTTGTCTGGCTTGGCCTGTCCATGGCGGCGTGGAACCTGCTCTATGCCCTCGCCAGCGTGGGGCTGGTGATTTATACATGGAAACGTCAACCAAAGGATCGTTCGTATGCTACCCGGTGATCTGCCACTCGATGAAGACCTGGCACGGATAATTCGCGTCAACCATGCGGGCGAATATGGTGCCAAGCGCATTTACGATGGGCAGCTGGCGGTGTTGCGTCATGGGGCCGCCCACGAGGCCATTGCGCATATGAAAGCGCAGGAGGCATTGCATTTATCGACGTTTGAACAACTCATGCAGCAGCGGCGCGTGCGGCCCACCGCCTTGATGCCTCTGTGGCATATCGGTGGGTTTGCGCTGGGGGCTGTCACCGCTTTGATGGGCGAAAAAGCAGCAATGGCATGTACGGTAGCGGTGGAAGAAGTGATCGGGGCGCACTACGCCGCACAGGAGGCGCGTCTGCCCGATGAGGAGGTGGCGCTGCGTGATACGGTGGCACAGTTTCGTGACGACGAACAAGCGCATCATGATACGGGGCTTGCGCATGGTGCCGAGGAGGCACCGCTCTACCGGGCACTGTATCAGGGAGTTCGCAGTGTGACGCAGGCGGCCATCTGGCTTTCCACTCGCATCTAGCTTGCGCGCATTGCATCACGGTTATGTTGCGCTGCGTATTTACAGTTTATGTGAAGCTTGCTATGCACACTCCAACGGGGGGCGTTATGGGTTATGACATCGCAGGTGACGAGCCGACGCTGGAAGAGATCCAGCAAGATCCAATTTTTCGCCATTTGCGGCTCTATGATGGCTTGCCTACCACTGACTGGCCAGAGCTGATGGAAGATATATGTGAGCCTTTACGGCACGCCGCCTAGTCTAGCCGCCCCATTTGTATCATTACCCATGTTATCCTGATCATTTTATTCCCGTGCCTCATCGCCCAAAGCGTCATAAAATTTTCATGAGGCAGCTTCAGGGCGGCATGATATAGTCGCTGCATGTCCATGAAGCCTTTTTCTCTCACTGTGCGCGCCCTATGTCTGGGGATGCTGCTCGTGTCATGCCGTCCGCTGGATTTATACTATGTCACGCCCTCTGGCCCGCCGGAATATCAGTTGGGCTGGCAAGATGGCTGTGATACGGGCCTCTCCGCACAAGGCGGGTTTGTCTATAAGATGCTTTACGGTTTCCGCAAACGTCCGGAAATGGGCAATAACGAACTGTATAAGCAGGCGTGGAACGAAGGATTCACCTATTGCCGCTTCTCGATTGCCGCGCCTTAGGTCTCGTCAAGCAGGGCTGATAAAACGAATCGCCTGACTCAGCTTTCTTTCATATGTTGCAGGATAACCGGCAGAATTTTATCACGGTAATTGCGTCCGTTGAAAATCCCGTAATGACCAACGCCTTTTTGCATATGATAGCGTTTTTTCTTCTCAGGCAGGTTTGGACACAGCGCGATGGCGGCTTTCGTCTGGCCGAGACCGGAAATATCGTCTTTCTCGCCCTCCACACAGAGTAGCGCCGTGCGAGTAATGGCTTCTGGCTTTACTAAGCGCCCACGATACTCGAACTTTCCTTTCGGCAATAAGTGGCGCTGGAACACTTTGTCAATGGTTTGCAAATAGAACTCCGCCGGTAAGTCAGCGACCGAGAGATATTCATCATAAAAGCGACGATGCGCGGTAGCCGATTCACCGTCACCCTGCACCAGATGCTGGAACAGTTTAATATGCTCGCCGATATGCCGATCCAGATTGAGCTGCATGAAGCCTGAGAGCTGCAGGAAGCCCGGATAAACACGGCGCGTGAAGCCCGGATAGTTAAACGGCACACGGGTAATCACGTGACGCTCAAACCACTCCAATGGTTTTTCCATCGCCAGTTGATTGACTTTCGTCGGTGCTTTGCGCGGATCAATCGGCCCGCCCATCAGCGTCATGCTGCGCGGAGCGAACGGCTCGTGATCCTCGTTCATCAGGGCGGCGGCAATAAAGGCAGGCACCGCCGGCTGGCACACGGCAATCACGTGGGTGTCACGACCGATGAAACGGATGAATTCCATAACATAGGTGATGTATTCGTCCAGATCGAACGTGCCTTTGAAGTATGGCACTTCACGGGCATTGGCCCAATCGGTGATATACACTTCAGCATGCGGCAGCAGCTCTTTGACCGTGCCGCGCAACAGTGTGGCATAATGGCCAGACATTGGGGCGACAATCAGCACTTTAGGATCTTTTTTGCGGCGCTCCGACGAAATCGCACGTTCAAAATGCAGCAATTTGCAGAATGGGCGCTCAGAGACCACCACGTCCTTCACGGCGACGGTTTTACCGTCCACCACGGTGTCCACCAACCCAAAGACCGGCTTTGCGTATTGCTGAGTGACGCGCTCCAACAGCTCAAAACCCGCCGCCATTGAACGTCCGATACCCGTATAAGCCAAAGGATTCAATGGGTTGTTGCTCAGCGCCTTACTGGCATGTGCAAAAATGCGCAGCGGTGTCACGCTGGCACGGTGCATTTCGTGGAACTGATAGAGCGTTGGATTATTCATAGAATCAATGGTTGCCTGCATAATGCTCACGTTGGTTGTAAACTGTATATAGGTCAGTTTAGACGCAAATGCTAAACAAGGTATTAAGAGACTAGGCGTTTATTGTTTTCCGAGGCGTCGGGGCATCGGTAGCGGGCTTTGCATCGCGTTAGTATGGTCATGGTCTCGCGTAGCAATTTGGTTATCCGGTGCAACGTCTTGGTTATCCGGTGCAACATCCCAGGAATCGCCCTGATACCTCGCCGTATTTTTCAGACCAACAAAGCTTACCGGGCGATCTGGGTCATCATTGACGATGTGACCGTCAATGTCCGGATGAATCTCCCTCCAGCGCTCCATGAGATATTCTGCATACGGCTGAACAAAATTAAGGGCTTTGGGTAAATCCAGTGGTGACATGTTGAATTTTTCGAAGTGTGGCTTTTGTGGCCAGCCTTCATTCACCAGTATCGCCTCAGGCGAGGGCGCCTGCGGTTTCGAAGAAATCAACTGGTGCGTGTAAAAATAAGGGGCGACATCAAAACGGGGTTGATGAATGCTAGCGCTGCCGGAGTGGGTGTTTTCTACCATCGCAATGCGCGCGGTCGTCATGGTGCCCCGATGATAAATGTGGATATGGGCCGGTGCGTGATCACCTTTGGGGTTAATATAAGCAATAAACTCATGATTGGCTAACAGCGGAATGGGAAGCTTCTCAAAGGCTTTAGTGTTGATCGCGTGCCGGCTGTTTCGCCATTCAAATGCTTCTAATTGCTTAGCACTGACGCGGGGATTGGAGGCCGAATGGCGCAATGTTTCCAGGCTTTTCCCATCTTGCTGCACAATGTACTGTCGGGTGAACGGACGCCTTCTCTCGACATCAACCGCCGGATTTTTTGGGCTGCTCATGCGTTCAATGGTTGGGAAATCATGAAAAGCAAGGTCATTTAGGTCAGCAATCGACCACCCTACGTGTTTTAGGTAGCCCTCGAGGAACCCCGAAGGGTGAGTATCGGGCCCGGGTGGTAACGTCTTATCAATTCCGTTTTTATCCCAGGATAATTGAGGCCTCACGCCCTCCATGATTCGCCCGAGTGTGGCAAATAAGTGCACGTGCAACGCCTTATCCCCCGCGATACGGGGATCTCGCATCGGGCTCACCATCGGGAAAGAGGGAATCTTCGCGGCCTCTAATTGTTTCCCTGCTTCATAACCCAGCGCGATCACGCGGGTATTGTCCGGCATATCTGCTAATAAGGCGTGAATTTTCTTGGAGTTTTCTGCTGCCTGATTCCCAGCGGTACCGACGTAAAGCGTCTGAATTCCGTTGAATTTCAACCCGCTATGGTGAAGCGCCACTTCCAGTGAAGCGGGCGGCCTGTTTTCTTCCCCGGGCATGCATTCATAATATTCACTGACGATGAATAAAAGCGGGTAAGGAAAATCGCGGCCCTCGCGTGAATTCGCTTTTAGAGGGGTGGGGTAAGTCAAGCTATCCATTTAATCGCCTTTTTTTATGCACTTGTATAATGCGTCCAAGTCCAAATAAATGTAACAGTTTGATGACAATTTTATACCACTAGGAATGGTGACAGCTCTAAAACTATCGTCTATATGTCGTGGTATGCAGGATGCACCTTTGACCGTTGGAAAATTTCTCTTTGACTACCTGCATGCGCAGGGTGTTCGTCATGCCTTTGGCATTCCTGGTGATTTTGCGCTCCCCACTTTTCGCTGGCTGGATGAATCACCGATTCAGCTCATCACCATGACGCATGAGCCGTCCGTGGGTTTTGCCGCCGATGGCTATGCGCGTGTGCATGGCTTGGGCGTTGCCTGCGTGACCTATTGTGTGGGCGGGCTGAACATGTTGAATTCGGTGGCCTGTGCTTACGCCGAAAAATCCCCGCTGATTGTTATCTCAGGTGGCCCCTCACCCAATGATCGCAAGAACGATCCGCTCGTGCATCACAAAGTGCGCACATTTGACACACAGCGGCGCATTTTTGAAGAGGTCACCTGCGCCAACACGGTGTTGCTGGATGCG
>JAIEPI010000211.1 GCA_019749855.1 Rickettsiales bacterium | reverse complement strand
ATGAAAACCACCGGCGACGCGGTGATCCCCGAGATCATGATTCCGCTGGTGATGGGGCATGAGGAGCTGCGTATTCTGAAGGCGGATGTGGACGCGGTGGCGGCCGAGGTGATGGCTGAGACGGGTAGCTCGATTCGCTATTTGGTTGGCACCATGATTGAGCTGCCTCGTGCGGCGTTACGTGCCGGAGACATCGCGCAATCGGCGGAATTCTTCAGCTTCGGCACCAATGATCTGACACAGACCACCTTTGGCTTGTCGCGGGATGATTCGGCGGGATTCATCGAAATCTATAAAAAACGTGGCATCGTCGCGATGGACCCCTTCGTCACGCTGGATCAGGAAGGTGTCGGCGAGCTGATTCAACTGGCCAGCGAGCGTGGGCGCAAAACCCGCCATGACCTCAAGCTGGGCATATGCGGTGAGCATGGCGGCGATCCGGCGTCCATTGATTTTTGTCAGAGGTTGGGCCTGAACTATGTCAGTTGCTCACCGTACCGCGTGCCGATTGCGCGGCTGGCAGCGGCGCAGGCGGCGTTAAAGTAGGCGAAGTGCTCCATCATGGCGGAGACGTCATGAAATTGTCATTGTACAGACTGCGCTTGCGTCACCCGCAGCCGGACTCCCCAGCTGCTCCAGCGCGTTAGACCTATTGGGTGAAGCCTTGATACTGGCGGCGTTGCAGGCGCAGAATGCCATCATCCCAGATCACAAACTGGTCCCCCATGCGTGAGGGCTGAATGCGCGCCTCCTGACCGGTGAGATACACATTGGACTGGTATTCATTGTAACGCTCCGTCCCGTTGACCGGCAGATCAATGATACGCTCGGCGCCGCCGATGGATCGTACCACCACACGGTGCGGTTCGTTATCCAGATTGGTCACGGTGTTCAGCGCAAAAGCGGAGGTGGCAAAAACACTCAAACCAGCGATAAGGCAGGCAGTGACAAGGCGGCGCATAGAAACTCCATGGGTGGGAAATGTGATAAAAGTCGCGTGCATTGACTTATCTACTCCTGTTTTTCGGCAATTCCAAGATGGATTCTGGCACGATGATTGCTTCTGTGCACCTAAGCATGGTATAAAAAATGTCAACAAACGACACGGACGCATGATTTTCTCACGTATCTCCCCATGGCTGGTCTTGCTGATGATGGGCATGGCTGCATCTGCGCATGCCGCATCAGAGCATGCTGCGCCGGAGGTTTCGCGTTTATGTTCGCAGAATTTTGCGCGCGTTGAGCGTGAGCTGGGCATTCCCAAACAGTTGACGCAAGCCATTTCCATGACGGAATCAGGCCGCTGGAGTGATGAAGCCAAAGCGGTGGTGCCCTGGCCGTGGACCATCAACGCGCAGGGGCAGGGCTACTATTTTGACACCATGCATGATGCCGTGACCTTTGCGCGCCGCCTGCAACTCAAGGGCGTGCAAAGTATGGATGTGGGATGCATGCAGGTGAATCTCAAGCACCATCCAGACGCCTTCAGCAGCCTGATGGATGCGTTCAACCCAACCAGCAACGTGGCGTACGGCGCCAAGTTTCTGCGGAGTAATTTCGACGATCTCGGCAACTGGCGGGAGGCGATTGCCGCCTACCACTCACGCGGCACCGCGAAGGGGCGCGCCTATTATACCAATGTGCGTAAAAACTGGCAACGCGCGCTGGGTGGCCCCGTGCAATATGCGTCCGCCTCGGATGTGCTGTTTAACGGTCGTACGCGTGATTATGGTGGTCTGTCGCCGCGTAATCGCATGTTCTCTATTTCCGTGCGTGATGGAGAAAGCTCTCATTCGCTGGGGGATGCGAAAACGCGCTCAGAGGATCGCATGACCTCGCGCATGAAGGTGATTCAGGTGGGCGATCGTCGTCGTGCATCCGGTTCGCCGGAAGTGCTGGTGGTGCGTCCGGCGTCGGCAAAGTCGGAGGCGCCCGCTTATGACTCTGAGGAATCGCCCGTGTTACAAACGGCCAGCCGTGGCGGCAGTGCACCTGAGACGATTCTTGCCGAGAGCACGCATGCCTCACCTAAAGTGGCCCGCGTGTCGTCATCACAAAAAGGCCCGAACTTTATTTTTGACTGATTGCGTTTTGACGAAACGACACGGGCTGTGTAAAACAATTGTCATTGCGTAAGGAGATTTTTCATGGCAACCCCAATGCCCGTCTTTGAAACTGTGCCGGTTCATCATTTAGAAGTGGTGTGTGATGGCTCGCAGGGTGCGCTCGGACATCCGCGTGTTTATCTGCATATTGAGAGTGAAGAGGGTTTTGTCGTGTGCCCCTATTGCAGCCGCAGCTTCGTTTATACCCCGCATGATGCGCCCACCTCTTGACATTCACCCAGCAGCAAACATATAAGTATTTATGAATATTTTATTATTTGCCCTGTTTGCTTTGATGCTTGCCACCGCAGTGGCGCTCGTTGTTGGGCTGGTGTTTATGGCACGTGGCGGCGCGGTGAGCGAGAAATACTCGAATAAACTTATGGTTGCGCGGGTGGCCTTACAGGGTGGCGCGATTCTTCTGCTTGGGTTGATTTTTTATCTCGGCAAATAACCTGTTTTTTTAAGCGAATCTTAAGGCTTGTCGCGCTATAGAAAAAGGGGAGCCCCAACATGAAAATTCTGGTCTGCGTCAAACGCGTCGTTGATTACAATGTAAAAATCCGCGTGAAAGCGGATCAGACGGGCGTTGAGTTGGCCAATGTCAAAATGTCGATGAATCCGTTTGACGAAATTGCGGTCGAAGAAGCCATCAGGCTGAAGGAAAAATCACTGGCCACTGAAGTGGTTGTTGTCTCCATTGGGGGGGACTCCGTAGTGGAAACACTGCGTGCCGCGCTTGCTATGGGCGCTGATCGCGCCATTCATCTCAAAACACAGGCAGTGATTCAACCGCTCGCCGCGGCGAAGCTGATCCGTACACAAGTGCTGGCCGAGCAGCCGCAGATGGTGATTGTGGGCAAGCAGGCGATCGATGATGATGCCAACCAAACAGGACAAATGCTGGCCGCTTTGCTCGGCTGGCCGCAAGGAACTTTTGCATCGAAACTGGAAGTCAATGGCAGCGACGTGACGGTCACACGTGAGGTTGATGGCGGATTAATGAGCATTGCCATGCAACTGCCCTGCGTGATTACCACCGATTTGCGCCTCAATGAGCCGCGTTATGCATCGCTACCCAACATCATGAAAGCGCGCAGTAAGCCACTGGCTGTGATTGAAGCAGAGAGTCTTGGCATTGACATGACGCCACGCGTGACGGTTGTTTCGGTGCAGGAACCGCCAAAGCGCAGCGGGGGCATTAAGGTCGCCTCGGTTGAAGAGTTGATTGAAAAACTAAAACTCGAAGTGAAGGTGCTTTAATGTCGGCGTTGGTGATTGCAGAGCATGCGCAACAAACATTGGCAGCGGCCACCGCGAGTGCCGTGACGGCGGCAGGTCTGATTGATGAGGTGGTGGATGTGCTGGTCGTGGGGCAGCAGGCGCGCGCAGTGGCTGAACAGGCAGCCAAATTATCTGGGATTCGGCAAGTCATTCTGGTGGACGCCGAACATTACGCGCAGCCGCTGGCAGAGGAACTGTCCCTGTTGATTCGCTCGTTAGCTGGGGATTACACAACCTTGTTAGCTGCCGCATCGACCTTTGGTAAAGATTTGATGCCTCGCGTTGCCGCTTTGTTGGACGTTCAGCAAGTGTCCGACATTATTAAAGTTGTTGCGCCTGATACTTACGTGCACCCTATTTATGCAGGTAACGCGCTGGAAACTCTACAATCGCTTGAGAAGCAAAAGGTGCTGACTGTGCGCCCGACGGCTTTTGCCAAAGCGGCGCAGAATACACAGTCCGTCACTATTGTAGAATCACCTGCTATGCCTGCCGTGGGCCTTACGCAGTTTGTTCGCCTTGAGGGTGTGGTGTCAGCGCGGCCTGAGCTAACCAATGCACGTATTGTTGTCTCGGGTGGTCGTGGTCTGGGCTCAAAAGAGAGCTTTCAGTTGATTGAACGTTTAGCTGACAAGCTGGGTGCTGCCATTGGTGCATCTCGCGCTGCGGTGGATGCTGGCTATGTGCCGAATGACTATCAGGTGGGCCAAACCGGCAAGGTCGTTGCGCCGGATCTTTATATTGCGGTGGGTATTTCAGGGGCGATTCAGCATCTGGCTGGCATGAAAGACAGCAAAATCATAGTCGCGATCAATAAGGATGAAAACGCGCCGATTTTTGAAGTAGCGGATTATGGTCTGGTCGGTGATCTGTTTGAGCTTCTGCCTAAGCTAGAGCAATTGTTGTAGCCTCATGGCGGAGCAGACCCACGTCGCTTTGTGTCAGACCAACCCGATTCTGGGCGATTTGAGCGGCAATGTCGCCGAGATTCTATCGCAGTATCAAACCCTTTGCCGCCGCCATGATCTGGTGGTGTTCCCTGAACTGGCCATCACCGGCTATCCGCCGGAAGATCTGGTGTTGTTGCCGGCTTTTCAACAGCAGGCGCAGGCGGCGCTGGAACAGTTGGCAGCGGCCACGGCGGGACAGATGGGGGCCATGCTGGTAGGCGGCTTACAGGTAGTGGATGGGAAGATCTATAACGCGGCCTACCTGCTGGAGAGTGGCGAGATTCGCCATGTGGCGCAGAAGCATTATCTACCCAATACAGGCGTTTTTGATGAAATGCGAGTGTTTGCGGCGGGGCCGGTTCCGCAGGGCTTTTCATGGCGGGGACGGCAATGGGCATTTCTGATTTGTGAGGATATGTGGCACCCTGAGCTTTTTGCGCAATTGGGCGCACAGGGCGTTGAGATCGCCGTGGTCATCAATGGTTCACCCTATGAGGTGGGTAAGCCTGCGATTCGTGAGGCTTTGGCACAACAGGCCGCTTCGCATGGCATGGCCATACTCTATTGCAACATGGTGGGTGGACAGGATGAGCTGGTGTTTGATGGCGCGTCATTTGCCATGAATGCCAGTGGCGAGCTGGTGCATCGTTTGGCCTCGTTTCGTGTCGATAGCGCGTCATACAGTCTGAGTAAGCGTCGCCTGGAGGCACATGATGCCTCGCATGCGCTGCCAACCCATGAGGCAGGTATCTATGCGGCGGTGTGTCTTGGGCTTAGGGATTATATTGAGAAGAACGGCGCGGGCGGTGTCATCCTCGGCTTATCGGGTGGCATTGATTCAGCGCTGGTGGCGTGCATGGCGGTGGATGCGTTGGGGCCTGAGCGTGTGCGCACCGTGATGCTGACCTCGCCTTATACCTCCGCCGAGAGTGTAGAAGATGCGGCAATCATTGCAGAGCGCCTTGGCGTCCGGCATGATGTGCTGGCGATCCATGACGCGATGCAGGCCATGCAGGCGATGCTTATCCCGCTGCCTGAGCCGCTGACACCACTGGCGCTGGAGAATATCCAGTCACGGCTGCGGGGGCAGGCACTCATGGCGCTCTCCAATAGTTGCGGCTGGTGGCTGCTTTCCACCGGCAATAAATCAGAGATGGCGGTCGGGTATGCTACAATTTATGGGGACATGTGCGGAGCGTTCAATCCACTGAAAGACATCTATAAAACGCAAGTCTATGCATTGGCGCACTGGCGCAATGCGGCACAGAAATCGGGGAGGGGCCCCGCTGGCCCGGTGATTCCCGCACACGTGCTGACACGCCCACCCAGTGCCGAACTGCGCGACAATCAAACCGATCAGGATAGCCTGCCAGACTATGAGCGCCTAGACGCGATGTTGCACGGGTTGGTGGAAGAGCGCGTCAGTGCCGAGGTGCTCTATGGCCGGCATTATAGTCGCGCCGAGCTGGAAAAGGTGGTTAATTTGTTGAAAAACAGCGAATTTAAGCGTAGGCAAGCGCCCATCGGGCCGAAAATTACGCCGCTCGGCTTTGGCCGCGACCGTCGGGTTCCGATCACGCACCGCTTCATTTTTTAGCCAATC
>JAIEPI010000056.1 GCA_019749855.1 Rickettsiales bacterium | reverse complement strand
AAATAACGAGTGTCCAGCGGAAGCAAGCAGCAGCCGAGGAGCTGATCACCGCCCGCGGGAAACCCATCCCGCGCACAGTCAGGCAGGCGACGGCGAAGGATCGATCCAGCTGGCGACCGTATCCGTCTTCGGCACGACCGATTGACGCGTGGCTTGCCAACTGCTACGTATTGAGTGTCTCGATCAAAACAACAATGGCCGGTTTTTTTACGTGAGGGTTGCTTTTTTTGGAAATGACATCTTCCTCGACTGTTTTCGATACTTAGTTGACGGAGAAGATTATGAAATGTTGAAGCTATTCTCCGTGGCATACGGCGAGCAGGAGTATGACCTCGCCCAGTCCACACGTTGGCTTGCTCGCGAGTTGGGCCTACCGGTGCAGACTACACCCGCCCTCCCGCGAGACCTGGAAGCGCTGAATCTGCAGGGGTGCGAGGCAATCATCTCGGCGGGCTACGCCCACAAGATCCCGCCTTCGTGCGGCGGGGCGCTCAGATACGCCGTCAATATCCATCCCTCACTCCTGCCGCGCGGAGCGGGTCCAATGCCGCTGCCATGGGTGATCTTGAAAGGATTGGAGCAGACCGGAGTGACCATCCACAAGCTCGCCGAGACATGGGACGGCGGGGATCTGCTCCTGCAGGAGTCCTTCCCCCTGTCCGGCGGCGAGAATGTCGAGGAGTTGCTCGTCAAGAGTCAAAGTCTGGCCTTGAAACTTCTCGATCGCTTCCTGAGAGAACCCGATACATATTGGCATCGGGCAACCCCTCAGTTGTTGAGCGATCGGGAATACTGGCCGCGGCTCACGCCGCAAGACTGCCAAATTGATTGGACTTGGGAATTGGAGAAGATCGGACGCCATTTGCGAATATATCGCTATGCCAGCCCAGATGGGGAGGTTGAATTCATAACGGACGTGGCTTCATCGCGAACCCAGCACCTACATGTGCCGGGGGCACTGCTCGGCGTGGACGGCGAGCAGCGGAAAGTCGCGGCGAAAGACGGGATCATCAGTTTTCGGGTTCGGAAGAAGCGGCCAGTGTGACGCCATTTGTGAAGCCGCCATGGAAGGCGCGGCCTTCTAGGAAAACTCTCCCCCAAGCGTCCATAGTCGCCTACGTTGCATATTACACATAATGGCCGCAATCCCTATGTATGCTGTATTAATCCTGCATATCTGGAGGGAGATTTATTACGGTCTGAGGTGGATTCGATGAAATTCCCGCGAGATATTTATATTATACTCGCTTTCATGGGGTTGCTCACAGTCATCGCGATAGTGCTTAATACTGTACTAGTTGAATTGGGGAATATCCACTGCTTAATTCCATGCTATCCATGAAGTAACTTGTAAAATAGGAGCAATGCATGAGAACCGGTCTACATCTACTTCCCCTTATTGTCTTAGCAGCCTGTGCTCAGTCAACGCCGAAGGACTTGCAAGAAAGCCTCATAGGAAAGTCACCTCAGCAAAGACAAACCCTGTTGCCTATGGGAAAATCCCTCTCCATATCACAGGGCAATACGATGCTATAAAATACCGTGTTGGGTATTTATTTGGTATTTCTAAAGCGGCAAATGACGGGGGAAGCGGTCGCACAAATTGAATATGAAATTTACTTTTAGTCTGCAGGTGCTTTCACTTTGGATTAATAAATAAACATTGAATTAATTATCTATTAATTTACGGTATTCTTATAAATTACGGTATCATTATAAATTTTGCATATATTCCATGCAGTATTATATTTGTGGGGGGCTTAGGATGGGGCACTAAAGAAACCAAAATATTTTTATGGAGATTTTTTATGCCGCACCAACAACAGCACGAAGATTGCATTACTCAATGCAGAAAATGTCATGATTTGTGTCAGGACACCCTTTACAATTATTGCCTCACTATGGGTGGAAAACATGTGGAAGCAGCACATGTCAAGTTGATGACCGATTGCATTCAGGCATGTCAGACCTCTGCTGACTTCATGAATCGAGGTTCTAACTTTTACGCATCTACATGCTCGACATGCGCCGACATATGCGAAGCTTGTGCTGAATCTTGTGATCGCATTGGCGGTGAAGAGATGAAACGCTGTGCTGAAGTTTGCCGTGCATGTGCAAAATCCTGCCGGGAAATGGGCAAGATAAAAAAAGCTGCTTAAGATTAAGCCAGCTATTTTAATTGTGTATTCTGGTGTTGTTACGTATTATGTTTCGCCACCAAGGCAATAACAACACCAGAATTTTCTCCTTACTATATGTATAATAACAGTTTTCGTTAAGAAAAAACAACTAAGCAAGTAGTATGAGACGCGCCTTACCATCATCGCATTATGTAATAAGGGAAAACGAGCACCACAACTATATAAACAACATTATCCTGGAGGGTAGCCTTGCATGGGTTGTGCTGTAACTATATAGAGGGACAAAATAAAAATAATGCCACAAGAAACGGGAAATATACATAACTGGCTGAAATCGCTCTCGCTTTTTGCGATGCTCGCGGATGACGATATCGCCACGCTTCTGCGCCAATCGCAGTTAAAGGAACTGGCAAAGGGCGATATGCTTTTTCTGCAAGGTGAACCGGCCAGGAATTTCTACATTGTGATTTCCGGTTGGATTAAGCTTTTCCGCGAGACCGGCGACGGGCATGAATCAATCGCGGGTTTGTGCAGTGAGGGCGATACGTTCGGAGATGCTGTGCTCTATAAAGGTGCGCATTATCCCTTCAGCGCACAGGCGGTTGAACCCTCTAAAGTACTATGCATTCCAGAGGCGTCGGTAAAAGAGTTGATCGAGCAGAGAGATAGCACGTTTGCCGCCCATATTATTCAGGCCATGTCGCAACGTATGCACACATTGGAATTGCAGGTGGAACATTTGTCAGTCATGACAGCACCGCAGCGGATTGGCTGTTTCCTGCTTAAGCTCTGTCGCCGCAAAGCTGAGCATAACGTGGAGCTTATACTACCCTATGATAAGGGGCTGGTAGCGATGTTACTCGGCATGAAGCTGGAAACATTTTCGCGCGCACTGCACCAGTTAAAGCCGGTTGGAGTGGAGGTGAAGGGGGCGATGGTAACGGTGGCTGATATACACAAATTGCAAGAATATGTGTGCGTTAGCTGCTCACAAGTGGCGGAAGAGTGCGCTAAGGAAATAGGCAGATCATAGCATGATGCGCTCACTGATGCTGCGTGTTAGCTCATTAACATTGCTGCCCGCGACGTCACAAACAATCTCGGCGATCACCCGGTTATGTACCGCAGGGCTTATCAGACCTTTGAAGATTCTCAGAGATGGTTCTGATCCAACTAGCACCAGGCCGGTGTAATGACCATCGACTAGCGCCGTATCGAGATATTTGGCAAGATTTTCCAAACTACTCGCCTCTTCGTTGCAACAGCATCCCACCGAAAGCGGTTCAATCAACTGCCCCGGGCGTTGCAGGAATAAATGTACCGTTTTAGTATTAACTGTAGCGATCCAGATGATGAAGTTACCGCCTTTATCTTGGGAGGTTTCTTTACCGCAATGTCTGCGCTGGCAGTCAAATTGAATAGAAGCATTGCAAGATGCGGAACACATTAACTCTCTCCAAACAACATAAAAATCGCATTGAAAATGGCTGTAAAAGCAATAATGATTTAAAACTGCCATTAGTAAGCCAAGGGGTATTTGATAAATATCAAATCCAGCAGCTTCAAGTTCGATTAATGATTGGGTGCTTTCAGTGAAACATTCACAACTTAACGAACGAGGTTTTTATGTCTACGAATCCCGATACCAAACATTCCGATTGCAGCGATAACAGCAACGCAAAGACTGTCCCCCAGAAGGTACAACCTTCTGCCAGTCCTGCGAAGGCTTCTAATGCTATGCCCTCACAAAAGCCAACTGCAGCACAGCCAAAATCAAAATCTTGCTGCGAATAATTTGGCTAGGGTTCGCCCTCTCCAAATCGGCAAACGTCAAATACAATTCACTCTTAAGCTAATCTAATAAACCTGCTTCTAACTACCGTCTTAGGTCAGGTGAGGCGGTAGTAATTTTCTTATTTAGGAACACAGAGGAACAAAATTTATGCATACTCCACAACCGTTTATTTCTAATACCATCATTAAGATGGAACAAGCGCTTGAACGTATGCCAATTCGCTCATCTGTAATGGCTCGCAAGATGGTTAAGTTGGCTCTGCCTGTGCCAGAAACTCGTCAGGATATAGAGCGTTATATTCTCAGTCTTCTGGAGCGCCCATACAGCACGATAACCCGCATATCCCCTGCTAATACTGTTCAGAATAATAAATATTGATAGGAGAATTTTTAGTATGGAGCACTCTCATAATCCTGACTCAAATAGCAATAGTCAAAGCTGGCTGTCTTCACGCACAGGAATAGTTACCATTGTGGTCGTATCCATACTTGGCTTTCTCATTTACCAAGGTCATGGGGCACATCTGTTGGGTTATGCGCCTTTCCTGCTAATTTTAGCTTGCCCGTTAATGCACATTTTTATGCACGGTGGCCATGGAGGGCATGGTGGGGAACAGAACGACGGGGCGAAAGAAGAGGTGCTGCACCCGTCAGAAGTACAACAGGGCACACAAACTGCCGATACGCAGAAAAACAGCCAACAGGCAAGCAATAGCAATCAACCGCAACATCAGCATAAGGGAGGATGCCACTAATGGAACACGATGTCCCAGCGTACGGCCTATGGGGGCTTGTCATCCTCAATTCGGTGATTTTCATCGGCTTTGCCTTCAGTTTTTTCAAACCCCAGACCAAAACCGATTGGCGTAGTTTCAGTGCTTTCTCAGCTTTTATTGTTGCGTTATTTGTCGAGATGTACGGCTTCCCATTATCAATTTTCTTGTTTTCCGGCTGGTTGGCTTCGCATTATCCTGGCATCGATTTCCTGTCGCATGATAACGGCCATCTAATTCATACGCTGCTGGGTATGAAGAGTAATCCGCACTGGGATATTTTCCATATCCTGAGCAATGTGTTCATTTTCGCCGGATTTATCACGCTATCCAATGCGTGGCACATTCTGTGGAAAGCACAGCGACAGCATAAGCTGGCTTCAACTGGCATTTATGCCCGTATGCGCCATCCACAGTATGTGGCTTTCATCGTCATCATGCTGGGGTTCTTGCTGCAATGGCCGACTTTGCCGACGCTTATCATGTTCCCAATCTTAACCTACATGTATGTTAGGTTATCGCTTAAGGAAGAAAAAATCTCCAAAGCAGAATTTGGTGATGAATGGCAGCACTACGCAGATGTGACGCCGCGCTTCTTCCCTAAGATTAATAAAGATAATAAATCCTATGCAGCACGATAAGAACTTGGTTGCCACCGAAAAAGCCAGTTGCTGTCATACAAAACCGTCTAATTCGTAATATTTAATATATAGGAGATTAATATGGCTATGTTTGCTGCTCATATTGCGGTGATTTTGGAGATAATGGCAATCGCTGCTGGTTTAGTGGCCCTGCATTACGCCGCACAGTTACGAGCCAAGCTGCTCAAGGCGGCGGGCGTGTTACTAGTGGTATTCGGCATTGGAGGAGTTATCTGTTCGGGCTATTATAGTGTCAAATATTTAACTATGGGTCATTTTGAGCATGCCTATGATTTCCAGATGACAATGGAAGGTAACGGCCCACACTATCATTGCAGCGGCAGTGTTGGAGATTGATAGTTTGATGTGTCTTTCTCAACTTGTAATTTCATTGGTAATGACGCGCCCGGTTGTCAATTTATCAACCATTTTTCAGAAGTTCCGGCGGAACATCCCTGACGGAATTCCCCAATGACCCCCATCAGCGAATCTGCTCTTCCCTGCAGGGCCTATGTGATTGGTGGCGGTATCGCTGGGCTTGCCGCTGCCGCCTTTCTGATCCGCGATGGCGGTCT
>JAIEPI010000009.1 GCA_019749855.1 Rickettsiales bacterium | reverse complement strand
CACAGCCCGCACAAACCTGAAGAAACCCGTAACCTGCTCTTGGCGCTCGGCCTCTCAACGCTGATTATTCTCGGCTGGCAATATTT
The DNA here is from genome assembly GCA_019749855.1 of Rickettsiales bacterium. Classification (GTDB taxonomy): domain Bacteria; phylum Pseudomonadota; class Alphaproteobacteria; order Rickettsiales; family UBA998; genus UBA998. The sequence continues at coordinate 5,834 of JAIEPI010000009.1, read as the reverse complement.
CTATGAATTGCCACGCCGTCAGCAGGAAGCGGCCATTCAGCAGCAACAGGCGGGCACCCAGCTGCCGCATACCAATGAGTCGCACGCCGCGCCCACGGATATTGCGGCGGAAGCATCACTCGTTTCGCTCACTGAGGCGGTGGCACAGGGTCAACGCATCACGATACGCTCGCATGAATTAGAAGGCTCGCTGCAACTGACCGGCGCACGATTTGACGACTTAACGCTGCGGCAATACGCACAAACCGATGAGCGTGACAGTCCTAAAGTGACGCTACTGGCACCCAGCAGCACGCAATCCGGCTATTTTGCGCAGATCGGATGGGTCTCAAGCGACACGCCGGTACCTGATGCAAACTCCGTGTGGCAGAGCAATAGCCCCGCTCTGGAGCCAGGAAAACCGGTGACACTTACATGGACCAATCCCGCAGGTGTTCGTTTTGAAATGGATGTTGCGCTGGATGAGCAATTCATGTTCACCGTGAAACAGCGCGTCATTAACAACACCGACCATGGGCTGAACCTCTCGCCATTTGGGCTGATCAATCGTGAATTAGCGCACGAAAACAAGCATTTTGCCATCCTGCATGAAGGGCCGCTCGGCGTGGTCGATGGAGCACTGGAAGAGGTTAGCTACGCCGATTTACGCGATGATGGCGAGCAGCGCTTCAGCAGCGCGCAGGGCTGGCTTGGTATCACCGATAAATACTGGCTCACTGCACTGGCACCTGAAGGAAATGGTACCTTTGCCACGAAGTATCAAGCCTATGTCAGCCATGGCGAGCAGCGCTATCAGGTGGATTTTCTACAGCCCAGCATGGCGGTTGCCGCAGGGGCCACTCTGGAGCAAACAACGCATTTCTTTGCCGGAGCCAAGCATGTCAACATGCTCGATGCGTATAGTCATGAGTTGAATATTCCGCTGTTTGATCGCGCCGTTGATTTTGGCGTGTTGTATTTCCTGACCAAGCCCATTTTCCATTTGCTGCATTTTTTCCACAACTGGCTGGGTAATTTTGGCCTCGCTATTCTGGCATTAACGGTTGTCATTAAAGGTGTCATGTTTCCCCTCGCCAATAAGTCCTATCATTCAATGGCGCAGATGCGGAAATTGATGCCAAAAATGACCGAGATTCGTGAGCGCTACAGCGAGGATCGCCTGCGCATGAATCAGGAAATCATGGAGATGTATCGTCGCGAGAAGGTCAATCCGGCCTCAGGATGCCTGCCAATGATCGTACAGATTCCTGTGTTCTTTGCGCTGTATAAAGTATTATTCGTCACCATCGAGATGCGCCATGCGCCCTTTTATGGGTGGGTGCATGATCTCTCCGCGCCGGACCCCACCAACGTGTTCACGCTGTTTGGCTTGATCCCGTGGCATACGCCCAGCTTCCTGCATATTGGCCTGTGGCCGCTGGTGATGACCGCCACCATGATTATTCAGCAGAAGCTGAACCCCAAACCCACCGATCCGGTGCAAGCACAGGTGATGGGCATGCTGCCCTATCTGTTCTTGTTTTTGTTTGCCTCCTTCCCCGCGGGTTTAGTGATCTACTGGAGCTGGAGCAACAGCCTGTCCATCCTTCAGCAATACGTTATCACCAAGCGATATGAGAAGCGCTCAGGCATAACAGCGGCGCGCCGCAAGGCAAAAACGGCCTGAGTATGGACAGCGAAAAACTTTTCCTTGGGCCCTGTGAGTTTGTCGCTGGCGCCGCAACCGAAGATGCTATTCCCCCGCTCGGTCTGACGGAGGTTGCCTTTGCCGGACGCTCGAATGTCGGAAAATCAAGCTTGCTGAATGCACTAACCAATCGCAAAAGCCTGGCGCGCACATCACAAAACCCGGGCCGCACGCAACAGCTGAATTTCTTTAATCTGGCAGATTGCATCATGCTGGTGGATTTGCCCGGCTACGGCTATGCCAAAGCCTCCAAAAGCAAGGTCAAGGACTGGAGCAAGCTGACGCTGCGCTATCTGCGTGGTCGCCCACAACTGCGTCGTGTGTTTTTGCTGGTGGATAGTCGGCATGATCCCAAACCCATTGACGAAGAATATATGGGTATTTTCGATGATGCCGCCGTCTCCTACACGCTGGTGCTCACGAAATGCGACAAGCTCGGGCCTAACCAGCTTTCCTCGCGCATAGCGGAATATGTGGCACTGGCACGCAAACATCCGGCAGCCATCGGAGAAGTCGTTGCCACCAGTAGCGAAAATGGCTTAGGGTTGAGTGAACTCCGCGCTATCATGACTGCGCTGATATGACAGGAGACGCCAAGATGAAAACCGGTTCGCTGAAAACACCCTCAGGCTTGCTCCGCGTTGCACAGACCATCTCGGAAGCGCTGCCTTATATGCAGCAATTCGCCGGTGAGACCTTTGTCATTAAATATGGCGGTCACGCCATGGGTGAAGAAGAATTATTCCTCAAATTTGCCCGCGATATTGTTCTGCTGAAGCAGGTCGGCATCAATCCCGTGGTTGTGCATGGGGGCGGGCCACAAATTGGTAAAATGCTTGAGCGCCTGAAAATCCAATCGTCCTTCATTCAAGGCTTGCGCGTCACTGATCGGGAGACAGTAGACATTGTCGAGATGGTGCTCTCAGGTTCCATCAATAAGCAGATTGTCACGGCGATTAATGCCGCCGGCGGCACCGCGATTGGCATCTCCGGCAAGGATGGCAACCTGATAGAGGCGCGCAAGCTGCGCCGCACGACGCGTGATCCGGACTCTCACATTGAGAAAGTCCTCGATCTTGGATTTGTCGGTGAGCCAACGCAGGTCAATCCGGGTATTCTGCGCGACCTCGCCAGCACGGGGATGATTCCGGTGATTGCGCCGATTGGTGTCGGTGCGGACGGCGAAACTTACAACATCAATGCCGATACAGCCGCCGGAGCCATTGCCGGCGCGCTCGCCGCCCGCAAACTGATTGTGCTGACCGATGTGCCTGGCGTGCTCAATCAGAATAAGGAATTGATCAGCGAGCTGACACTAGCGGATGCCCGAGCCTTGATCGAGGATGGCACCATCTCCGGCGGCATGATCCCCAAAGTAGAAACATGTATGTATGCGCTTGAGCGTGATACACAAGCCGCGCATATTCTCGATGGACGCATTCCACATGTTTTATTGGTGGAACTCTTTACCGAGCATGGCGCGGGCACCATGTTCTTTCGTGACCGCTGAGACGGCAAGCATGTTAACGCGTCAGTTGTGTCTTAGGTAACTGGCTAGCCACTTTTTCTAAAAACTGCGCTGTTTTCCACTCTCCTGTGGGTGTTTTCCACTCAAAAGGCTGAGCCATTTGCGCGTGCTTCGCGACAACCGAGTCCAAATACTGATGTCGCTCAGCAGTGTAAACAGCCGTATCTCCTTTCGCGGGAAGCTTGGCCTGCTCCAGAGTCTCTAGCGAATCATGATCGACCACCACCGGAGTTCCATCGAGAAGCAAGCCGATATTTCCGAGAACGCGGTCAACCTCAGGTGTGGTCGTATCATGGGTAAATCCATCAATGTCGAGATCCACCGGATAAAAGCCGCGCCGCAATGCTTCCTGTCGTACAGCGCGCGCTATTTGCATCGCCTGTTCAAACGTCACGGCACCTGTGTTCAACAATGTATTCAATGTGGGCAGTTTTGGACTGACAGAGACATACAGAGGTGGCTTAGATGTTGTCTGATCGAGTGGCCAATCCATACTTGGCAGCAGCAATCCCTCCGCGCCCTGCGTTGGCAAGGGCGGATGCACACTGACACGCAACACCACTGGCGCTTCCAGACAATCAAACACCAGCGCACCGCCCCCACGTGCAAGCTGTCCGAATTTCTGCAAGCCATGGGAGGCCAATGCACCCTCAAGCTGCCGCATAGGCTCAATGGCGATTTGATCCACCAGTAAGGGATGTCTTACGACTCGCTCTGGATCACTGAAGGCCAAACGCGCATAGATTCGGCTCAGTTTCGCATAAAACAGTCGAACCCGATTAGGATCAATCGGCTGTGCCTGTTTGACATATGCTGCCTGCGCACATTGAGAGGCAACGGTGGAGAGATCATTGGGTTGCAGCATGGCGCTCGCCTGTTTCTAAGCAAGCTATCTTAGCAGCCAATCATGATGATTTGATGAAGGGCGCTAGGCTATTTACCTATCTGATGTCCTCCTCCATCTCTTTCAGCGCGCGCGGTATGCCCCATCGGCTTAGGTTTTAACATCACATCTACTCGCTCACCGATAGAATTATGCCCATCACGAAGTTGTTGAAGGACAGCAGGGTTTTCAGCCAACATAGTCCAGAACATATTATCCGTTCTAAGTTGCTGAGTAAAACCACTATCAATAATGCGGATATGATCATGTAGATCCGTATCCTCAAAAAGCCCTGCTATCTTTTCTGCTCTTAAGCGAGGCATAGTAGAACTACAAACATTTGGATCGTTATACCAAACACCGCCAAATTCAGCTTGAGCAAGGTGTGAAATCATATTGGGGGAACCGGCCTCAGTTTTAGTCATAAAATATCTCCAAATCCGTTTTTTTGCAGCCGCAATATAACATCATTCAATAAAATTCAGATATTACAGTTTAATGAAGATTATGTGCTGCCTGCGCACATTGAGAGGCAACGGTTGAGAGATCATTGGGTTGCAGCATGGCGCTCGCCTGTTTCTAAGCAAGCCATCTTAGCAGCCAATCATGATGATTTGATGAAGGGCGCTAGGCCAGCGGGTCGATGAACATCATCATCAATGCCCACACAAGCAGAATGTTGGCTGATAACAGTGCCATAATAAAGCCAGCACTGCGCTTTGCGGCGTCACGGTAATAGGCCCGTGCATAAAGAATACGCCCTGCCAGCCAGACCACCCCCAGCACACCCAATGCCTGAGCATGCCCGACATGCACAGCAAATAGCCACAAGGCGGGTATAAAAAAGACGAGCTGTTCTAACGTATTCATCTGAACACGGTAAATACGCTCAAAATCAGGGTGACCCGTCACGGCAGGTGCCTGAATGCCATATTTTCCGCGGGCCATGCCGACTTTAAACGACAGGACCTGATACAGAAACAATGCGGCAACAGTAATGAAAGACGCGGCTAACAATGCAGTCATAGCAAATAACCCTAATTTATGGCTCCAGAACGGCCATCAGCTCGTCCCATTCACGCTTGCTCAGTCCACTTTGCTCCTGTGTCACCAGCTCTCCGGCCAGACGACGACGAATAATGGCAAGACCTTTGGCAGAAATTTCTGCCGCCCCCAGACGATAATCAAGGAAGGCCTCATGCGTAAGGGGCACCCAGCGCTTGAGAATATCCAGCATGGCTTCGGCATACACACGGATCTCGTACTGTGCATGCGGATCAGCACGCAGGGCAATAAAATGCATCAGATTGTGCAGATCAATCTTCCAATACCATTGCGTGTAAAAATTGACCGGCAGATTCATGCGCGCCAGTTCCCGCGCCAGACCCTGTTTGTCGGCGTCCAGTTGCACGCCCTCTTCGGTGCAATTCATCATTTCCTCATAATGCTGATAGGCGAGCATTGAGTCATTTTTGAGGATTTCCAACACGCGCGCGGCCTCCGCGCCTTCCAACACATCGCCACGCCCCTGACGATTAGAGGCTGATTGCGCTGCCAGATGCTCTGGGGCTGGCACATAAAACTCACGGTCCATGATGGAGTATCGGCCAGAATACTCATTCACATTCGCTGTGCGATGACGAATCCACTGCCGCGCCACAAAAATGGGCAGCTTGATATGCAGCTTCAGCTCGCACATCTCAAAGGGTGTGCTATGGCGATGGCGCAACAAATAG
>JAIEPI010000206.1 GCA_019749855.1 Rickettsiales bacterium | reverse complement strand
GCCTCAATACGATTTTTTGTTGATTCCTGCATGACACCCCTTGCCCTGACGCGTGTTGAATCGCATAGTTGTGCCATGCCACGCCGAAAGACAACAGAAGAGTTTTCACCCTCGGGCCATCCGTGTACCGCCACAGGATGTCATCAGGATGGTACACACCGCGCACCGAAAACTCGGGGCGAAACGCCAGAATATCTATGGTTTTGTTTGGAACATGTGCGTGAGTACAACAAATCATGGAATTATTTTGAAGGCATGAGCCGCGAAGAAATTGAAGACTACATGAAGGACGCGGTCACCGGTCACCGCCCCACTTGGTACATGGGGGGTAATGGCGCTGCGTCGCCTGAGCGTCTGCAGGAAGCGCTGGAGCGTTTCATGTCGCTCGGCATGAAGCAGCGCACCCCCGTGACCCCGCCCATCCCGCGTAAACTGAAAAAGGCGCTGGATGAGCTGGAGATGGAACATCCCACCACGCACAAAGACATTAAGAAGCGCTACAAAGCATTAGTGAAACAATACCATCCCGATGTGAATCGCGCCGATAAGGATGCCGAGGAGCGTTTTAAATCGATTACGCAGGCCTACCGTGACTTAATGTCCGACTATCCTGAGCATGGCATCCCGACCATTGTTTAGTCATTTTTTTATGCGGGATACCATAGGATAAATAGGTGTCGCCGACCGCGTGATAGCCTAGCTTTTCATAAAAGGGGATGGCGGTTTCACGGCCACTGAGTACAACCTCAGCAAACCCCAGCGCCTGTGCCTTATGCTCGAAAAACTGCACCAGATGCGCGCCCAGCCCGCGCCCACGCCAGTCAGGATGCACCACCAGTTGCCGCAGGCGCACCCGTGTCGGTGATTCCGCCAATAGCAGCACACAGCCGATGAGGCGCGTGTCCTCCTCCACCCTGAAATGGAGGCTTTGTGCGTCGTCCACCAGATGCTCCGGCAGCATCACTTGCCGCATGGGCTTACGCATCCATTCCTCACGGAAATCCACCATACGCTGATACTCCGCGCCACCGTATGGCACTTCCTGAATCGGGGGGAATGGCTTATTCATTATGAGCGTGTTCATCCTCGGCGAGTTTATCGTCAGCGGGATTTTTCTCGGCGAGCGCCGCATCAATCAGGCGATGCATTTCCTCGCTGTTCCAGTCATAGGTGCCATCCACACGCGCGATCATCTGACCTTTTTGATCAAGAACAAAGGAGGCGGGCAGCACGTTCAAACCAAGCGCCTGAAAGGAGGCGGTGTCTTTGTCCCAAAACAACGGTAATGCGTCCAGCTTCTGGCGGCGGTAGAATGTTTTGATGGTGAGAAAACCAGTGATATCCTGTGCAGCGGGCACGATCAATACCGGCTTGCCCGCGTAATGTTTAGCCAGCGCATTGAGTGAGGGCATCTCCTTAACGCAGGGCGCGCACCAGGTGGCCCAGAAGTTTAATACCACCACCTGACCCTGCCAATCCGCTTGCGACTGTGCCGCCGCCTTGTCAGCTTGCATGAGCTGCAGCGCTGGAACCTGCTGCGGCGCGACAGTCTGCAAAACACCATAGGAATCAGCGTTTGCAGATATTGGAGCGCACAGACACAAGAAAAGGCTTGCCAGTGCAAGGTTTCTGCGATGTAACAGGCGGAAATGATGTGTCATGGCCCCTTTATGACAAAACACACGGATTCGGCCAAGGAGAATTCTGCAAACCCCATGTGGGGTGGGCATTATGAGCGTGCGCCCGACCAATGGATGCAGAAGATCAACGCCTCAATAGCGGTGGATCACACCCTGTATGCGCAGGATATTGCAGGCTCCATCGCGCATGCGACGATGCTGCAGGCGGTGGGGATGTTGAGTGCCTCTGAGGGCGAGGCCATCGTGCGAGGTTTGCAGCAGATTGAGGGTGAAATTCAGCGTGGCGAGATGGTCTGGCGCGAGGCGCTGGAGGATATCCATATGCATGTGGAGCATCGCCTCGCCGAGCTGATCGGTGATGTGGCGGGCAAGCTGCACACCGCACGCTCACGCAACGATCAGGTGGCTACCGACTTCCGCCTGTATGTGCGCGCAGCCTGCGACCATGCGATTACCCAGCTGAGCGCCTTGATATCCGCTCTGCTGGCACGCGCAGAGGAGCATGCCGCCACCGTGATGCCAGGCTTCACCCACTTACAGACAGCGCAACCCGTGACGCTCGGTCATCATTTAATGGCGTATGTGGAGATGCTGGCGCGTGATCGCGGCCGCTTCATGGATGCTCGCGCGCGCATGAACGAATCACCCCTCGGTGCCGCGGCGCTGGCCGGCACCTCATTCCCGATTGATCGGCAGATGACGGCAAAATTGCTTGGATTTTCTCAGCCAATGGCCAACTCACTCGATGCGGTCGGTTCACGTGATTTTGCACTGGAGTATCTGGCAGCGGCGGCCATTTGCGCGGTCAACCTGTCACGCATGGCGGAGGAGTTCGTCCTCTGGTCAAGCGCCCCGTTTGGCTTCATCCGTTTCTCCGAGGCGTTCACCACCGGCAGCTCCATCATGCCACAAAAGCGCAACCCCGACGCCGCCGAGCTGGTGCGCGGAAAAACGGGACGGGTGATCGGTGATCTGGTGACGCTGCTCACCACCATGAAGGCGCTGCCGCTGGCCTATAATAAGGATATGCAGGAAGATAAAGAGCCGCTGTTTGACGCCGCGCAAACGCTGGCGTTGTGCCTGCCGGTGATGCGCGGCATGGTGGTTGATTTTACAGCCGACACCACACGCATGCATGAGGCGGCGTCAGCGGCCTATTCCACGGCGACCGATCTCGCCGACTGGCTGGTGCGCGTGCTGCAGATTCCTTTCCGCCAAGCCCACCACCTGACAGGACGTATCGTGCGTTTGGCTGAGGTTGGCCAGATGGCGCTGCATCAGGTAGCGTTGAGCGAGATGCAGGCGGTAGAGCCTCGCATCACCGCGGATGTTTTTCAGGTGTTGAGCGCTGAGCACTCAGTGGCCAGCCGCATCTCCGAGGGCGGCACCGCGCCTACGCGTGTGAAACAAGCGATTATAGAAGCAAGGAAACGCTATGCACTCACCTAAGTATTCCCCCTTAACCACCAGTATGCTGGCTTTGTCAGTGCTTAGTTTGCTAGCGCTGGCGGGCTGCGGCATCAAGGGCAATCTCACCCCACCCGCACAAATCACCAAAGAGGAGCGCTCCGAGCCAACGCAGCATCAGGGCCGCGCCGCGCAGGGAGTGAAGTAGTGGATCATTTCGCCTATCAATCCGGCACGCTGCATGCCGAGGGAGTCTCCATTGCGGCCATCGCGCAGGCCGTCGGTACGCCGTTTTACTGCTATTCCACCGCCACATTACTGCGCCATCTTGCCGTGTTTCGTGACGGGCTGGCGGCGCTGAACCCGCGCATCTGCTATGCGGCGAAAGCCAACAGCAACCGCGCTGTGCTGGCGACGCTTGCGCAGGCAGGTGCCGGCTGTGATGTGGTGTCGGAAGGCGAGATCCGCCTCGCGCTGGCTTCCGGCATGCGTGCTGATCAGATCGTGTTTTCCGGCGTCGGCAAAACCCGCGCTGAGATGCAATACGCGCTCTCGCAGGCGATTTTCCAGTTCAATGTCGAATCATTGCCGGAATTGGAACTGCTCAATGCAGTGGCGGGCGACATGGGCGTGCGCGCCCCTGTGGCGCTGCGTGTGAACCCTGACGTGGTGCCGCATACGCACGCGAAAATCTCGACCGGCCAGAAGGAAAGCAAGTTTGGCATTGCATGGAATGATGCGCGGGATTTTCTGCGCCGCGCTGATGCCATGCCGCATGTGCACCTGCGCGGGGTGTCGGTGCATATCGGCTCGCAGCTTACCTCGCTTGAGCCGTTCCGGCTGGCGTTCACCCGCGTGCGCGAGCTGGTGGCGGAGATGCGCGCCAGCGGCATAGATCTGCGCGTGATTGATCTGGGTGGCGGCCTTGGCATCCCCTACGATACGGACGCCGCCTCGCCGCCCCTGCCCACTGCTTACGGGACGATGGTGCAAGAAGTGTTTGCGGGATTTGACGCTGAATATGTGTTCGAGCCAGGCCGCCTGATTGTCGGCAATGCCGGTGTTTTGATTGCGCAAGTGATTTACGAGAAAGAGAGCGCAGGGCGGCGTTTTGTGATTGTGGACGCCGCGATGAATGATCTGCTGCGCCCGTCGCTGTATAACGCGCATCACGACATTATCCCCGTGATCGAGTCCCAACACATAGCCACGCCTGCCGATATTGTGGGGCCGGTGTGTGAAACCAGCGATATCTTCGCCAGTGGCCGCCTGCTGCCGCCGCTGGATTGCGGTGACCTCGTGGCATTTCGCTCGGCGGGGGCCTACGGGGCAGTGATGAGCGGCACTTATAATGCCCGCCCATTAGTGCCGGAAGTGCTGGTCAATGGCACCAACTGGGCCGTGGTGCGCGAGCGCCCCGCCATAGAAACCCTGCTCAGCCGTGACCAGATTCCCGAGTGGCTTGTCACCAAATCTTAATAAAGCATTAATTTATTTATCTTTAGAATTCTGTACTGTGCAATCACATACAATGATGCATCATGAGAGAGCTTAGCGCGTGCGACCAGGAAATATGATCGATACGACGGAACCGAAAGATGCCCTCGAGAGCTATTTGGAGCGGCCTTTCTTTGCCGAGAGAGAAAATCTGGATTTTACATGGTTGAAGAATCATATTCACCCACCTGAGGGGCAAAGATTCAGCAGCCGGTTTGATCCATCGTTCGAGCCGCGGCTTATTGGAGCCTTAGGCCGCGCCTTTGGTGTGTCAGAGGAACCTGCCACATCGCCTGAGGCGGCACGTGATGAAACGGAGAAATTGCGCCGCATTAATGCAACCTTGTATTACGTGGCAGAAAAAGGGTTTGCGGCTGCTTATGCAGACATTCCAGAGCTTGAAAGTGCCATCAATGAACTCGCGGCACAACAGCCTCGCCAGCAACATTCTGGGCAAGCAGGTACAAGTGATTCTGTAAAACCGCATAGGGTTGGTCCTTCGCGGCGGAGGTTATTAGAGAGTATTGGCATGGGTCTTGCTGGGGCGGCATTTATTCAGAATGCTCACAATTCTATAGATTCAGAAGATCCTTACATGGGCAAAAAACAATTAGCTTACCTTGTCGCTGTTGGTACGACTGGTGGTTTAGTCGGTTACTATTGTCATAAATTGGGCGATGATTTCAAAGACGCTCTGGAAAGTGGTGATGTTCACAAAGTGACACCGCTGATTGATGACTCTTGGAATTGCGAAAAACCGGAGGCGATCAACTCGAGGAAACATGTCGATGCGTTGTTTGGCTATATGGAAAAATGGATGCTAACGGTACGCGAGATATATGATTTAATGGGCAAAAAACCTGGGAACCTGATAGAGCACACAGGGGATACCGGCACAACTTCTATCGGTGATTACCGCCCTGCAGGCCGCGGTCGCTGAGAGTTACAACGACCCAGCGATAGACACACTCAGGCGGCTTGTTTCCACAGCATAAAGCCAATGATGAGCGCGGCGATCAGCGCCAGCTTCACGATGAGGCCGATTAACCCCGTAATGAAGCGCAGCGCAAAAAATGCGATGACGATAAAAATGGCAATGGCTGCGCCGGACATAGGCGCTACGCTCCCATCACCAATTCAGGCAGCGCTACATCAAACACGCGCTGATAATACTCGGCGATCAATGGCTTTTCGCTATCATCACATTTGTTGAGATAGCTGAGCACAAACGCCTGATCACGGTGGCCAAAAATCAACATGTTCTGCGCCCAGTTAATGATGGTGCGCGGTGACATCAGGGTCGAAATATCGCCATGCTGAAAGCCTGTGCGCGTGAGGTTGGCCAGCGTCACCATCTGGCGCACCGAGTTT
>JAIEPI010000028.1 GCA_019749855.1 Rickettsiales bacterium | reverse complement strand
TGAGCGTTGGCGATACGCTGGCGGTAACACCTGAGCAGGTTTTTACCTACACAGGAAAAACCCTGAAGCCGTTTTCACCCGTGAAGATCACTGGTACGCGCAACCTGCCAGCCACAAACGACTGGACAATCACATGGGTGCGCAGAACGCGTGTTGGCGGGGAATGGCGCGATGGAGTGGATGTTCCGCTTTCCGAAGAAAGCGAACGCTACGAAGTCGAAATCATGCAGGGCGTAACCGTCAAACGCACAATCACGGGCATTACATCACCGAGCATCGTTTATACCGCCGCACAGCAAGTCACGGATTTCGGCGCGGTACAATCCACCTTAAGCGTCAAAATCTACCAGATGTCAGCCGTCGTTGGACGTGGCACGCCTGGAATTGCTATGATGTAACAAAATGTTGTTTAGTGCGGTTGGCAAAGGCTACCAGCGAGAGCATCACCGGCACTTCGACCAGTACGCCGACGACAGTGGCAAGCGCCGCGCCGGAATGTAGACCGAACAGGCTGATGGCAACCGCAACGGCAAGCTCGAAGAAGTTGGATGTGCCGATGAGCGCGGCAGGTGCAGCGATGTTGAATGGCAATCGCCACCAATACGCCCAGCCATACGCAATGAAGAAAATGCCATAGCTCTGAATCAGCAGCGGCACGGCAATCAGGCCAATGACCAGCGGCTTGTCGAGAATGGTTTGCGCCTGAAAGCCAAACAACAGCACGACCGTCGCCAGTAGCCCAATGACGGAATACGGCTTCACTTTGGCGGTGAATCGTTCAATGCGTTCTGGTTCATGATTTCTATCCAGCTTGCGGCGGGTGATATAGCCAGCGGCAAGCGGAATCAGTACATAGAGAATGGTGGAAAGGAGCAAGGTTTCCCACGGTACAATAATATCCGTCACGCCAAGCAGGAACGCCGCCAGCGGCGCGAAGGCAAATATCATGATGATGTCGTTGATCGACACCTGCACCAGCGTGTAGTTCGCATCGCCGCGCACCATCTGGCTCCAGACAAACACCATCGCTGTGCAGGGTGCTACACCCAGCAGAATCATTCCAGCGATATATTCCTTGGCAGTTTCGGGCGCGACCAGACCGGCGAACACATGCTCAAAAAACAGCACGCCGAGGGCTGCCATCGTGAAGGGTTTTATTAGCCAGTTAATCACCAGCGTGATGCAGAGTCCCTTCGGCTTGCGGCCAACGTCTTTAATAGAGGCAAAATCAACATTCACCATCATCGGGTAGATCATCACCCAAATGAAAACGGCGACTACTAGATTAACGCTGGCATATTCCATCGCGGCAATGGTCTGGAATATGGAAGGCACGGCCACGCCAAGACCAACACCGGCAGCGATGCAGAGTGCCACCCAGAGGGAAAGATAACGCTCAAAGAAGCCAAGGGGGGAGTTGCTCATAAAGTGCCAATCTCGTTAAGTTTTTGTTGAAGCTCGTCTTTGTCTATTTTCTCTAAGGGTAGACGCAGAAAAGCCTTCACGCGCTTTTCAAGCATGGTGAATATGCGGTCAAACTCGGCTTCAATTTCGGTTGGCGTTCCCTGATAATGTGCGGGGTCAGGCACGCCCCAATGAGCTTTGATGGGCTTGCCGGGGAATATGGGGCAAACTTCGCCAGCTGCATTGTCGCAAACGGTAATCAGGATGTCGATGGGCTGATCTTTGAACTCATCCCATGATTTGCTGCGATAGCCTTGGTCACTCATGCCATGGCGTTTAAGAGTGGCAAGGCTCATCGGGTGGACGTTGCCAGTGGGAAAGCTGCCTGCGCTGAAGGCAAGGATTTTATCTTTGCCGTAGTGGTTAAGCAGCCCTTCGGCCATGACGCTGCGACAGCTATTGCCAGTACAGAGGACGAGAATTTTTAACATTAGCAGCCTGCCTTTTTCTTTTTGCTGGTGTCACGCACACAACAATTTTCTTTAAGATAATCAATCAGCTCACGCATTGCATCGCGGTTGGAGGTGTAAATCATCTGCCGCCCAGCCTTACGCGAAGAAATCAGACCCGCTTGCGCCAAGTGCGACAGGTGAAACGACAGTGTGTTGTGCGGAATATCCAGCGCTTCACTAAGCACACCTGCCGCTGCACCATCATCGCCGTACTCAATCAACAGCTTAAACACGCGAAGGCGTGTTTCCTGAGAGAGTGCCGAAAAAGAAGCTAAAGCCTGATCGATTTTCATCTGTCCATAATAGTGGACGGGTTCAACATGTCAATAACTATGGACTTATTCTATGGCAACCACTGACCATCTGGGCATCACTCTTGTCGAGCAAAGCCAGTCGCAAAAAGAAGTCACGGTTAATGCGGCTTTGGCCATGCTGGATGCCATATTGAACACAGGTATTATCGACAAAGACTTAACCACGCCTCCGGTGTCACCTGTGAGCGGCAGCCTCTACATTGCCGCCAGCGGCGCAACCGGTGCATGGGCTGGAAAAGACAATCAGATTGCTTGGTTTAATCAAACATGGCGATTCATCGCTCCATCGGAAGGCTTGACTTTTTGGGTGCGCGATGAAGACAAGCTCTATAGCTGGAGTGGCACCGCATGGGTCAGCACCCTTGAAGCACTCACTACCCCGCAATTTGCCAGAATTGGCTTAGGGACGGCTCCAGACGGCACGCACATCATCAATCTGTTCGGGCCGTCAATCCTCTATAATGGCAGTGCTGGCTTTACTCAGCAGATGAACAAAGCCAATGCTGCGCAGGATCTGAAGCTGCTCTTCCAGCAGGGATTCACGACCTACGCAGAACTGGGTTTGCTCGGTGATAACGAATTCTCGCTAAAAACGTCCGATGGAAGCAATTTCTTTCTGGCATGGAAAATCAGGCAGAATGGCATCACAAACTTTGTCAGAGAGCCTTTGATTTCAGAGTTCTCTCCGCTCAATCATAAAAACTTCATTACCAATGGCGGCTGTGTTGTCGCGGAGCGGCAAGACTTCACCTTGGTCAATAATACCTGGGGCTATGGTAAAGTTGACCGCTTTCAGGGGCAAGCCAGCGGCACAACAGTCACTGCTGGTAAGATCACCTACAGTGCATTTTCTGGAAAAAACTATCTCAAGTTTGAAACGGTCACGATCACAGGTTCGGGTGTTTTGCGCGTGCGTACCCGTATTGAGGCGAAGGATGCCGAAGCCTTCCTGAATCAGATCGGCTCTTTCTCATGCAGCCTCTACCACAACATCGGCGCGGCCATGAATGTGGTGGTCACTGTTCGCAAAGCCAATGCCGTCGATAACTTCTCCGCAACCACTGTGGTTGCCACATCCAGCAATATAAGCGTTCCCAATAACAGCGAATCCACCGTCAAATTTGAGAATGTCTCCATCGGTGATGCCAGTAACGGCATCGAAATTGAAGTGCGCATGGATTGCGGCGCAATCACCACTAAGGATTTTCTGCTGCGCTTCTTCCAGTTTGAACTGGGAGCGATAGCCACTCAGTTTGAACAAGAGGCGGTTATTCTAACTAGAAGCCGCGCGCAACGCTATTACCAAAAGCTGGGCAAAGGAATACAGGGCGCATTCAACTCTGCGACAGAAGTTGATTTGCCGTTGCTCTTTCCAGTCGAAATGCGCGTAGCACCCACTGGTGCTTTGCTGGTCACGACTCCCACCGTTCAGCATGTCAGTGTTGGCACCAAAACAGGTACGGCATCTGCCATCGTTGGCGCAGGAAGCTCCTATTCGCGTAACGGGGCGTATGTGCGCGTAAACGGCTTCACGGGCGGTACTGCCAAAGATCACGTATTCGTCACGACCGACGACATACTCGGCTTCGATGCCGACTTCGCCTGATTAACAGCAACCTCAGAGGGGTTTCATGGAACAGCAGCTTTTACAGCTCGGGGCTGGAGGGCTTTTTGCGCTCCTCGTTCTGCGCGAGGTATTCGGATTTCTCAAAGAGCGGGTCCGCTACACCCACAATGCCGCGCTCGAACAAATGGCCAAAGAGGTGCACGAGATGCACGAATGGCACGCCGTCACCGACGAAGACGGGGTGAAGGTTTGGTATATCCGCCGCTCGCTCGAAAACACGCTGGATAAGCTCTCCCTCACGCTTGATGCCCAGACACAGCTCCTGAAAGAGATGGTGCTGATCCTCAAAGACACACGCAACGAAATGGACGCGGTGATCCGCGAAACTCGTGAAATCCACCGTGAAATCCGAAACGAACACCGAAAGGCAGGATAACCCTATGAAAACCAATCCCGAAGCAATCAGCCTCATCAAAGAGTTCGAGGGGCTAAAACTCAAACCTTATGCCGATCTTGGCGGAAAAATGACTATCGGCTGGGGGCATCTCATTAAGCCGGGTGAGCGCTTTACCTCCATCACCACGGTACAGGCGGAAGCGATATTTCAACAGGATCTGCTGGATGCGGAAACGGTTGTCACCCGCAAGGTGCGCGTGAAACTCACCAACAATCAGTTTTCTGCTCTCGTCGCGCTGGCGTTCAATATCCCGAAGGCCTTTGGCAACACCACGCTGGTGGAGGTGCTGAATGCCCTGCGTTTTGATGATGCGCCGGAACAGATGCTGCGCTGGCATCGTATGGGCAAAAAACCCGTGAAGGGATTGATTCGTCGCCGCGCCGCCGAAGCCATGCTGTTTGTTTCGTAGGTGTGGCAATGCAGTTACTTGAAAGTGCAGCCGCAAATTTTGAAGGTGAAGCAACACAATACCCTGGCGGACTTGCCACTGTTTATTGCTGGGGTAACTTTGCAGGTGCCAGCGTAAAGCTCATGGTAAGCCCCAATAAAACCGTGTGGTTTGACCTGGAAGGCTACACGCTCACTCAGTCCTCAAAGCCAAAAAACATGCAGCTTTCGGATTGCTGGATCAAAGGCCAAGTTTTTGGCGGAGGCGCAGAGACAAGCATCAATCTCATCGTAAGGAAATTCGTCAACTAGGGGGGCGTGAATGAGAAAAGCGCAGCATATCAGGACATCCCATATTCCCAATATCCAACCCATTCAGGACGTGATCGTTCCTCCGTAGCCAACTTGATTAAAAAAGGCACTCACCATGACCGCATTTGCAGATTTAAGTGAAGTCATCAATCGCATGACAGGTGGAAACTCAGGAAACCCTGAGAATATCTTCGCGTGGATTGATAATCGTATCGATAGTGCGGCGGCTACAGCCACTGTTGCGGGAAAATGGACATCACTCTGGCGCTATAATTGCAGCATGGGCGGCTCTGGCGCCGTGCCTGGTGCTGTAAACGTGCCAGACAACACAACGCGTGGCGGTTTAATGCACACCGATCCTACAGGTGGGCGTGAGAAATGGCTGCTTGGTAACGGGCTAATCTGTACTGCACCAGGAGCTTTGTTGATTTATGACCGTCTGCTTCATAATAGCGGGTTATCAGGCACCGTAACGGCAGCACAAACAGTCGGCGGAACACTCACTCGGAATACAAGCGGTCTCGGTAATCAAATCTGGATCGAGATATATACCGCTATTGGCACAACTGCGACTACCATCACGGTATCCTATACCAATCAGGACGGCGTATCAGGCCGCACCACAAAACCGGTAGCGATAGGTGCAACGGGTAACCGTGAGGGGGAGCGGCTGCTTATGCTTCCTTTACAGGATGGTGATACCGGAGTTCAGGCAGTAGCCTCCGTCACGCTGGCCGCATCAACACTTACAACAGGTAACTTCGGAGTCACCGTTGCAAAACCCATTGGCTTAGGAATCGCTCCCGCTGCTGGCACAGGGTTCTGGCGCGATTATTTGTCTGGCCTGCCTGGGTTGCCTAAAATTGACAATGCCGCCTG
>JAIEPI010000042.1 GCA_019749855.1 Rickettsiales bacterium | reverse complement strand
GATATCCGCGTCCGCGCCGAGCAGCTCCACTTCGCCCCCCGTAATGGCGGCGCATGCGGCGTAGGTGCCCGCCTCAATGCGGTCGCTGACCACCCGATGCGTCGCGCCATGCAGCGCACTCACACCCTGAATCACCAGACGCGTGGTGCCGATGCCGGTGATGTTGGCGCCCATCGCGACCAGACAATGCGCTAAGTCGGTGATCTCAGGCTCACAGGCTGCATTATCAAGAATCGTCTCGCCTTCCGCTAAGCTAGCTGCCATCAACAAATTTTCTGTCGCGCCAACCGAGACTTTGTCAAAGCGGATTAAAGCGCCTTGTAGGCGACCCTTGATCGTCGCGTGGACATATCCCTCACCCAGCGTGATGGTCGCCCCCAGTTCTTCCAGCGCTTTGAGATGCAGGTCAATCGGCCGTGTGCCAATAGCGCAGCCCCCGGGCAGCGAGACATGCGCCTCACCAAACCGTGCCAGCAATGGCCCGAGCACTAGCACCGAAGCACGCATGGTGCGCACCAGATCATAGGGTGCGGTGAAATTGGCCACCTGATCGCCACACATGCGTAACCTGCGCCCGCTGGAGCCGGTCGCCGGACTGTCATCAAGCTGCATCTGCACGCCATGCTGTGCCAACAACTGACGCATGGTGACCACGTCGGCGAGATACGGAACATTGGTGAGGGTAAGCGTATCCTTGGTGAGGAGTGACGCGCACATCAATGGCAGCGCCGCATTTTTGGCGCCGCTGATGGGAATACGGCCAAACAAAGGCTGACCGCCGCGAATTCGTATTTTATCGGACATTTTTACCTGACATTATTTATTCCCTAAGCCCCACAAACGAATACTGCACGTTTGAGATGACATTTCTTAAGTTGATGAGGATTCGACGCGTGGCAAGGTGACGCCTTTTTGGTGCATATACTTGCCTTTGCGATCACCGTACGAAATATCGCAGGGTGAATCAGCCTTCAAGAAGAGAAACTGACAAGCGCCCTCATTGGCATAGATTTTCGCAGGCAGCGGGGTGGTGTTGGAAAACTCAAGCGTGACATGCCCTTCCCATTCCGGCTCAAGCGGTGTCACGTTCACAATAATGCCGCAGCGCGCATAGGTGGATTTACCGACACAAATTACCAAAACATCGCGCGGAATGCGAAAATATTCCACAGTGCGCGCCAATACAAAGCTGTTGGGCGGGATCACGCAGACATCCGTTTGGCGATCCACAAAGCCTTTATCCGAGAAGTCCTTGGGATCCACCACCGCGGAATCCACATTGGTAAAAATCTTGAACTCATTGGCAACGCGCGCGTCATAGCCGTAAGATGACACGCCATAAGAGATCACGCCTTCGCGGCTGAGTGTTTCTACAAATGGCTCAATCATGCCACGTTCGGTGGCCATGTTACGAATCCAGTGATCAGGCATGATGGTCATGCGAAACTCTCCCCATTTGATGTACGCGCGCCACAGTAACGGGGGAAAGACACAAGGGCAAGAAAGACAGAGCCAACCTATGGCGAATCCTTTATGTCATCTTTTTCACGTTCACACGCAGGGTCATTATTACGGCGCTGATGGAAAATGGCGCTTTTTACTTAAAATTTACTCAAATACTGGTAATTGTCATAAAACTGTCACAATTGCGTGTTAATTTTATCCTAGGTAGCAATAGATACTTTTTATTTACCTTTTGCGGCTAAGTTCAATTTTCTCATAACCAAGGAGTATTATTATGCAGACTTCAAATCATTGGAATACAGCATTTGCCTTCCTCGCCTGTGCGTTGGCGCTCACCGTGCCTGAAATGGCGGCGGCGGGTGGATTTGGCGGAACCGATGATGGCGGCCCCATCGGTGACGTACTGTGCCAGGTTGTACAATGGTTCAACGGACCGGTCGGTGCAGGTATTGCCACGCTGGCGGTGATCATCATCGGGGTCGGCGCGCTGCTCGGTAAAGTGTCCTGGGGTATGGCGATCATCGTCGGTCTCGGTGTGGCGATTGTGTTCGGTGCCGGCAGCGTGATTGAGTCGCTGACAGGCGCTACCGCGTCCTGCTAATCATTTAACATGTGACAGGGGATGCGCTCGGCATACAAAAATCTCAACGATCTTGAGGCATTCCGTGATATTGCCGATGACGTTGATGAATCCGAGTTCGTCCCCTACGCATGCCTGTACGATGATTACACCGTCCTCACTAAAAACGGCGAATTGTTACAAACGATTCGTATTTCAGGCCTCTCTTACGAAAATATACAGCATGACTCTCTCGACCTGAGAGCATTACTGCGTCAGGCCATCAGCCAGCTCATTCCGGATGATAATTACGCGGTGTGGTTTCACACCATCCGTAGCAAAAGCGATTTACGTAGTCCGGGCACATTGACACATCCCATCGCCAATGCACTGAATGACAGCTGGAATGAAAAACATTCATTTTCAGGTCAATACACGAATGATGTCTATATCACGCTGGTACGTGAGGGGCAGGATGCTCGCATATTGAGTCCGGGCGTGTTTTTGCGCGGCCTGATTCCGCGTATCGACATCAGGGGACGTAATGCCTATCTGGACGCCATGCATGCAGAGCTGGATGCGGTGGCCCTCAAGATTGAGGAGGCACTGCAACCATTCGGCGGCGAACGCTTGGGCACTGTGCAAGAGGCAGGGGAAACGACCTCAGAGCTGCTCCGCTTTCTACACCGCATCATCAATTTTGCCGACCGGCCCATGCCCCTCGTTCCCCTCGATTTGGGAATGCAGCTGACGCCCGGAGAAATCACCTTCGCCTTTAATGGCATGGAAGTGCGCTCCGAAGCGGGGGATCGTCGCTTCGCCGCTATCATGACGCTGAAAGACTACAAAGAAAAAGCGCTGACATTCATTGACCGCTTTTTAAAGCTGCCGATGGAATTTATGGTCACCCAATGCGTAAGCTTTGCTGAGCAGGAAAAAGCCCGCCAACAGTATCAGAAGTTACAAAAAGTTCAGGAAATTGCCGAGGAAAAAGATCTGGCCAAAATGATGGAGCTGGATATGCGCCTTGCCTCCGAGCATGGCCGCATCACTGATTATGGCGAACAGCAGATGTCGCTGTTTATCCTTGCTGATTCCCCAAAACAACTGGAGCGGAATGTTCGCCATACCGTTAATTTTTTGGGTCGCCACGGAATCATCTGTATTCGTGAGGATCTGAAATTTGAGGAGAGCTTCTGGGCACAGTTGCCGGCAAATTTCGAGTTTATCCGTCGCATGCAACCCACCGCGATGAATCACGTCGCCGGATTTGCGAATCTGTATAATCATCCCGTTGGCCTCCGTGAGCATAACCATTGGGGACCAGCCGTCACCACTCTACAAACCACCAATGGCACCCCCTACTTCTTTAACTTTCATATCGAAGAGGTGGGGCACACACTGGTGACCGGACGCACCGGCGCTGGAAAAAGCACCCTGGTTAACTTTCTCATCACACAAGCCTCCAAGTTTGCACCTGTGGTTTATTATTTTGATGTCAACAACCAGCATCGCGCATGGGTGGAATCGCTGGGAGGCAAAGTATGGCAGTTCAGCTCGCCGCAGCATCCTAGCGATAGTAGCCTGCCACCGCTTAATCCGTTTTCGCTACCTGCGAATGAGGGCAACATCCGTTTTATACAACGCTGGCTCTCGGTATTGCTTCGCTGTAGCGGGCAATCCGTCAGCGATGCCGATAAACAAGCCATGGCGGAAGCACTGCGACTGATCTACGGCACCGAACAGGCTCGCAGTCTGCATCATTTTTGTGAAATCCTTAGGCCACTGGCGACGGAGACTGAACAGAAATTTTCTGTATGGCGCCGTGGCGGAACCTACGGCCATGTCTTCGATCATGAAACCGATCTTTTTGCTCTACCCTGTGAGTTTAACAGTTTTCAACTGCGCGACGTGTTGCAAGATGGGCACGTGATTGCGCCGCTGCTGTCCTATCTATTGCAACGATTGACGCTCTCTCTCGATGGTCGGCCCACCATTATTGCTCTCGATGAAGCATGGCAGTTACTCTCTCAGACGCATATCGCCGGTGAGATAGATGCCTGGATGCGCCGCCTCACTGAGATGAATGCCATCACCATATTACAAACATCACAGATTGAAGAGGTGGCAGAGTCGGCCTTTACCCAAACACTGATGCAACACGTTGCCACCGAGATGTATCTCCCCGATGATTTGGCTGACGATATCTACACGGATAGCTTTGGCCTGAGCGATATTGAACTCTCCTACCTGGAGCTGTTGAATACCGAGCAGCGCCACATCCTGATTAAACGCATGGAAAATACACTGATTGCTGAGATGAATCTGCACGGGCTTGATACCGCACTCAGTCTGCTGAGTGGCAACAATGTACAGCTAAAAACTGGGAAAATATGAGATTTTGCCACCGCATGAAATATCTACGTTTGTTGGGTGTTGCGCTGTTGCTCGTGATCGTCACCGGTGGGCCGTTGCTCGCCAGTCCTTTGAATCCGGCAGGTGCCAGCTGCCAACCGCTCATCACACCGCAATATGGCAAATGCGCAGAGGGGGATTTGCAGCATATATTCTCAGGTTATGTCTGCCAGTATGAAACAATAGTCGCTGATGTATTCAGCAGTGTCTATTGCTCCGTAAAAACTGATCTGGAAACACCACTGCAGATTTTACTAACCTTGTTTATGGCGGTTTTTGGCGCAGCCATCCTGATTGGTGCCGTCCCCTTCACGCAAAAAGAACTGATACTCGCCCTGTTTCGCATTGCCCTGCTGGTGGGGTTTGTCGTGCAATCGGAATTTGTTGTGACCTATCTCTACGCAGGGGTGATTGGCTTTATCACCAGTGGCGTCGATGTGGTGATGAGTGCTAGCGGCGGCGGCACCGGTATCTCAATCTATGAGCGCATTGATACCATGATTAATGATTTTACCGGCTCGGGATCGAAAAGTGGGGCCGCAGCAGGCGGCAACCAATGCTCGCAAAATATTTTGCCGATGATGGTCACCATGATGTTTGTGGTGCCGCCCTTGTTTTTACTCGGAGCGGTGGTGGGTTTTCGTCTGATACTTACTTTTCTGCGTGCGGTGGTCGGCTACCTGTTCGCCATCACCTGCATTATGTTTTTGATCGTGCTCTCACCTATTTTTCTAGGGGCCGGCCTGTTTACAATCACACGCCGTCTTTTTGACAAATGGTGGCAGTATATCATCTCTTTTGCCATTCAGGTGGTCGTCGTGTTTGGCTTCATCGGGCTCATTCTTTCCATGGGAATCTTGGAGGATTTCTCCAGGCTCAAAAATCTCAGTGTTCCCTACTCAGGCGGCACATGGCAAGCGGATGCTCGCGTCAATTATGATAATTGGTGCACCATGTGTGCGCAGCCTGCACCGGATTTTCAGTCCTGCACCGATCCCACGCCGATACCACCGACCGGACTCACTGGGTTTTTGAATATTACCCGTTTGTTAGCGATGGAATCGTTGAACCTGCTATTGCTGGCATTCTTGATTGATGCCGTACTAAAACTAGCGCCCAGTGTGGCAGTATCACTGGGCCTTGTGCGCACAGCGCCGGAGGTCTCCGGCAGTATGTTCAACTCCATCACGGGCGTTAGTTCGCTGCAATCGGCGGGTCGAAGCGCCTCGCAGGCTTTCATGCAAAATCGTGGTGGCCTGCCCGGGCGAGCGGGCGCATCCATCAGTTCCGGTTACAGCGCCTTCTTTAGAGGCGGAAATGGAAGTCCTGGTGTCATTGGCGAGATTTTCAGAGACATGCTGGGCGGT
>JAIEPI010000197.1 GCA_019749855.1 Rickettsiales bacterium | reverse complement strand
AGCTATACGAATCGCTTGAAAGAATACAGCGGAGAGAAGTTCAAGATTTTACAAACGCGGGCGCTTCAGGCAAATCAGTTTATGCTCAGCATGGAGATCGCGAGTCCTGATAATCAGCCGCCCATCTTGGTTGATTATAAAGTCCGTGAGGAAAATGGCCGTTATCAGATTTTTGACATTGCGGTTGAGGGTGTGAGCCTGATTACCACCCAGCGCTCGGAATTTGATGCCGTGGTCGGCAGGCGTGGTCTCGATTACCTGATCGAGCAGCTACAAGCCAAAGCCGATGCAAACGCCGGCTCGTAGGCCTAAAGTCTGCAACTACAGCCCCTTCATTAAAATGTCACACTCGTGGCGTCTAAGCGCGCTATAATCCATGTGCATTTTTAGCGAAAGCGTCGTTTATGGCCATGGCCCCTGCTGCACCCTTTACCATCGTCCATGTGGATGATGAAGACCAAGTCCATGATGATACAGGGTCTTATTTGGTAAGCCTGCTGAAGGAGAGACACCCTGATCGCGTGATTGACTATGTAGCCGTCCCGACGCACCACGTGCTAGAACAGCTGCTTCAAGGTAAAGCGGTTCAGGCAAAACGATTTAATTCTGCCACAGGAACACTTAAGCTAGTCCAAGACCTCATTTTGCCGAAAGAAAAAATTAGTTTTATCATTACTGATAATGACACCGGCACTAAGCCGGATCTGGATGGCAAGTCGGGGGCGGGTATTGAATGGCTTGAGAGCCGCCAAACTCGGGCGTTGGAGATTCCGCGAGCCATGTATAGTGGCAACTCTCATGAGTTGATCCAAACATATGCGCAAAACCGTCAGCCACTGCCAGCACCCATGCTACCCAAACCCCAGTCACGCTTTGATTTTGCGCCGATTGAAGAGCTGGCATTGCTCATTGGAAGTCATTTAGCCCCAACGCATGTTGAAAGATTGGGGACACAAGTGCCTAACAGAGGAAGTGGTCGCGGGGGCGTGTAAACGCTTGCCTTAGCTAGCCTTGCGCGTGATGGGTTTGAAGCGCATGCGGGTGGGATTCACTGAGTCTTCACCCAAACGCCGCTTCTTATCCTCTTCATAATCCGCGTAATTGCCTTCAAACCACTCGACATGGCTGTCACCCTCAAAGGCCAGAATATGTGTGGCGCAGCGATCCAGGAACCATCGATCGTGGCTGATGATGACGGCGCAGCCAGCGAACTGCTCCAACGCTTCTTCCAGTGCGCGTAATGTTTCCACATCCAGATCATTGGTTGGCTCATCGAGTAGCAGCACATTAACACCGGATTTCAACATTTTGGCTAGATGCACGCGGTTGCGCTCTCCGCCGGAGAGCATGCCCACTTTCTTTTGCTGGTCCGATCCCTTGAAGTTAAAGGCCGCGCAGTAAGCACGGCTTTTTACCTTGGTTTTGCCCAGTTCGATCTCCTCCAGCCCACCGGAAATTTCTTCCCATACCGAGGCATTGTCGCTCAGCGTATCGCGTGACTGATCGACATAACCAAGCACCACCGTCTCTCCGACCTTGAAGCTACCGGCATCTGCGGTTTCCTTACCGGTAATCATACGAAACAGCGTGGTTTTTCCGGCGCCGTTGGGCCCGATAATCCCCACAATGCCCCCGGGTGGCAGGGTAAAGGAGAGATCATCAATCAACAGGCGTTCGCCAAAGCCTTTGGAAAGATGGCTCGCCTCGATCACTACCCCGCCGAGGCGTGGGCCTGCCGGAATAATGATTTGCGCCTGTCCTGCCTGACGCGGGCCTTCTTTTGCCAGTAACTCTTCATAGGATTTAAGACGCGCCTTCGATTTGGCCTGCCGCGCTTTGGGCGAGGAACGCACCCACTCCAGCTCGCGCTCCAGCTGCTTCTGGCGTGAGGATTCTTCTTTCTCCTCCACTTCCAGACGCTTCTTTTTTTGCTCCAGCCATGCCGTGTAGTTGCCCTCATAGGGAATACCCACGCCGCGATCCAGCTCCAAAATCCAGCCGGTCACATGGTCGAGGAAGTAGCGATCATGCGTGACCATCACCACCGTGCCTTTGTATTCTTTCAGATAATTTTGCAACCACGCCACCGACTCGGCATCCAGATGGTTCGTCGGCTCATCGAGCAGCAACATATCGGGCTTCTCCAGCAGCAGGCGCGCCAACGCGACACGCCGTCGCTCACCGCCCGAAATCTGGCTAACATCTGCATCCGCCGGTGGACAGCGCAGCGCGTCCATAGCGATTTCGATGTCGCGATCCAGATCCCACGCATCCGCCGCTTCGATTTTGTCCTGCAATTGGCCCTGACGCTCAATCAGCGCGTTCATCGCATCATCGGACATTTCTTCGCCCAGCTTCATGGATAATTCATTGAATTCATCAATCAGCGCCTTCTTTTCACGCAGACCTTCCATGACATTTTCAAACGCTGTTTTGCTGTCATCCAGCTTCGGCTCCTGCGCCAGATAGCCAATTTTAACACCCTCGGCTGCCCATGCCTCGCCGTTAAATTCTTTTTCAATGCCTGCCATGATTTTGAGCAAGGTCGATTTACCCGAGCCGTTATGTCCAATGACACCGATCTTGGCGCCCGGAAAAAAGGATAGCCAGATATTGCTGAGGACCTGCTTTCCGCCAGGATAGGTTTTGGACAAATCTTTCATGACGTAGGTGTATTGATAGGACATGGCGAAATCCGTAATGGGGTTCGAAGATGCGCAGATTAACGCCCAGCCTACTGAGAGTCCAGCACGCTGTGGCCTGAAGGCTGTAAAAAATCAGAGGCTATCAGCGAATCAGGCTGATTAATTAAATGCGCGTGGTGCGGGTTTCAACTCCTGGAATCCGGTGGGGGTAATCACCATCACCGATAATCCGCGCTCGCTTTGGCCATTGGCTTTTAAACGAAAAATGCCGTTTGCCGGTCCCACATAGCCCTGTGGTTTCGTCAGTAATGTCTCTGAATAGGTGGCATTGGGTGAAATGACGGCCAGCGTGACTGCTAACGCCACGGCGTCATAGGCAAGACTGGCCAGACGCGGCGCATGGTAATGATATTGTGAATCAAAGCGCCGATCAAAGGTAATAGACGACGTCAGTGGCGCACCGGCTAGCCAGCCGCCCGCCAATTTCGGATTGGCGAGTACTGCGGGATCATCCCATAGACCCGTACCGAGCAGCTGTGTGTTTTTATTGCTGACACCAAAAATCTCTAGACGGTTCAAAATATGCGATAATTTATCCCCTCCCTCAGCGATCAGCAACGCATCCATCTCAGGACGTGAGCCACGTGGGCCTTTGCGCAGCAACTTCTGAATTTCCATATCCACATCCTGCGCGCCCGGAGGATAAAATTCGATACCCACCAGCGGATGATTCTCTTGGGTGGCGACCTGTTGCAGCGCCTGCGCCACCAACTGCCCATAGGCATTGGACGGCACGAGCGCACCCACGGAGATCAAATCCTTCGCGTAGGCTTGTTTCACCACCCGCGCCACCTGCTGCTGCGGGAGGAATCCGAACAAATGAACCCCGTTGCCTGCCACGTCAGGACTATTGGACAGGCTGAGCACTGCGATACCGGCCTTGCGTGCCAGCGGCGAAACGGCCTTCACTTCCTCGGCAAATAATGGTCCGATAAATAAGGTTGCCCCTTCATCCAATGCGGATTGCGCCGCTAAAGCCGCACCCTTCGCCGTACCCTCGGTATCCTTTGGTAATAGCACGACTTTCGTTGGTAGCTGGCTGGTTGGCATGGCATTGTATTTATCGAATAATCCCAGCATGGCCGCATCCAGCAGGGCGTTGCCTAGGGTGGCCGAGTCACCGGTTAAGGGAAGCAGCACTCCCACGCGCACTTCTTTTTGAGTCGCCGCTGGATGGGGGGTTGTGTGCGCGGCGGATGTTGGCACATCGGCCTTCGGTATGCGCGGCACATTACGCTGGATTACGGGCTGTGGTGGCGACGATTCATCCGGCGCACAGGCGCCCACCGATAGCATACACAGAATCAACAGCAGCGCGGGGAGCCATATCTGGCGCAATAATCTGGGTATTGCGTAGGGTTTCACGTGCGAACTATCCATGATAATGACATCAAGAAACGTTAAGTGATTTTTTGGGTATTGTACAAATGAGTGAGCAAATAAACCGCTTGAATGGAACATTATTCATAGTGGCGACACCGATTGGCCACTTGGGTGACATGAGTTTTCGTGCCGTCGAGACATTAAAGAATGCGGACCTTGTCGCCTGCGAAGATACCCGTACCAGCGGCGTTTTACTGTCGCATTATGGCATTTCCACACGCCGTGTGGCGTACCATGAGCATAATGCTGACTATCAGCGACCCAAGCTGCTGGCACTTCTGGCAGAGGGCAAGCGCATCGCCCTTATTTCCGATGCCGGTACGCCGCTCATTTCTGACCCGGGATATACGCTGGTGAGAGACGCACGCGCGCAAGACAGTCATGTCGTGACGATTCCGGGCCCTTCCAGCGTGATTGCGGCGCTGTCCATTGGCGGCCTTCCGACTGACCGCTTCTTTTTTGCCGGTTTTTTGCCGCCCAAAAGCGCGGCGCGACAAACTGCGCTGCGTGAGTTGAGCACCGTGAAGGCAACGCTGGTGTTGTTTGAGTCCGCCCGTCGGGTAAGCGCACTCTTACGCGACGTGCAGACGGTACTGGGTGATCGCGAGGTAGCCATCTGTCGTGAACTCACGAAAACCTATGAGGAGGTGCGGCGCGGAACACCACAGAGCTTGTTGCATGGGCTTGAATTAACACCCGCACGTGGCGAATTAGTGGTACTGATTGCCAGCGCCACACAGGCGGCTACCCTGCCCCCTGAGGCGATTGAAGCCCAGCTGCGAAGCGCGCTTTCGCGCCTTAGCACCAAAGACGCCGCGAAGGAAGTGGCCACCCTCACCGGCTTGCCAAGGCAGCAACTCTATGAGCAGGCGCTCACCCTGAAAACGCCGCGGCATGATTAACCCAAGCCGCATCAAACGGCAGGCTGCGTACCAGCGCGGCCTCTCACAGGAGCGCATCGCTGCGTGGCTTCTTCGAGCGAAAGGCTACCGCATTCTGGCGCAGCGTTATCGCAGCCCCTATGGTGAAATTGACCTGATTGCACGGCGCGGGCGGGTGCTGATTTTTATTGAAATCAAAGCGCGAGCGTCGCTTGAATCAGCTGCATTTGCTATTACGCCCCATCAACAAAGTCGCATCCGGCAAACGGCAGAACATTTTCTGGCACAGCATCCGCGCTATTTGCCCAAGTGCCAGTTTCGATTTGACGCTGTGCTGTGCGTGCCGCGCCGCTGGCCGAAGCATCTCAAAGATGCCTGGCGCTAGTATTGGCAACACCATCATATGATAAATAGGGGTGACTTTTTCGCTTGCATCACTACAGTCCATTCCCGACTTATTGAATAAGTCTTTTGATCACTCTAACCATTCATCCCTACACAATGACACGCATCACCATTTTTGACACCACCCTGCGCGACGGCGAACAATCACCCGGCATGTCGATGAATCATGAGGAAAAGCTTCTCGTGGCAGAAGTGCTGGACGGCATGGGGGTAGATGTGATTGAGGCTGGTTTTGCCATGGCCAGCAATGGGGATTTTGAGGCGGTCAAAGCGATTGCCGGTAAAATCAAGAATGCGGTGGTGTGTTCATTGGCGCGCGCCAAAACAGCGGATATTGAGCGGGCGGCGGAAGCGCTGAAACCGGCTAAACGCTCGCGCATACACACGTTTATGTCCACCAGCCCCATTCATCTG
>JAIEPI010000189.1 GCA_019749855.1 Rickettsiales bacterium | reverse complement strand
CGTAGTTACTCAGCGGGGGAGTTTCCTTACCGCATCTACACTGAGCGATTCGATGAAGCCGTACCCGCCCATCAATTAGCCAGCGCCGAGGAGCTGGCGCGTCTGCGTGGTCAGCTCGATCAGAAACTCTCGCAGGTGCGCGGCACTTTTGCGCGTCTTTCCGCGCAGCTCCAGCGGTTGCTACTGGCGCGGCAGCAACGCTCATGGGAGTTTGATCTCGAGGACGGCGTCATCAACACGGCGCGGCTGGCGCGCGTGGTGGCCAGTCCGGCCTATCGCCAAATCTATAAGCAGGAAAAAGAAGCGCCCTTCAAAGATACGGTGATTACGCTGCTGCTTGATAATTCTGGCTCCATGCGTGGGCGGCCCATCACCATTGCCGCGCTCTCAGCCGATATTCTGGCGCGTACGCTGGAGCGGGCAGGGGTGAAAGTCGAGATTTTGGGTTTCACCACCCGCGACTGGAAAGGTGGCTTAAGCTACAAGGACTGGGTGAAGCAGGGGCGTCCAGCTAAGCCCGGGCGGCTGAATGACCTGCGTCACATCATCTATAAATCAGCGGATCAGCCGTTGGTGCGGGCGCGGCGTAACCTCGGGTTGATGCTCAAGGATGGCTTGCTGAAGGAAAATATCGACGGCGAGGCATTGCTATGGGCCTATCAGCGCTTGCTCCTGCGGCCTGAGGCGCGGCGCATCCTCATGGTCATCTCCGACGGCGCGCCGGTGGATGATGCCACCTTATCTGCCAATTTTCCCGGGTATCTCGATCGTCATTTGCGTGAGATCATCGCGCATGTCGAGCAGGATAAAAATGTGGAATTACTGGCGATTGGTATCGGCCATGATGTGGGGCGCTATTATGCGCGCTCCGTCACCCTCTCAGACATCAGCCGCCTTGGCGAAACCATGGCCAAAGAGCTGGTCAAGCTGTTTGAAAAGTAGGTTTTAGTTTTACCCCCGCTTCCCCCTTCGCCAAGGCTTCGGCGGGCAGGCATGGCTGACTCAAACTTGTAATAATACTCGTCATCCTCGGGCTTGACCCGAGGATCCCCTCGCAGGTGGCTTTAGATCCTCGGGTCAAGCCCGAGGATGACGAAGAGTAAGGCATGTCATCCCGCCACACCCCAACCCTCTCCCTGTGAGGGGGAGTGAGTTAAACAAAAGAAGCAGCCCGAGAGCTGCTTCTTTTAAATCATGCCCTCAATGGCAATCTATTAGGCGGCTTTTGGGGCCTCTTTGGAGAGGAGGGCGCGCTTCACGCGGCGCTTCAGGCGGGTGCCTTCCTCCGTCAATTTCGTGTTGGAGGTGGTGAGCAGGAAGCTGTCCAGCCCGCCATTATGCTCCACCGTGCGGATGGTCGCAGCCGACAGCTTCAGGCGAACGGTGGCTCCCAGCGCGTCGCTGATGAGCGAAATTGGCTGAATATTGGGCATAAAACGACGACGCGTCTTACGGTTAGAGTGGGAAACCTTGTTCCCGTACTGCACCTTGGTGCCAAGTAAATCACAGGTTCTGGACATCACTGATCCGTCATTTTTGAATTTGAAAGGAAAGCTTTATTAGCGGCGTTGTTAGCAAAGGTCAACAGGAGAAATCAGGGATTTGCGCATCTATTCGGATGTTTAAGCCCCAAGCTCCGCAGGGCCAGCTTTACCGAAGCCACCCAGTCCGTGGTCGAAGCCAGCACTCGGACTGATATTAACCTGCCCATAGTGGTACATTGGCTCAATACCCGTGGCTGACTCACCATAGTTCATCGCACCCGTCGTAATCGGGCTGGATTTAAGGATTTGCGCCACCTGATCGAAAATACCACCAAGATTCAAGTTGTTGGGGCATAAAGGCGCGTCAAAATTGAGAAGGCCTGGTAGTTTCGCATCAAACGCTCCGCCACGACGGCACTCCATGATGCTTTGCGCGCCATGTGGCAGACAAAATGCCAGCAAATTGCTCTGATCCACGAGTCCGGAAAAACCCTGCTCAGAGCCGCTGGCCATGACTGAACCGCCACCGCCACCGCCCATTGCATACATTCGTGAACCTGAATCCATAACTACACTATAGCAATTCCATGTGACAGTTGCATGACAAAAACCACCCCCAGCCAGGCAAAACGGCTAAAAAATACCGTTTCACCCGCTGAGGGCTTCATGCCATGTACAAGCTAACCATTACGCCATTTCAATGACGGCGTTGTGCGCGCGCAGGATTTCATTGGCCGCCAGCTGTTCTTTTTCATTATCAATGTGAACCACCAGCACCACGTCCCCTTTAGCGATTTTGTCCTCAAAATGACGCGCGTCATGATCGGAGAAACCCGCTTTAATCAGCGCGCCGCTCAGGCCACCGATAGTGCCACCGGCACCGGCACCCGTGAGAATCGCCACTAATGGCCCAGCCGCCAGAATGCCTACGCCTGGCACGGTCAAGGAGCCAATCGCCGTCAATCCACCGAGCAGAGCGCCCAGCACACCACCGATAGCCGCACCGGAGAGGCCGCCTTTGGCGGTTTCATCGCTGATGGATTCATCATGGAAGCGTTCCTTGCGTGTTTCATCGGACATCAGCAAGCTAAGTGCTTTCGGTTCAAAACCGCGTTCCACCAGATCGGCAATGGCTTTACTGGCTTCCTGACGATTGTTAAAAATTCCTGCTGTATTTTTCATAATGATTCTCCATGAAGTATTAATATCGAGCATTCAAATTTAAGCGCGGCTGGGGTCATATCTCCATACGTGTGAGCACCCTGTAATGTGAAGGGAGCGTGTGTCGTGATTGGATGCGGCGCAGCTTTGTGCTAAAGTGGTGGCATGAGCACTGCTTCTTCTTCCGTGGCGACGTATTTTCTGGATGTGCCCCGTCATTGCCGCCTGCAGGTGCGTTTATTGAATGATCCGGCGCGAGTTGCGGTCAAGCTAATATTACCGGAGCATAGCGGCCCTGCGCTGTTACCGCGCTTGAATTCGCTGATTTCCATCACGCTGGATGGTCAGCCTGTCCTGCTGCATCAGCGCTCGGCGCATCTGGCGGAGGGCGAAATAGCCAGACGTGCGACGGCCCCGCAACCTATGGCGCTGGCGATCCATGGCGTCAGTAAGGCCACGACGACAGTGCATGCGTCGCACATTGAGCCTTGGACTGGGCATGGTATGCCACTGACGATTTCTGAGTTGCGGCAAATGGGCGAGTTTCCCGAATCAGTGCCGTATCCGCGACTTGCGGGCGTGGATGCAAAAGGCATCGTGTTTACGGATTTCCATACGCACAGCTCGGGTGAGCTATCAGGGCGCGATCTCCTGCACATTGCCGCGGGGCATCATCAGGCCTATCCGCTGCGCTTGTTGCGTGAGCTGGGTTTTACCGATGCGGAGTTGCCCAAGCCACTGCCGGATCTGGTGGAGCGCATCAAATTTCAGCCTATGGCGGCGGAAGAAGCGCATCTGCCCAACATGGAGGAAGCCGTCGCGGTGGCTGATTTATCCAATACGGTACGAAAACGACTGGCCTGCGCAATGGATGCACCGTTTGATCGTCAGTGTACGTTCGCGGATATGGAGCGTACCTGTTATCGCTTCCGTTATCCGCTGGCCAAGCAAACCTCATTGCTGTTGCCCAGTTTGATGAAAATTGGTGAGAATTACGCACGTCAGGGTGTCCGCTACGCCGAAATTACCATGACAGGTATCGAGAAGCCGGAAAATCTGGCGGTTATTCATCGTGCGGTGGCGCGTGTAAAAGAAAAATACGGCGTGGATTTACGCTTCTTGGTTGGGATTCCGCGAACCTTGCCCCGTGATGAGCTGCATGCGCTGGTGGAGAAAACCAAGGCGCTTGCCCAAAGCCCTTACATCGTGGGGGCCGATATCATTGGCTATGAAACCAACAAAACTTCGCACCTGATGCATGAGCTGGAGTCGCTGGCGTTATGGACAAAAACGAGCGCACCTCACGCGGAGTTTACCCTGCGCGTCCATGCGGGAGAGAATGCCAAAAACCCTGATAACGTCTATGAGGTATTGCAGCTTGCCTTGAAGCATAAAGTGCGTGTGCGTGTCGGGCATGCACTGCATGGGCTGGATCACAAGAGTCTGGCGCTCGCCGCCCGACTTGGTGTTGAGGGATTATGCGTGTTAGAATTTAATCCGGATTCCAACATCGCGCTCAACAACATGGACCGACTGGAGCAACTGCCGTTTGCGGCCTGCCTGCGACATGGCATTGATTTTGTGTTGGGTACGGATGGTAGCGGAATTTATGGCACCTCCGCGCAGCAATTAGGGCTAAGCGCAGTCGCTGGTCTGCTGGATGAGGCAGGTATCCTCTGGTTAAAGCGCTCGCAGGAAAAACTGATGCAGCGCCAGTTGGATTATAGCCAACAGAAACTCTCGCAAGCCATCGCTGAATTTCCTGAGTTTTCCCGTGATCCCACCGGCTTTGTGCGTCACCTGAGCGAGCAATGTCAGATCATTAAAACGCCCTTGACCTCCACAGTGCCAAAAACACTTTTTATCAAGCCTGAGCACCTGCCCGTCACGTTGGTGACGTCTAATGAAGTCGCGCAAAAGTTTAAAGGGCGCACCCCCATCGTGCTGGCGGGTGCATCGGGTAATAGCTGGCAGCGCATGTCAGCGCAAAGTCAGCGTGAAACGGCGATTGCCATTGATCTGATGGCACATCTACTGAATCCCGAGAAAGTCATGTTTGTGCATGGCCGAGGCAAGGAACGTGGCGTGGTGGCGGAGCTTGCCAAGTCACTCAGGCAACGTGAGGCAAAGCCATATGATGTGCTGGGTTTAATTACCGAAGAGCATTGGCAGGAGTTGATTGGCGAGCGTATGCAAACCATTGCTCCGCATCTCACCCATGCAGAACTGATTACACGCGGATTTCTCTACGTGTCGGAAGCACTGGTCAGGCTTGCCAGTACCTCGAATGGTATCGTGGTGGTTGCGGGCGGGGCCGCGTTCACCCGTGATGTGATTTTGAACGCGAAGCACGCCGATTTGCCGATCGTTCTAGTTTCGTGCGCGGAAGGTGCGTCGCAAGACAAAGCGGCGGTCATGCCACAGCAATCAGCGCCAGATGCGAAGGCGTTAGCGGCAGCACTTTATCGCCACCAGCCCCATTTGTTTATGCGGCCGCTCAATGATGCCGAGTTGGCGGCTGCGTATCAGGCCAGTACCTTGCGCATTGATAGCCTCTCACGAGAGGTATTGGCAGGGGGGGGGCTAACTCGTAGTCCAAAATCACTGATGTGACATGGCCATGCGAGAGGCTAGTTTTTTTTGCCCCATGCATAGGTCACGCTGATTCGAAACTCCCACGGACGTGCATTGGGTCGCAAGCGCGCATTATCATTTTCCGTCGACAATCGCACGCTCTGCTCAGGCCGCCGCCGCCGCGCATCGAAGTTCATACTGAGCGCATCGCTAAGGCTATAATTGATGCCGCTGCGAAAACTATAAGGTGCGTCCCTCACACGGTCGAGGTCATTGGGGCGCAAATAGATATGACGGCGTTCTTCGGTATCGCCCGCCTCCACATACACATCCATCAGCTTGGTGCTATCAGGAACATAGTGCAGAAAGATTCTGTCATCATTTTGCTGAGAGTAATTATCTATCTCAGGAAAACTGAGATTGAGGCTTTGCGCATGGGTGTAGACAGGGAATAAAGCAATCGTAATGATTGCTCTGTGTACGAACGCGTCACTGAAATA
>JAIEPI010000113.1 GCA_019749855.1 Rickettsiales bacterium | reverse complement strand
GCTCAGCCCGTCAGTGAAGCGCTCGCCATCCTGTTAAACATGGATGGACTTGACGGCGAGAGTTATGCCGCCCTTGGCACATTGCAGGGCATCTCCGAAGAAGGCATGCCCAGTTCCCTCGAGTTAAAAAAGCAGTTTAACCGCAGCCTGCAGGATTATCTCTCGCGTGAAGTCAGCCCCACCCAATCGGGTGGCTTGTGGGCGGACATGCGCGATCGTTTGGGAAGCCTTGTGCATGTTCGCAAGGTCGGCGCCCAACATCGTGGAGATGACGACGCGTCGATCATCGCGCGAAGCGAAGCCTTCATTGAGACTCAGGCTTTGGACAAAGCGGTGAAGGAAATGGCGATGCTATCAGGCGATGCGGCGCCTCACTTTCATCAATGGCGCATGCAGGCACGGCAACGTTTGAAAACATTAGCGACATTTAAAACGTTGGAGCAACGCCTCCAAAGAGGTCGTTGATGGGATTAGCGCTCCGCCTTTTCATAACGGCTCTCGCACTGGTCTCAATTAGCCTGCTGGCTTTGTGGCTGCGCGATCACCCGGGCATGGTGCGGCTGGATTGGCTGGGCTATCGCATTGAAACACCCTTAGCTATTATAGCCGGTGCTTTTTTGATCGGCGCGATGACGCTCAGTCTTGCGCTCTATGGCCTGATACGTCTGAGTTATTTCCCATTACGCTACCGTATGCGAAAAAAAGAAGTGCGCTTCCGTGAGAGTCTCGATCATCTCACCTATGCCATGACGTCATTGGCGGTGGCGGATAACACCAGTGCCTTGCGCTATGCTCGGCTGGCGCAAAAAGAACTGGGCGAGCATCCCTTGCTGGAATTGATCCGTGCGCATGTGGCACGTCGCACCGATGACTCACAAACCACTGAACAACAACTATCGAAAATGCTCGCATTTCCGGCCACCCGCATGCTGGCCGCCAGTGCTCTATCGCATTTAGCACAGCAACAACTCCGGCAGGATGATGCGCTCAAATTCGCGCTGATCGCTCATGAGATGCAGCCAGCGCATCGACCCAACATAGCTGCGCTGTTACAGTTGTATTTAGGGACACATTCATGGCAAGAAGCATTGTTGCTGCTGGAAAAATCACGCCGCTTATCCCATCTCACTAAAAAAGAGGCCGCACATTTAGAAGCATTGCTGGCATGGCAGCAAGCATCCAGCCTGCACGGGCAGGGCAATGACCCCGCCAGCGCAGTGCTGATTGAGCAGGCCTTTAAAAAAGAGCCACGATTGACTGCGGCGGCAGAGCGCTACATCACGCATCTCATGGCCAAAGGACAGATCCGCCGCGCGAAGGCGGCTTTGGAGCGGGCATGGCGTTTTGTACCGCATCCAGCGCTGACGAAACTCTTTTTTGACCTGCATGCAATGGACAGCTCAGCCAAACGCAGAAGCGCTGCTGTGCATCTGTGCACAAGCCAACAAACCCATCTCGAGAGCTATGTGCTACAGGCCCGTGTGGCAATGATGGACAAACAATGGAGCCAAGCGCGTGAGTGGCTTAATGGGGCCCTGACTCTTGCCACACAAACTCGGCTGTATCGAATCTATGCTGAGATTGAACGCGCGAATGGGAATTCCCTTGAGGCGCAACAACTGCTTGATAAGGCGATGAATGCACAGGCGGATTCACAATGGATATGCAACGCCTGTGGTCATGTCCACATCGAATGGAGCGTTTTTTGTGAACAATGCCATGCTTTTGATAGTGTCCAGTGGCGCTCCGCTGCTCCCCTACTGGCATCGGCGCCACATGGAGAATCCTTCACCATCCCCTACGACATTACTCTAGCTGACTGACTTACATCAGCGGCGTCGGCGCATCCTCAAACCAGCTCGGCGGCTTCGTCGGCGCTGGCCCTTGCGTATTCATGGTCGGTGAGTCGTCGCTTGAGCCAGTAAAAACATCGGTTTTTTTATCGGTCTGCGTTTTGGAAGAATTTTGCACAAAGCCACTCGTATCCTTACGTGAAGGCGCATTGGAAACCGGATCATTCACGCCGCGAATGGTGGGTGGTGCGGGAACAAAGCTCGTGCCCGAGCGCTCTGCCACATTATTGTTACGCAACGCCTGATTCGCATTGGGCGCGGCCGGATTAAAGAACGTCCCGATGTTGCGGTTGGGATCGGCGCCAATGCCGCCCTGAGATGGTACGCCATTTTGATTATACACCTGACTCAACTGCATTTCTTCGTCAGAAATGAGCGCCACTCCCGTACCCATACGCTGTGCGGAGAGTCCCGTTTTTGGCTGATCATAGCACACCACATCGGAGCGCAAATCATAGCAATAGCGCATGGGTGAGGGCGGCGGTGGCAGAGGTTCCTGCGAATCGTCGTAAATATAGCCTGCCAGCTTGGCACGCGTTTTTTGCGAACCCTCATATAAATAGTTATTCGCCTTGGAAATATCACGATGAATAGCGCCGCAACCGGTCAAAAGGGTAGCGCTGATCAGGTAGGAAATAATCGTTGTGCTTCGCATCATGGATGCTCCTCTGATAGCAGCGCATCTAAACCAGCGCGATAATTAGGGTATTGTAGCGTAGCGCCAAAGGTCGATAAAGCCTTACGGTTTGAAATGCGCCGATTCGACGCATAGAAGCGCCGCATGCCCACAGAAACCCGCTCATCTGTATAGGATATCTCGGGTGGCGCCTCCTGATTCAACAACTTGGAGGCATACGCCACCACCTCATGCGAGGGGGACGGCTCATTATCAGCGATGTTAAACACCTGCCCGGGCGTTGGATGCCCTGCAGAGGCCATCAGAAGCCGCACAATATCTGCCACATGAATACGTGACATCATGTGCCCGGGTTTCACCACGCGGTAGGCCTCTCCACGCAGCATTTGCCGCAGTGCATTGCGCCCGGGGCCATAAATACCGCTCAAGCGAAAGATATGCACCGGAATGCCGTGTTGTTCGCATAAGCGCAACCATTGTGCTTCTGCAATGAGCCGGTTTTTCCCCTCAGGGCTTGCCGGATTGGTTGTTGATTGCTCGTCCACCCATGCACCTCCATGATCACCATAGACGCCAGTGCTCGACAAATACGCGCACCAGCGCAACTGTGTCATTCTTGCAATTCTCGTGCCAAACTCACGGAAAACAGGGTCTCCGGCGCTGTCTGGTGGCACGGAGATCAGCAAATGCGTCACCGTATCAAGCAGATTTAAGGGCCAATCATGCGTGAGAAAACACTTGATACCAGCCTGAGTGAGCATGTTTGCCTTATCCTGCGAACGCACGGTTCCCGCCGATTCAGCAAAATGCGGCGCCATGCGCTGCGCCACATACCCAAGCCCAAAGCAAAACAGCTTGCCTTCTAGTGTTGGCTGCGAAAAGATAGAGGGTGATGGATGAGACATATGCACCTTAGGCGTAAGCAGAATCACACTATAGAAGGGTGCGATAAAGATGCCAGCAGCAAACAGCGATGGGCACGATTCCCATGATTTATGACACACGGCGCGGACGACTGGTCAACATCAATGAATCGCTCGCATCCCCAAAGCTGCTTTTGCCTTTTTTGCGACGCATGCGTGATGAGGTGTTGCAGCTGCGTCAGCAATATCTGGGGCCCTATGAAAATTCTGCCCTGCAAAAGGACATTGAGGAATATCTGTTCTTCAGCTTGGTTTATGCCAAACTGGCGCGGCGGCGTTTGCTGACGTTTCCGCTGCGGGTGATGAAATCGGAAAGCCCTGACTTTATCATCGAGGAAGGCGCACATCGCTACGGTCTGGAAGCCACCAAAGCAACACCGGAAGCCTATCAGCGCTGGGTTAAACAAGCGCCGCAGGATGATGAAAGCTATCCGCTGCATCGTCTAAAAACATCGGCGCGTCTAAGTAATGGGCCCGCTGTCGAGCGCGAGGGCGCACGCCTGATTCAGGCTGCCATTGTCCGCAAATCCGCGCTACTGCGCCTCTATCGCGCCAATACTGGCAGCGATCACCATCATTTAATCGTCAAACTGCAATATGCCGCCATCGCAGATACGGAAAACCTGCTGAAAGTGCTGTGGCGTGAGGGGATGATCGAGGGCGTGGCTGGCTTTGAGCGCATCATCATTTCACCCTCCAGTACCGAATTTATCCTGCTTGATCCTGAAACCGGCGGCATGCGACGGCTGTAGAAAGCCTGTATCATTTTGGTCTCAATTATAATGTCTGGCTGTCAGCGGCGACGCCTACGATAAACAAGATATTTTTTTAATATATAAATCTGGCCTTCACAATTTTGAAACAAACAAGGCTTACAATAGTACTATGGGAGATATTTGATGGACCCTCGTATTGCACAAGGCCTTCCTCAGGCAGCCGCTCAATCTAGGCATATGGTCATTTACGACAATAATCACCGGGATCCCAGCGTCTCACAAAGCATTTCATCCCCAGACCTCATGCGCTCAATTGCCCGCGCGGGTTACAGAGATGTTGCTGTTGAAATGAATCCGAGGGATCAACGACACATAAGCGACCTCAACAGGGGCAGAATTTCCATTGATCAATTCGTTGATCGAATGGCACAGAACAATACTATACCGGACACCGGTCAGTTCACTCCTGAAGAGCGCGAACGCCAGACACGAGCGGCCCTTGAACGCAAGGGCAATCTGATCGTGGAAGCCGGAAGGAATGGCATTTCCGTCCATGCTTTTGACAGTAACAGCGATAGCGTGTCCTTCCCCGATCCTGAACGGTTTGTGCTGAATCACCCTGTCACTAGGGAAATAGAGCAGGATTTTGCGCGAGAGCGCGGATTGCATACCCTTGCAGAACAGTTTGAATTTGGCAGAAGAAATCCTGAAGAGGTCACTAACTATTTTCAGGAAAGATTTAATCGTCAGCCTGAACTAAGAGAGCGCATTGGAAATGATTACACACAAGCGCTCCGAGATTTTCAGCGAGCGCGAACTGCGGATGATCAAACGATGGGAACAGCAATTCTTCAGCAAACCCAAGGTCGTAGAACGGCGGTCATCGTCGGGGGGGCGCATGATGCGCTTGGCCAGGCGCTTGGACCTGATACGCTTGAAATTGGCATCTACACCAATCAGGAAGCCCGCCAACAGGCATTGGAGGTGGGGCGTGTACTTATGGAACGGGAACACCGTGAACCCCGTGAACCCCATGTGACAACATTTGTTGAAGAGGGGCGCTCTTACTTCACGCGGCAACCCTCCCCATCCATAGAGCGAGCCTATGGATTCTCATCCATGGGGTCTACCGAACCCATCACCGTAGCAAGAAATGATCCTTCCCTGAATCAGGCGATTGAAGAAGCAAGACGCGCCATACCTTCACCCAATATGCAGAGCCACTCTGCCCACGACGACCCCAACCATGGCACACAAGGTGGGCGGGCACCATCACAGCAGCGTCACCACTGATCAGAAAGCTTCGCCTTCAGCAAATCATTGACTGCGGCTGGATTGGCCTTGCCGCCGCTGGCTTTCATCACCTGCCCGACAAAGAAGCCAAACAGCTTGTCTTTTCCCGAGCGATATTCCGCCAGCTTATCAGGATTGGCGGCAATCACCTCGGCAATCACTTTCTCAATCGCGCCGCTGTCAGTCACCTGCTGGAGGCCCTCTTCCTGCACGATGGTCGCGGCGTCCTTGCCAGAGGCGATCATCTTGTCGAGCACG
>JAIEPI010000125.1 GCA_019749855.1 Rickettsiales bacterium | reverse complement strand
ATAATATTTTTCATCAGCTGATCGGTGTCTTCGAGTTTTTTTTCAAACGTGGCCGCAGAAAATTTATACACCCAGCAATCCTCCAGCGCCGTGACTGTGCCTGCTCTGGGACGGCGATCAATAATCGCCAGTTCACCAAAAATATCCCCCTCTTCTAATTCGGCTAAATTCATCACCTGATCGTTGATGAGGCGCGTGACCTTCACACGGCCCGTGCAGATGTAATAGATCCCATCCGCCTGATCTCCCTCACGAAAAATGACATCACCTTTCTTGAAATTGGCATTGGGCATAATTTCCATGACACGCTCCAGATCAATAAAATTTTAACTATTGTACACGCTTTATTAACGCTTGCAGGGTAAAACTAGCAAAGGTCGCCTTCACACGACCATAGGTTTTATTGCCCAAAATGACAATGTAGAATTGCAGGAAGCATCTTATGCCCATTCATTATCTCCGCAATAGCATTCTCGCTTTCGCACTCCTGATCGCGGTGGGAGCACAACAGGCCTCCGCTGATACGACAGAAGCAACGCGCAGCCATGTTCAGGATGATTTTCAAAAAGCATTCTGGGATATGCTATCCGATCCAGCTGATACCGAAAAAACGGTTCGCTACGCAGAGCTGGCGGTGAAGCTGGGTGATTATGAGGCGGCGATTCCACCACTGGAGCGCCTGCTGATGCTCAATCCTAAACTACCGAAAGTGCGTCTGGAAGTGGGCGTGCTGTATTATCTCCTCAACTCCAAAGAGGTGGCACGTGGCTATCTCAATGATGTGAAAAATGATCCGCATGCGGCACCGGAGCTGGTGAAGCGCGCACAAGATTATCTCGCCCGTTTGTAAACTCTGGACGAAAAAAATACTGAAAGGACGCACATGAAACCGACCTCACAACTGCTTTTTGGCATGGTTATCACCACTCTCCTCACCTCGCCCGCCTGGGCCGCACAGAAAGTCGGTGTGGTCGGTGCGCAAGGAGCCATGCTCAGCATTGTGGGTGCGGATAAGGCAACGCGTATCGCCAAAACTGGCGATGAGGTATTTCTCGGTGATACGCTGACCACGGATGCAACCGGCAAAGCGCAGGTGGTGTTTTTGGATCGATCCAGCATCACCTTGAAGCCAAACTCGAACCTGACGGTGGATCGCTTCGTCTATGACCCCTCCACCGCGCAGGGTGATCTCGCCCTGAAAAGCGCCAAGGGAGCTTTCCGCTTTATCGGCGGCGCGTTGAGTAAAAAGAAACCGGTGACACTGACCACGCCAGTGGGCACCATCGGGATTCGCGGCGGCATTGCGGACGCCACCATTGAGGCGAATGGCGAGACGGATGCATTCTTCCTCTATGGGGAGGAGATGTCCTTCGCCAATAAAAATGGCGATCAGGGAGCCACCACTGTTTACGGCACCGGCCTCAGCCTCACCACACCGGATGCGCAGCCACAACCCACACCCACTGTTGAAGTGGCCGCGCATTTTGATGGATTCCGCACCGCACCCACGGATGCTCCGCTGCCCGGCGCACCGGACGCGGATAGCATTAATAATGGCCTGAATCTCGGCACCGAAAGCCAGACACCACTGGCCCAAAATTCCGATACAGCCAACGTGAGCAGTGATGGAACGGTGGTCGCCGCCAATAATGGCGATGGCAATGGCGGCGGGGATAATTCCGGCGGCGATAATGGCGGCGGCGATAATTCAGGTGGCACACCCAACAACGGCGATGCCGCGAATAATGAACCCAATGGTGGTGATAATCAAAATCAGAGTGCCTCTGAGACGCAAAGCGCGAACAATGGCCCCGCCAACTCGCGTACGGATGCTGCGAACCCTTCAAATGCCAGTGGCTTCGGCCCCAATGGCGGCGTCGGCAATGGAAATAATGCCGGTGCAGGCAGTGGCCTGAATGGTGCGGGAGCTAATTTTGCTAATTCACCACTTGCACTAACAAACGTGACTGGAACCGCCGCGCAAAACCAGACCGATGGTGCGATCAGCCGTGAGGCTGGTAATGGGCCTGTCACAGCCGGTGGCTCGCTCTCCGTGACCAATAACGGCACCACGCTGCCGCGCCCATTGCCAGCGTCCTTACCTCCTGTAAATGGTGGCAATAACACGCCGCTGCCACCAACGGGTGGCAATCTTTTCCCCGAGAATCCCGTTCTGCCGCCATTGGCCACGAATAACACACCTGCGCCCGCGCCTGCACCTGGGCCTGCGCCGGTGAATAATGCGCCTGTTTTTAGTGCCGCAATACCCAACGTGATTGCACTGGACAGCACGGCTTTTTCTTTTCAAATCCCAGCCACCGCTTTTACAGACCCTGAGTCTGATCCACTCACTTACTCGGTCACTGGACTACCCGCTGGCTGGACGTATAACTCAGCTACGGGCACCATATCCTTCACCCCTAATTTTGCCGATGTTGAGGCGGGAACACCGCGAACCCTCACCGTGACTGCGAGTGATGGCACCAATATATCGGCTGCTACCACCTTTGATGTACAGGTGAACAAGCAGGCTTTCACACAAAAAGGGCAATATTTCGCCAAAGAATTAGATGGCGGCAGAACCAAAAGGCTTGATTCTGGCGTTGCGCAAGCCTACACCACCTCCAGCGGTGATGTCAGAATTCAGCGCAGCGGTTCGACCATTGCCACCAATGACACGTTCTTGTCATTCAACGATAACATCAGTGGTGCGGGTAACGTTATGCCTGGCAACACGACCTATGAGGGAACGGATGCATTCAATTCAGGAAGCGCTCTCAAATATGTGACCTATAGAAGCTTGGGCGGCAGCCTGAACTATTATAATTTCGAGGTGACGGGTGGAGCGAACCAATTCAACCAAATCACCTATGTGTTTGGTACTGATTATGAGAGCCTTGGCACACCCGCCAGAGCGGCCATGATTGCGGCAACCACAGCAACGTCGAGAGCGGCCGACTATGGCAACAGCTATAATGTCGGATTCTATAATTTTCTGCCCGGTTTAAATCAGAATATCAGTCAACTGAACGAGGATAGTCTGGGGCTTTTTTCCTATAATATTCTCCAGCCTGCGAGCACCTTAAGCAACTTTGGATCAACTTACGTAAGTTCTGATGTTGCACAAAACCCAACCGGTCTGGCGGTGAATTGGGAAAATAAAACATTTCTTACTTCACATATCCAATGGGAGCAGCGTGCCTCAGCGCATAGCGGCATGTCAGAAAACTCGCAACTTGTGGCAGCGTTTGGCCAAGTCACACCTGGAGGGGCCAACTTCTTCAACGGTGCAGGCTACAGCTACGAGGGAGTGAATAATACAACCAGTTTGAATAGTGTTGGATTTGATGACCTCGCACGCGGCGACATTGGTTCTATCTCCAATGGAAAATCCGATGTGTATGGCAATGCAGCCCTAGGCGTTGAAGGTTTTGTGCTTAATGGCAATGTTAACAACCGCCGCAGCATCAATCTGACCAACCTTTCAACAACCAATGCATCACAAACCGTTACAATCAACGCCCCTAACCATGGGTTAACCACGGGCAACAACGTGACTCTCTCCGGCCTTGCAGCATTGGGTGGCTTTACTGCCTTGCAGTTGACCGACACGTTTAATGTGACTGTGACCGGCCCCAATAGCTTTACCATCACCATGCCAGTCGCTGCATCAGGTACTGGCTCACTTGCACTGAGTGGCACGGGT
The DNA here is from genome assembly GCA_019749855.1 of Rickettsiales bacterium. Classification (GTDB taxonomy): domain Bacteria; phylum Pseudomonadota; class Alphaproteobacteria; order Rickettsiales; family UBA998; genus UBA998. The sequence continues at coordinate 1,787 of JAIEPI010000125.1, read as the reverse complement.
TATGTCCCTACCCAGCAACAAGAATCACAATTAGCGGTGAATCAGGCATTAGGAACTGGTCCCGCCAATGATGCGCTGCGAGCCGATCTGGGAAGATTTACAACCCTTCCATCCTCACGCACACTCAATGGTTTTGCTGGTGGCTTGGGCATCTATGACCATAAGGTTTTCGGCACTCATCAGGTGGGCGTCTATCAAAGCGATAACGTGAATGATGTGTTTGTCATGCAAAACAAGGATGCAGGCTCAGTCTCGGCATCGCTCAATCTTTCCAAAGTCAATACTCCTGATCCAGATGATGGCATCAGTGCCACCTTCAATGGCAGCAGCGCATTCGTCGGCCACCGGCTATGGGGCGTGAATCAGACAGACACTGGCTTTAGAAATGATCTAAGTGTGACCACCAACGGTACCAACACGCAAGGCGCGCTGGTGGCGGCCACCCATACCACGGATGCAGCCACGGCCAAATGTTTGCAGTGCCACTTTGTGGAATGGGGCGTGTGGGCAGGTGACTCGAAAACACCCGATAATAAAAATTATGTGGTCAACATGATTCCGGTCGTGGTGGGTGAAGTGACAGATCACACTGCCCTGCCAAACATATCAAACGCAACCTACAACGGCCCTGCTTACGGTAGTTTTGTGGATACCACCAACAATAAAATCAGCAATAATGTTGGAACCATGATGGCTACTGTTGATTTGACAGCTCAAACCATCGATACATTTGACTTGAACTTCTCTAATGTACACGGCAACAATATATCTTTATCTACAGCAGGAACCTCTATTGATAATGTCGGTGGTAAAGCGCTGTTTACCTCTGTTGGCAGCTCTACATTAGGAGGGTCTGCCAACGTCAAAGGTGCCTTCTTTGGGCCATCGGGCCAGAACATTGGCGGTAACTTCAGTATTGATAGCTCCACGATTGACGGCGCCGGTGTGTTCCTCGGTGCGCGCCCCTGATTACTTGTTTGATTATTTCGTTTTCGCTTCGTACACGCCATCCCAGTCTAGTTGGGGTGGCGTTTGCGTGTAGTCATCAAGGCGCGTGCGGTACAGGGCGAACAGCTCGCTGAGTGCCAGCCCCAGTTTTTCCGCTAACAATCCCGCTTTTTCCAACTGCGCTGAGGCTTCCTGCCAGTGCATGCCACGGTAGGCCGCCAGCATGGCATCGAAGCTGCCCCGCAGCGCCACAAAGTCAGGATTCGCGGCCAGCGTCTCATCACCCAGCAGCGTGTAAATGCGTACCGCCGCTGTTTTGCCTTTCACGCGAATCAAATCCAGCTCCAGCGTCGCAAAACCCGTGGCAGCACGGTAGGTGCGCTCACCAATCACCATCGCCACGCCATAATATTTGCTCTGCCCCTCCAGCCGCGAGGCGAGATTCACATCATCGCCCAGCACTGAATAATCAAAGCGCTGATCGGAGCCCATATTGCCAACGCAGCACTCACCGGAATTCAGGCCAATGCCAATCGACACCGGCAGAAATGCCTGCTGCGTCTGCGCTGCTTCCGCCTGCCTGCGCGCATTGAGCAGGGTTAAGGCCTGCATCATGCCGAGCGCCGCACGGCAGGCTTGCGCCGCATGCGCTGGCTCATCCAGCGGTGCATTCCAGAACGCCATGATGGCGTCGCCCATGTATTTATCAATGGTGCCGTTATGCGATAAAATCACATCCGTCATAGGGGTGAGAAACTGGTTGAGAAAGCGCGTCAGCTCCTGCGCGTTATACATCTCCGAGATGGTGGTGAAGCCACGAATATCACAGAACAATATCG
>JAIEPI010000128.1 GCA_019749855.1 Rickettsiales bacterium | reverse complement strand
GCTCGAGTATTACGACGATATTGTCGAGGGATCAGCGGAAAAAATTATTGATATGTTTGAGCGTGAGCAAATGCATCGCCACGCTTGGGAAACGCGCGCATTGCGTGTGCACACGCTGAGCACGATTCTGGGGCAAATACTGGGGTTCCTTATTGCCATCTCGATCTTTATCTCCGCCGGAGTTATCGGCGTGTATGGCGACAAAGCACTGGGCGCAACAATCTGGGTGTTTGGTATGTCCATTGTGGTGATGGCCGCTTTGGTGTGGTCCTACGCCAAAACGCTGGGGCAGCGCCCATTATTTGGCCGCCCCGCCATGCGCACCCATTTCCGTCCGCAAAAGGACAAAGCGGAGGAATAGGGTCAGCTAATCGTCGCTTAATTCCGTGGCCATTCCGGCGTAAAACCCATGACGACCGCGCTGCCGGCACTGGAGCTATCGAACCATTTGGTAATGGCAGTGGCCGCCCATTTATTTTGTTTTTTGGTGGTATGCATGGTGATTCCCCGAGTAATGTTGAACAACGTCTGGCATTGCCAAACATATGATCACTGTCGCTTTACTCGCATCAAATATCCATCCGGCGTATAACTTCAACTTTTGCTGAAGCCCTTCCGGCGATACGAACACTGTGCTGCCATAGCCGGATGATGGAAGCATATCAGGTGATCGAGGAAGCCAGGCGCTGGGTGGGAACTCGCTATCAGCATCAGGGGAGGCGGCGTGCGCAAGTGCCGGATCGCGGCGGCGTTGATTGTCTGGGCCTGCTCATCGGTGTGGCGGCACACCTGCAGTTGCTGGATAAGCAGGGTCATTGCTTAGAGCTGAGTGATGAGCTGATGTATAGCCGTGTGCCCGATGGCGAGCGTTTGCGTCAGGTGCTCAGTCATTTATTGCATGAAATGCCAGCCAGCTCCTCGCCGAAGCCTGCCAATGTCGGGCTGTTTGCCTTTGATGGGCAACCGCAGCATCTTGGTCTGTTTGGCCAAACTTTTACGGATGAACCGTCACACCTAACATTGATTCATGCCTACGCCCCCGCACGGCGCGTGGTGGAAACACAGTTTGATGCCACATGGAGAGCGCGTTTGGTCACGCACTTTGCCCTGCCGGATCTGATGAATGAGGCAAATATATAAGGCTAACCTATCAGGGCAAGAAGCAGGCAGCTCACGGCGAGTGCACTGATCCGCCAGCGCATAGCCCAGAACCAGTCGGTCAAAACCTCCATGCGATGCAGATAATAATCAACGGCGAGCGCGCTGAGTAATCCCGCAACAGCCATCAAGATGCCAAGAATCTCGGAAGATTGCAGCAATGCCGCCCACGCGATCAGCGATGGGAAAATGCTCAGGCCCATGACCCAGCTTGATTGTTTGCTGTCACCATCAATACGCATGCCAATGCCCCATTGGATGCCCCCCAAAAAAGCAAGAATAACGGCGGCGTAGGCCAGCAGCGCGTGGAGCGTGTCGGGTGAGGGCGTTGCCAGCTGCGTCAGGGTTAACCCAATGAACGGCACTAACCCCGCTATCGATAATGCCCAACCTGTCTGCTTCATCACCACCTCACTTTTTCTCAACGTAACATACTCAGCGTAACATTATCAGTGTAACAAAAATTTGGTAAATGTCAGCGCTAAGAAATCTTGGGTGGTGCGTGATTTAGGGGGCTTGGTGAGCACCATGTGGCACCGCGGAGAGCAATTTGGAGTATTTACGCGAAAGGAGAATGCTTGAGCCAGCCAGCCCCACCAGATTGGGCAACTGCCATTGCAGGAAATACTGTGTGGCTTGCGGCGGAAGGCCCAGCGTTTTTTGCAGAAAGCTGGAAGTGATATCCGTCACTGCGGTGGTCGTTTGCGGCAGACCGGCCTGCATCACGCTGACCACACCAAGATTGAGCACTTTATCAAAGATAACCGGCACTACCATGTTTCCGGAATGCTCAAGCTTCTTGGCTATATAGCCCTTGGTCGTCGGGCGCACCAGATTCGGCAGGCCAAACATGTGATCGCTTGCGCTTTGCACCACGGCCTGACCGGCAATGCCTGCACCCATCATGGCGGCAAAATCCACCAGCGCATCGGCCATGAGTAGCGACTTTTCCTCTGCGGATTCGGTTTCCTTCAGTTTAGCGCCGACTTGGGCGAATGCCGGTGAATTAAAGATATGCTTTTCCAGCCAATCGACATGCGGCAAAACCACGGCGCGTGACAGATGCTTCTTCAGACGATCATAGCGCTCTGGTGCAATCGATTTTACCAGCGGCACAAACGTGGTTGCCGCGAGCAGCGTGCCAATTTCAGCCGCGGCTCGCCCTGCCATGACGGGCTTCCATACCTGATGTGGCCGATGCTGCCATGTGTTGATTATATTGTTCGTCACAGAATCTCCCACCCTCACCTTAGCAGGCATCTCGTCTCAGGCGTATGACAGTTCGATGAAATTTGACAAAGTGGAGTTTTGTAAGTGACTGTAATACCTAGAATTGCCAGCCTATGACGCCAGAGAGGCGATGATTGTCAAACGTGTAATTGGTCAGGTTTGAATCCAGATCACGATAGTCATAGCCCAACGTCACGGTGACACCCTCAGCGATGGTTTTGCCCACCGTCAGGCCCACGCTTTTCTCACGGTCATAGCGGGTGGATTCACTGATGAAAGGGTCAGGCTGTTCATAATTATAATCGCGATAGCCGAGCTGGCCACGCGCAAAAATGCCATTATCCCACTGATAGGTGAGGCCGATTTGCGGCTGAATCTGCAGATTACTGTATTGTTCGGCGCGGGCCTCCTCGTAGCGCAGGGTGAGTTGCACATCGAGCAATGCCTGCTGTGTGAGTGAGTAATACGCCGCAATACGGCCCTGAGTGGTATGGCCGCGTCGGTCCTCATAGGTCGTCACATTCGGTGCATTGAGGAAATCGCGGAATTCACGACGCAGACTGCCGCGTACGCGCAGGCGTGGGTTGATCGCATGTTCCAGACCGGCTTCCAACGATGGCTGACGCAGATAGGTCAGTTCATTGAGAAAAATATGCGTGTAACCTGCCGTGAGATCCGCCTGCGTGCGCCCTTCATTAAAGCGATACACAGGGCCGGTCTGGGCGACCAGAACATCCAGATTCAGATCATCCAGCGTGTCCTGCTCGGTTTTGTAATAGGTGGCACTGGAGCGCCATTGCCATGGACTGCTCACATCGGCGCGGTACTGGTGATTCAGTGTGGCGCTGGCGAAACCCTGCCAGTCAGACTGTTTCACGCTGTCCGCGGTCAGATTAAGCAGCGTATCGAGCACCAGCACCTGCCCACTGTCGGGGGCAGAGTTACCGTTACTGTCAAAATTGAAACCTGCCGCCAGTGACCCACTAAAGAAATGTTGCTGCGTTGCCTGTTCAATGCGGGTGAGTAAGATGTCGATGTTTTGGCGTACGCGATCCGGCACTTCGCGGGTTTTTAGCGCTTCTAGCAGCGTTTTTGCGTCCTCAAAGCGCCCCAGTTGCAGGTAGGCAAGGCTGAGTTCCAGCTTGATACGATCCAGAGAGGGGGCCAGTTGCAGCATGTGTTCATAGGCCTCTGCTGCTTGTGCAAACTCTTTGCGCTGCATGGAGAGCTGGGCATATTCGAAGTAAGGGTCGAGATTGTAGGCATCCTGCATCATCGCGGATTTCAGGCTCTCCATCCGCTCCTCGCTAGGCAGGGCATCATGCAGGCGATCCATCGCCTCGTCAGTATTGACTTGCGCGACTTCCTGCGCTGCACCGTTTTTTGTGGTGAGCGTCATGCAGGCAACTATGGCAATGGATAGTAAGCGTGCTTGTCTATTTTTGCATCGTGCGCAACTCCATCCCGATAGACTATAGTGTGGCGCTTAAAAAAAGATGAACTAATTTTATGAGTTTTTAATATAAATTTTTAGTTACAGGTGGTGCATCCATGCGACGCATAATGGCAATCGTCATTCCGTTTACCGTTCTTTTATTAATGGTTAGCGTCATTTTTATGAAGCCGGTCTGGCTGGAAATCCTGCGGCTGCGTGCTTTTGATGTGCTGCATGAGCGTTATCCGCGTGCTTATGATGCATCCCTTCCGGTCAAAATCATTGATATTGATGAAGAAAGCCTGAAAAAGTTCGGCCAGTGGCCCTGGCCGCGTAACCTCATGGCACAAATAGTGCAGCGCCTCACGGAGGGTGGGGTCGGGGCGATTGGGCTGGATATTGTCTATGCCGAGCCGGATCGCCTGTCACCGGCCTTTTTTCTGGCGCAATGGAAGCAGAACACGCCGCAATGGAAGGCGCTGATGCAACAGGCGGTCGATTACGATCAGTTGCTGGCGGAGGCTCTATCAGAGGCACGGAGCGTCACGGGGTTTGTCATGAGCAGTGAATCGCAGGATGCGCCGTTGTTGCGTAAAGATTTCATCCTGATTGGCCATGATCCCTCACCGGTGATGGCCATGTATCAGGGCGCGGTGGTGAGCCTGCCGCAGCTCAGTGAGGCGGCGTCCGGCAATGGTGCGCTGAATTCACTGCCGGATCGTGATGGGATTATCCGCCGTATCCCGCTGATTTTTTCGCTCAAAGGCCAGCTTTATCCTTCGCTGGTAACGGAACTCCTCCGCGTCGCGCAGGGCAATATCAGTCCCATGGTGAAAACGGTGGGGGCGGGGGGCGCACAGGGCGAATCGGATGTGGGTATGGACCCGAACATTTTGTCGGTGCGTGTGGGGCAATTCACCATCCCGACCAACAAGGGCGGTGATTTTTATGTGCATTACACGCGCTATTCTCCGGAGCGCTATGTACCCGCGTGGCAGCTTTTATCGCCGGATTTTGATGTGAGTAGCTTGCAGCGCTATATCGTGCTGATTGGCACCAGCGCCGCGGGTCTGAAGGACATTCGCGCGACGCCGATTAACCCGCTCTCCAGCGGTGTGGAAATTCATGCACAGGCGCTGGAGCAGGTGATCTCCGGCGGCTTTCTCTCGCGGCCTGACTGGATTGAGGGCGCGGAAATACTCGGGCTGTTAGGCTTGGGCATTGTGCTGATTGTGTGCATGCATTTTCTCTCTGCGCTGTGGGGCGCACTGTTTTGCGGGGTGATTCTGTTCAGCTCGCTGGTGGGGGCGGCCTATGCGTTCAATCACTTCCACCTGATGCTGGATGCCGCCACCCCTGCCATGGCGCTGTTATTGCTCTATATGTTTGAGTCGCTGCGCCGCTATATCATCACCGAGCGTGAGCGGCGCGAGATTCGCCATGCGTTCGTGCATTACATGTCACCGGCTCTGGTGGAGAAGCTGGCCGCCAATCCCGATGCGTTGAAGCTGGGTGGCGAGACGCGCGACATGACGATATTGTTCTGTGA
>JAIEPI010000209.1 GCA_019749855.1 Rickettsiales bacterium | reverse complement strand
GGTGGCGATCAGGCGTCTTATGCGTCGTTCTTAGCACGCATCACGCCTCTTTTGCGCCGCATGGTAGCACGACGGCTGGGCGCGTCTGAGGTGGAAGATGTGGTACAGGAAGTGCTGATTTCCATTCACAAAGCGCGCCACACCTATGATGGTAAGCGGCCATTAATGCCGTGGCTAGTCGCCATCGCCCGTTTTCGCATCAGTGATCATTTACGAAGGCACTATGCACAGATGCGCCATCAGACTGTCGACATTGATGATTTCACTGATCGATTAGCGGATGTAACCGAAACGGATGATAGCAACGAATCCATAGAGGATTTGCTACATGATGTACCAGATAAACAAAAACGCATTCTAACGCTGATGCATGTGGAAGGCTATACCGCCAAGGAAGTGGGAGCTAAACTCAATATGAACGAATCTGCCGTTAAAGTTGCTGCGCACCGTGCCATTAAGAAAATCCGCGAAAGGTTTGGCTCATGACACAAACCACTGATGTTATTGCGCGCCTGAGTCAGGAAGCACAAGCGGTTACGCCGATGCGTACACCACGTGACTGGGCAGTAAGGTTGCTTTTTGTTTTGGCGATCTATGGCGTGGTTAGCCAAGCGATGCTTGGGATTCGCGCTGATCTTTGGATACAATTCTCGCGCCCGCTTTTTTCTTTGGAGATCATCTTACTGGCACTTCTCATTCTCCTGAATGGATTTGCATCCATGCTGAGCATGTATCCCGATGCTTATCAAAAGAAACACCTGCTTTTTTGGCCACTTGCCATACTGGCCATGCTTTTAGGGCTGATTGCCTGTCAGTTTGTGCTGGCGCAGGATATTCGCATGGTGATTCCCGCAGGAGAATTAGCGCATACAAAAGAATGTGCTATTTGCGTTGCGTCTCTTGCTCTGATTCCCTCTGCCTTCATGTTTGCTTTGCTGCGTAAAGGTGCGCCCGTTCATCTGCGGCAGGCAGGCATTTTTACGGTGCTTGCCGCCAGCGGCATAGGCTGCCTGACGTTACGGCTTTCGGAGGCAAACGACTCCATTATGCATTTAGCCTTATGGCATTATATACCCACCTTACTATTTGCTGTATTGGGTGCCTTTTGTGGTAGAATGCTGCTGAGATGGTAATCAAATGATCACCCAGTCATAACATAAATAGAATAAAAAAACCTCAGACACCACGAATGCTGTCTGAGGTTTTTTCACATTCTTATAATCTTTAAATGAATAGCTTTTAGCTGTTAGCCTTTAACGCCGCCAGCAAGTTTATCGCACACGCCTTTTGGCAGGTAAATCCAGTTGTTAGCATCGGCATCTTTTTTCGATTGCCCAGCGCATGAGCTGCTGCCATCTTTCGCGGCACAGTCATTTTTTGCCGCTTTGGAGACACCGTAGCATTTTTCACGCTCTACTTTAGCTTCCATTTTGTCTTGTGCGAGTGCGGATCCGGCACCAACCATTGCAGTCAACACTGTCATAGCGATTAGCTGTTTTTTCATGTGAATTCTCATCTGTTTGATTATCTACCGATCGTTCGGCACACAATCATTAAATAGCCCCACCTCTTTTGTCAATGCTGAGCCGCCAATTCCTAGAACTTAATGTGCGCGGTGCGCGGCGATAATGTCCTTGGCCATCCTCTGCCCGTGCAAAGCAGATAGGTTAAGCCCTCCTACAAACCACGCAGAATACGTGCCCATGATACAAGATGCGAGCTGTTCCGCCACAATGCGGGGCTCTTTTAGATTTGCTTCACATGCAAAAAACTCAAGTTCCTGTATCAGCAGTGCATAATGCTGTTCACAAATTTGACGTACGGCCGAGTGACGATTAGTGTATTCACTGGCCGCATTAATAAAGGGGCAACCAAAGCAGTCTTTTTGCTTGAATAAAAGCTGAATGTCTTCAAATAAAACGGTTAACTTATCAATGGCTGACAAGCCCTTTCTGCCCCAGGACTTCTGGTAGGCCGCCAAATGAAAAGTGCTTGTATATTTTAAAGCTTCTTCAATCAATTCATCTTTATTGGTGAAGTGATGATAAAGAGTTGCTTTGGTGACCCCGACGGACTTCGCGATAAACTCCACACCGCTGGTACGATAACCGTGCTGATAAAAAATATCTGCTGCCTCTTTGATAATTCTCTGTCTTGTATTTTGTGCACGCATCATGATTTTTGTAGTTTTAATTTTACTCGGGATCTTTATGGGATTGAGAGCTTATTTATATAAGGGTTTACTTAATTAGCCACACATACAACCCCATCAAATTATAATCAATTTCTTCTTGATATCAAATACGACAGGACTATAAAAATTCTACCGAACATTCGTTCTTCTTGTTCGCCAAGCGTGCCTTCATCATTCCATTCTAACAAAGGAGTTTATCATGTCTGTTAATACTAAACTTGCGACGGCCGCTTTGGCCGGTCTTCTCGCTGCTGGCTTCATGTCTGCCGGCGTGGCTAATGCCGTTGAAAAAACAGCAGCAGCTGAGCACGCGGTTGAAAAGCATGCCTGCAAAGGTCAAAACTCCTGCAAAGGCAATGGCGGCTGCAAGACTGATAAACACGCCTGCAAAGGTCAAAATGAGTGCAAAGGCGAAGGCGGTTGCGCGACTGACGGCAAGTAATCATTGCCTACCGAATGAAACGGCGGAGGTGCTTCACTTCCGCCGTTTTTTATTATCTTCATATGGCATCTGGCTTTGTCTCGACATAATGATGCATCGCCTCTGCGGCCGCAACGGCTGTGCTGAAGCACGCCTGCAGGAGATAGCCGCCAGTAGGTGCTTCCCAATCCAGCATTTCACCGGCAACAAACACTCCCGGGCGCGCGCGCAGCATCAAATCAGCATGAACGGCATTTTGGCGAATCCCCCCAGCGGATGAGATGGCGTACTCCATCCCCGCGATGCCAGTCAGCCGGAGGGGAAGCGCTTTGATTATTGCCGCTAATGCCTCGGGCGTTGCCGCGGCAAGCCATTGCGATGGCATAATCTCTCGCAGTAGTGCCACGGCAAGGGGTGAGAAACCCGCACCCCGCAGATAGGTACTGAACGACTTGTTACCGCGCGGCACGGCAAGCTTTTGCGTCAGCGCGGCTTGTGTCATCTGTGGCCTAAGATCCAGCAGAATGTCGGTATGGCCCTGTGCGGAAATAGCGTCGCGTATCGATGTGCCCAGCGCATAAATCACGTTGCCCTCAATGCCCTGCGCGGTCATCATCGCCTCGCCCTGCCGTGTCTGCTTGTGATGGCTGAGTGCTAAGGGTTTGAGAGGATGTCCCGCAAAGTGTTTGATGAAATAATCCGACCACTTAACCAAAAATCCGACATTGGCCGGACACAAAGGCGCCATCTCAACCCCATGCTGGCGCAGTATTTCCACCCACGCCCCGTCTGATCCAAGTCGCGGCCAGGAAGCGCCGCCGAGCGCCAGTAATGTGGCGTGTGGCGTCACGTGCATTACCTGACCTTCTGGCCCTGTGAAGCAGAGCGCGTCACCGTCCCACCCGCGCCAGTTATGCCGCGGTGCATACTGTACACCCAGCGCCTGAAGCCGCTGCAACCATGCGCGCAGTAATGGCACGGCTTTCATGCGACGCGGAAAAATGCGCCCACTGCTGCCCACATAGACCTCCTCACCCAGCCCCTCGCACCAATGGCAGAGTGCGCTCGGCGGGAATGCTATGATGTACGGCGCCATCCATTCAGACGCAGCCCCGTAACGCGGAATGAATACCTCCAGTGGTTCACTGTGCGTCAGGTTAAGCCCTCCACGTCCGGCAATCAGAAACTTGCGCGCTGGAGTCGGCATGCGGTCGTAGAGCGTAACCGCGTAACCACGGATGGCCAGACACTCCGCCGCCATCAGCCCTGCGGGCCCTGCACCGATTATGGCTATTTGCTTGCCTGTCGTCATGCGTGGCGTAAGGGTATGGAATACATGCATCAGAACTTACTGCCCATCCCTGAGAACGCCAGAGATTTATGACATGTACTGCCGCGAAGCCTGCCCCCTCCGACAACCACCGCTTAGGAAGTTAAAGGCAGCCGCTACCAGATTTCCACGATGCCGAGTAAGGCGCGTTATGCACTGTCCGGCCAGTGGCAGACGAATACACCCACTAATGAAGGCTCATGGTGGGAAGAATGGAAGGCATGGCTCCATACACATTCGTCAGGAAAAATAAAACCGCCAGCGATGGGCAACAAAGAATATGCACCCCTTGAAGATGCGCCCGGCAGCCATGTATTGGTCATATGAACAAACGCCAAATTGGTGTAAAAATCGTTTTCAAAGCAGCTATGGTGTGATGCTAAATAACAGACCAACCAACGTGGTCAGTCCCAGCGATAGTGCCCCCCAAAATAATACACGCAAGGTGGGTTTTACCACATGCGCTCCACCTGCTTTTGCGCCCAATATACCGAGCGCGGCCAAAGAAAGCAGTGTGCTTGCAATGACTGACCAGACAATCATGGTCGCTGGTGACAAGATGGCAACGACTAACGGCAGTATAGCGCCGCAAGTAAAACTGGCGGCAGAGGTAAGTGCTGCCTGAATTGGTTTGGCGGCCGTTATTTCCGTTAAGCCTAGTTCATCCCGCGCATGGGCACCCAGCGCATCCTTTGCCGTTAGTTGAACGGCGACCTGACGAGCTAAGGGCAGCTCCACGCCACGCGCCACATACATGTGCGCAAGCTCCTCCAACTCGAATGCGGGATTTTGTTCTAACTCGCGCTTTTCGCGGGCTATATCGGCATTTTCCGTATCAGTTTGTGAGCTGACTGAGATATATTCACCTGTTGCCATCGAGGTGGCACCCGCCACCAGGCCCGCAAGTCCAGCGAGTAAAATAGCTTCTCTTGATGCACCACCCGCCGCCATACCGCTGACGATACTGGCAGTGGAAAGTATGCCGTCATTGGCCCCTAAAACCGCTGCTCGTAACCAGCCAATGCGATTCATCAAATGCGATTCAGCGTGCGGTCTATCAGCTCTATGCGCCATATGTTATTCCCATCGAAGAAGTCATAGAATGACGATATATCATGCTCACATATTTAGCGGAATCACCCACCAGCATTTTCACAACGATCGAGTAGAAGATGAGCGCATTCAGTCCATCCAGCGCGGGCAACATGACGGCCATTTCTCTGGCGGCAAATGTGCAGTAAAGTTCTATGGCTTCATGTGCGGCGGGGGCTTTGCTAGCCAATAGTTAAAGTTCGACGGTTTATTGGCTGCGCCGCTCGCTCCTCGGTATAAAAAGACATAAGGCGAGCTGTGGTGCTCAAAAACCCGTGACTTCCTGACATAAACGAATACATCT
>JAIEPI010000084.1 GCA_019749855.1 Rickettsiales bacterium | reverse complement strand
CACCGCACCCAGCAACAAACCACCAAGCAAACCACGGGAGAGACCTTTATACGATGCCCAAAAGACACGGTTGTAAAAGGGGCTATCGCCGGGCGCTGCCGATGAGGTGGGCGATGTACTATATTCACGCGACAAATCCCGACGCTGATCGTCGGCGAGAGGCATTCTCACCGCATCACGTGACACAGGCACAGCGATTGTTGGCGCGGTGACTGCTGGCGACGCAGGGGCTTTCTCGGTTTCAGGGGGCACGTTATTCATGGGCATCCTATCTCACGAATATAGTAGCACGGCTTGCCTGTGTGCAAAGTGAAGCTTTTGTGACAGGAAAGCGCCCAAAAGGCTAATTTTTTGGGAAATTCATTGCCTTTGGCACGCTGCTATTTATGGTATTTTCACCAAATTAATCATTAGAAAGGTTGCTCTCATGTCTCCAACTCACGATATTACGGTTGCTTACGGCGATGGCATCGGACCTGAAATCATGGACGCAACGTTGCGTATTCTTGCCGAGGCACGCGCGCAGCTTAATATCGAGACGATTGAAGTCGGAGAAGCCTATTATAAGAAGGGTTTGAGCACGGGCATCCCCTCCTCAGCGTGGGAGACGCTGCGCCGCACGAAAGTGCTGCTTAAAGCGCCCATCACAACGCCGCAGGGCGGAGGCTATAAAAGCCTGAACGTGACGATGCGCAAAACCCTTGGATTATATGCCAATATCCGCCCAACCAAGAGCTATCACCCCTTCGTGAAAGGCTTGCATGCCGCCATGGATCTGGTGATTGTGCGTGAAAATGAGGAGGATTTATACTCCGGCATTGAATACCAGCAAACAGCAGACGCTTTCCATGCGGTGAAATTAATTACTCACACCGGCTCTGAGCGCATTATTCGCTATGCCTATGAATATGCTGTGAAAAATGGGCGCAAAAAAGTCACCTGCATGTCCAAAGATAACATCATGAAAATCTGCGATGGCGCTTTCCATCGCATTTTTGACGAAGTCGGCGCTGAATATCCGGAAGTACAAAAAGAGCATTACATCATTGATATTGGCGCGGCGCGTATTGCCAGCCATCCTGAGAAATTCGACGTGATTGTCACTGAAAATCTCTACGGGGATATTATCTCTGATATCGCGGCGGAAGTTTGTGGTTCTGTTGGACTGGCCGGTTCGTCAAATGTCGGCGAAGAATTTGCCATGTTCGAGGCAATTCACGGCTCAGCACCTGATATTGCGGGACAAAACATTGCCAATCCGTCAGGTCTGCTCAACGGCGCCATCATGATGCTGGTGCATCTGGGACAGTTCGACACGGCAAATCTGATTCAGAATGCCTGGCTCAAAACCATTGAGGATGGGATTCATACCGGTGATATTTATCATGCTACCAGCAGCAAAGAAAAAGTCGGCACCAAAGAATTTGCGGATGCCGTGATTGCACATCTGGGTGAAGAACCTTACCGCTTTAAACGCGCTGAATATGGTGCAAAAGGCGCATCAGTCGCCACATCACAGGCACGCAGCAACGCGATTGTCGCTATTCCTGTTGCAGATCGCGTCCTCAAAGGCGTGGATGTGTATATTGGGCTTCAGCATAAAAGTGTGGAAAATTTAGGTGAACAGATTCAAAGCCTAACAGCGGAGGACGCCACCTTAACTCTCATTTCCAGCAAGGGTCTCAAAGTATGGCCGGACGCCGAAGCCTCAGGCAGTAACACCGATCATGTACGTTGCCGCTTCATGGCCAATGGCGAAATACTGCCCGCCGCCTATACTGGCGCGTTGCTCTCTCGACTCAGTGAAGCTGGCTTGGATGTACTGAAAATGGAACATCTCTATAATTTTGACGGCAAAGCCGGTTACTCGTTAAGTGCAGGAGAATAAAGTAATGAATGATTTCATACAGGGCATTATCGTTTTTTTACGATTTCCAATCCATCCCGCTGGCTGGATATTCATTGCCCTCTTCGCGATAGGCGCGTTGCTGCTGGCGTTGATCTCCAGCACCTTGGGGATCATCGGGCTGGCCCTGACCATCTGGTGCATCTTCTTCTTCCGTGATCCCAAGCGCGTCACTCCCTTGAAGCCCGGGCTGATTATTTCACCGGCTGATGGTCTTATTTCTCGCATCACAAAAGTGATTCCGCCATTCGAGCTTGGCTTAGGGGATGAAGAACGCTGGCGCATCAGCGTGTTTCTCAGTGTGTTCAATGTGCATGTAAACCGCATCCCGATTGTTGGGAATATCGTGAAGCTTCATTACCATGAGGGGCTGTTTTTGAACGCCACGCTGGATAAAGCCAGTGAGGATAATGAGCGCCAAATGATTGCGATGAAAACAGATGACGGTCATCTGTTGGGCATAGTTCAAATTGCCGGATTAATTGCGCGACGCATTATCTGTGACCTCAGTGAAGGTCAGCGCGTGGAAGCGGGTGAGCGTTTTGGCATTATTCGCTTTGGCAGCCGCGTGGATGTCTATCTGCCTGTTGGCATTCATCCGCTGGTGATGGAAGGACAAACCGCGATAGGCGGCGAAACCATCTTTGCGGATCTGGTTAGCACGGAAGAGTCACGCACCGGAGTCAGCCATTAATGGATGCCCCACAGACACCGCAGGATTCGATACAGCGCTTGCGTGACATGCCGATTAGTCGGCTGTTTCCTAATATGGTCACCATCGCTGGCTTGTGTTGCGGCTTTTCGGCCATTCGTTTTGCGCTGGCGGAAAAATGGGAAATTGCCATTATTTTTATGATCGTTGCCGCCATATTGGATGCCATGGACGGCATGGTGGCACGATTGCTGAAGGCCACCAGCCAATTTGGCGCACAATTGGATTCCCTCACCGATGTAATTTGCTTTGGGGTGACCCCCGCGCTTATTTTCTGGCTGTGGGCACTGGAAGATTTCAAGCGATATGGCTGGGCGGCAGTGTTGTTTTATATTGCCTGCTGTGCCTTGCGTTTAGCACGTTTCAACGTGAGCCTCACCAAACAACCCCGCCATCCGGCAGAGCGTTTTTTCTTTACTGGTGTGCCTGCCCCGGGCGGCGCCATGCTTGTTATTGCCCCCATGATGCTTTCGTTTCATAACGTTGACCTGTTTCATCATAATGCCCCTCTCGCTGCATTGTATCTGGCGAGCATCGGCGGGCTCATGGCCAGCCGCTTACCCACCATTGCCGCTAAGAATTTTAGAATCCCCACCGATTACGTGCCCTATGTTCTGGTCGCGGTGACAGTGATTATGGCGTTCTCCATCATCACGCCATGGGTGACGCTGCCATTGCTTGGGGCGCTCTATCTGTTGTCCATGCCGATCAGCGCATATATCTATTACCGAAAGCTGGCCATTCCCCGCTGAAGCCAGCGACCACGTCGTGTTTCCCATAGCAGAATCAGGCAGGGCGTAAAAAACAGCGTTAAAATAGTGGCAAAGGTCAACCCACCTGCCACGGCGGTGGCCAACTGAACCCACCATTGCGCGGAGGGGGCACCAAAGCTGATGTCGCGCTTCACAAAATCCAGCGTCATGGCGCACATCATTGGAATCAGTCCCCACACCGTTGTGCCCGCTGTCAGGAAAATCGGGCGTAATCGGCGTGCCCCTGTCTCAATGAGCGCCAGGCGAATCTCCATGCCGCGAAGGCGCAATAATTGATAAGTATCAAGGAAGATGATGTTATTTTGAACCACCACGCCGGCCAGCGCGATGACACCCACCCCACTCATGACGATGCCAAATGGCTGATAGGTCAGTAAGTGACCGAGAAACACGCCGCCTGTGGAAAAAATCACAGCGCTCATAATCACGAACATATAATAAATGCTGTTAAACTGCATCACCATCAACAGGGCCATGCCAAACAAGGCGACGATGAACGCGGTGCTAAGGAACGCTTGCGATTCGCGCTGGTCTTCGTCCTCGCCGCGGAAGGTTGGCTCAACGCCCGCTGGCAGGTTGCCTGCTGCCAGCCATGCGGTTAGCTCCTGCACCTTGGCATCCGCCAGCACGCCTTCCATCACATCCGCCTTGATATTCATCACACGCAAACCATCCACACGGCGAATCGTGCCGACGCTTTGATGTGCGGTGCGCGTGACAAAGTTTTCGATCGGCTCCTGACCGCTATCGGTGAACACACGCAGGCGCGATAGCTGGCCGAGATTGCGAAACTCTTGAGGAAAGCGAACGATGATATCCACCTCATCATCGGCATCATCCGGTCGATATTCATTCACTTTAATACCATTGGTAATGAGCTTAATCATCTGCCCCACCGCCATCACGGAGACATTGTTGCGTCCGGCCTTTTCACGATCCACGGAAAATTCCCACTCAATTTCGGGAATGGGACGATCATCTTCAACATTCGTATAGCCACCCGTCTCCTTCATGAAGGCGAGAATTTTTTCGACAGCTGGCGCCAGCAGAGACAAGTCACGGCTGCGCAACTCCAGCTGGACTCCCTTACCCGAAGGTGGCCCCTGTTCCTGCTTCGCCGTCTCCACCACGATGCCAGGAATGTCAGCGACTTTCGCCTTCATCTCATTGAGAATTTCATCGGCTTTTCGTCGCTTCTGCCAATCCACAAATTCCATCTGAATCATACCGATCGTATCTTCCGGCAGATCACGCTCACCCAGCTTACCTGCGCGCGTGTAGAATGTTTTCACCTCGTCACTGGGAGAAATGCGCGCCTCCACCTGCCGCACCAGCGCATCCATTTCACCCACTGAAAGATTGCCACGTGCCCGCACTTGCAGGCTGGCATTGTCAGGCTCGATGTCAGGGAAAAATTCAACGCCCGGGCCGATCGTGCCAAATAATACAAACGTCGCCACCATACCGGCGCACAGCATTGCACAAAACCGTTTAGGCTTGAGCAACACGCGCTCCACACCGCGAATATAGTATCGCGTGAACAGGTCGGTTGGGCGCGGATCGTCAATATCTTCATGTACTTCATAGGCGGCGTCGCTCAGTGTGGTGCTGGCAACCTGTGATTTATCCCGCCGCATCCGCGCCCCCAGCGCGGGGACAAACAGCATCGCCATCACTAACGCACCAAGCATGGTCACCACAATGGTGATCGGCATGTATTTCATGAACT
>JAIEPI010000044.1 GCA_019749855.1 Rickettsiales bacterium | reverse complement strand
ATTATCACGTGGCGCAGATTGTGCGTGCCGCGACCATGGCAACCACCGCGCTGATTGCCGCGCCGGCGATACTCTCCGCTCTGTCGATGGGTTTGCATTACCTCTCTCTGGTTGCTGGCACGCAACTCTATGATGGAAATATCAATCAGTTTTCCGGTGTTAAAGAAACCCTGTTCAGCACGCTGGGTAAGCTCGGTGAGCAAGGGGCGGCTGGGGCCGCCACACTTCAGGCGGGGGCTAGTGGCTCGATTGGTGGTGCATTGTCAGCGTCGTCGCTACTGGTGACGCATGCGCTCAGCTGCGGTGTGGCAGCCAGTATCGGAGGGGCGGCGATTTCCAGTAGCGCACAGCATTCAGCGCATGCTCATGCCAATCCAATGATGCCCAATCCAATGACACGAGTGCAATCGCCCACCGTGAATTATCAGCAACGGGCAATGCCATCACTTGGTGCCATGAAAACACTACAGGGCTAAGGCACCTATTTGCTTTAACAGCTCGTGCACGCCGCGCAGTTTTTCTTTTTCAGTGTTCCATGAAGTTGTAAAAACAAGCTTCTGATCTGATCGCAGTTTTATGCGGTGTGAATGTTTGGCAATGTAGCCAATCAATGCCTCTGGTTTGGGGAACGTGTTTTGGTGGAATGACAGCACCGCGCCCTTGGGGCCGGTGTCGATTCGTGCGATGTGTGCGGCGCGACAATGTTGTTTAATGCGCATCACTTCAAGTAGTGTCTGAACTTCATGCGGCAAGGGGCCGAAACGATCAGCCATTTCTGCGGCAAAACTTTCAATATCCGCCTCGGTCTGCAATGATGATAAGCGCCGATACAGGCTGAGGCGTAAGGTGAGGTCAGAGATGTAATCCTCAGGAATTAATATAGAAACACCTAAATTAATCTGCGGGCTCCAATCGTCCGATTCGACGGGCGCGGCATCAGGCAGACTGGCGGCACGTGCAGCCGCGACGGCCTCACTCAGCATCTGCTGGTACAGCTCGACGCCTACTTCTTTAATGTGTCCGGACTGTTCTTCGCCCACCAGATTACCAAAGCCACGGATTTCCATGTCATGGCTGGCCAGCGTGAAGCCCGCGCCCAGCGTATCGAGTGTTTGCATGACCTCCAGCCGCCGCTGCGCCTGATCGCTGAGACGCTTATGGTGCTGCATAGTGAAGTAGGCATAGGCACGCACCTTGCTGCGACCAACGCGACCGCGCAACTGATAGAGCTGTGAGAGGCCAAACATATCGGCGCGATTAACAATCAGCGTATTCGCGGTGGGTACATCAATGCCGGATTCCACAATGGAGGTGGAGAGCAAAACATCGAATTTGCCATCATAAAAATCATTCATGATGCGATCCAGCTCACTGGCGGGCAGTTGCCCATGCGCAATGGCCAATCGCGCCTGTGGCACCAACTCCATGATTTTGAACTTCAGCTCGGCAATATCGGCGACGCGTGGCGTGACGTAAAACACTTGACCGCCGCGATGGATTTCTCGTTGAATCGCCTCCTTAATCACCACCGCATCATAGGGTAACACAAAGCTACGCACCGCCAGCCGGTCCACCGGCGGTGTGGTAATCAGCGAGAGTTCACGCACTCCGGCTAGCGCCAATTGCAGCGTTCGCGGAATCGGCGTCGCCGATAAGGTGAGCACGTGGATATTGGCGCGCATCTGCTTCAGCGCTTCTTTTTGTTTCACGCCGAAATGTTGTTCTTCATCAATAATCATCAGGCCAAGCCGCGCAAAATCGACCTGCTTGGAGAGGATCGCGTGCGTGCCGATCACCACATCAACACTACCGTTTTTCAGGCCTTCGCGCGTGGCTTTGGCGTCTTTGGCGGTGGTTAGTCGTGAAAGCATGCGAATTTCCAGACCGGTATCGTCAAATCGTGCACGAAAACTGCGGAAATGTTGGCGCGCCAGCAAGGTCGTGGGGGCGATGATGGCCACCTGCACCGGTTTGATGGGCGCGCTGGCGGCAATGAAGGCGGCGCGCATCGCCACTTCCGTTTTGCCAAAGCCCACATCGCCGCAAATGAGCCTGTCCATGGGTTTACCGCTCACCAGATCCGTCTCCACCTCGTCGATGGAGCGCTGCTGATCCTCGGTTTCATCATAGGGGAAGCGGGCGCAGAATTCTTCATAGCTGCCAGGTGCAGCGGGGAGGCGATGGCCCGGGCGCAAGGCGCGCTCAGCGGCGATTTTCATCAATTCATCCGCGGCCATGCGTATGCGTTCTTTCATTTTCGCTTTGCGCTGCTGCCAGTTGGACGCGCCTAGCTTATCCAGCTCCGTGCCAGCGCTATCCTCACCATAGCGCGCAATGAGGTCCATATTCTCAACCGGAAGAAACAGCTTATCATCATCGCGGTACAATAATTTCAGGCAGTCATGCCGTTTGCCGCCCGCTTCCATGGTCACCAGCCCATCAAAGCGGCCAATGCCATGATCCTTGTGCACCAGCAGTTCGCCTGGCTCAAAGCTTGCTGCTTCTTGCAGGAATGCATCAGCATTACGCTTGCGTTTTTTGGTCTGGATCACGCGATGGCCCAGAATATCCTGTTCCGTATAACAGGTGACTTTCGGCGTGGTGAAGCCATTTTCCAGTGGTGAGATGGCGAGATAAAGCCCCGCCGTTTGCTCTGCTTGCGCCCACGCAGTGATAGGCTGCGCGTTGGCGCCGTGTTCCTCCAGTAATTGCGCCAGACGCGCGAGGCTTCCCTCCGTGGCGGCACATATCACCAGTGAGCGGCCCAGTTTTTTCTGCTCATAGGCTTCCACAGCCAGTAACGCAAAGGGTGAGAGCTGCTGTTGCTTGGCGAGACTGTGCAGCATGCGAACGGGCTGCGTGTGTAATTCAAGCGCATGGTTCTGGCTCGAAAAGGGGGTGAGGTGATAGAGCGATTTACGCTCCAGTTTCACTTCCAGCGTGACACCCATGAGAAACATCTCGTCCGGTGCAACCGGATGATACACCGCTTGTTTCTGCTTTAAGGCGGCGGAATCCTTACGCGCCTGATAATACTCGTGAATCAGTTCCTGCCGTTCTTCCAGCGTATGCCACGCATTATGCGCCAGCGCGATAACCGCCTGCGGTGCATAATCGAGCAAGCTGTCACAGCGCTCAAAAAACAGCGGCATCCAGTGCTCCATGCCGGGCATGTACTGATGATTTGAGATGCTGGCATAGAGCGTGTCGTCCTTGCTGGCGACGCCAAAATTCTTCAGGTAACGCTCACGAAACGTCGCAATAGCATTTTCAGTCAGGCGCACTTCGCTCACTGGCGCCAGCGTGTACTCGGAGACATCATCCGTTGAGCGCTGGGTGAGCGGATCAAACCAACGGATTGATTCGATCTCTTCGCCAAAAAAATCGACACGAAGCGCACGATCACCCGTCGCGCTGGCAAATACATCGAGAATACTGCCGCGCACCGCAAATTCGCCTGGCTCCATGACTTTCCCTGCGCGCCGATAGCCAAAATCCTGCAACAAGAAACTCAGTTTCTCGATGGGTAATGTCGTCCCCTTCGTCAGGGTGATTCGGGCATTAGCAAATGAGGAGACTGGCGGCAGTCGTTGCAAAAACGCGCTGGCGGTGGTGACGATGAGGGTGCGGCCTTTGGGTTGGCTATTGGCCAGAGTGGTTAAGGTGGCAACACGCTCCGCCATGATGCTGGGGTGTGGTGCCGCGCGATCGTAAGGCAGGCAGTCCCATGCTGGAAAAGCGAGCACGTGAAACTCGGGCAAAAACAACGCCGCTGCCTCGACAGTGCGCCGCAATTCACGATCGCTATGCGTGACATAGATGACCGGATGGCCACTGGTTTGCGCAATGTGACGAATGGCAAGCAACTGCGCGCCCTCGGTGACACCGGTGACGGACAGAAGCTGAATGGAGGTTTGTTGTTGTGGCTCAGCCATTGGCCCGATCAGAATGCGCTCTCAACAAGTCTAATAGAGGGAGATAGGCGGCATCCGTGGCGGGTTCTTTGCCCACCAGCCAGTTCCAGATGTCCACATCCTGTTCATCTATCAGCTTTTCATAAATCGTGAGCTGTT
Organism: Rickettsiales bacterium; assembly: GCA_019749855.1. Classification (GTDB taxonomy): domain Bacteria; phylum Pseudomonadota; class Alphaproteobacteria; order Rickettsiales; family UBA998; genus UBA998. The sequence goes on along the minus strand of JAIEPI010000044.1, from coordinate 1,033 downwards.
CGCCGTTGAGAGTCTCTAATCTCTCATCGGCAAAGCGACCCAGAATGACATCTGTTTCCTTGCAGCCACGGTGCCAGCTACGATAGCGCACCCGACGTAAGCGGGTGTCCTGATTCAATTCATTCATATGGCTTTACAAAAAATAAGTGAATACTCGGAAAATAGGGCGTTTCTTTTGCATATCAACTGCAAAATGACGTATAATCAGAATTGTTTGATTAAGGATGTGCCGATGGAGCTAACATTTCGACGCCACGAAGGAGTGCTGCTGGTATGCCAGAACAATGAGTCAGCATCGCTGACAATGTTTGGTATGAATCCTCTGCTGCAGGAAATGACGGGCTATGTGGAAGACGAGGTCAAGGGCATGAGCCTCCTTGAATTGCTCGCACCAAAGGTTGCGCAAACGGTACAGGAATTTGTTGAGTATGAGCATGACATGAATGACCTCTTTGAGGTCATGCGGAAGCTACGCGAGGTTCAGTTTCGTCACAAGAATGGGCATATTGTCGCCACACCGAATTTTCGAATTTGTCGCATCGAAGCACGTGATCGTCATCACTGGTTTCGCCTAATCGTACAGGAAGACGAGCAAAAGCGCGAAGTGGAAGCCTTCAAACAGGCATTGAGTACAAATTTTAAGGGACATGAAGTTCTCGATGCAGAATCTGGTTTGCCAGATCGTGCTTCAATAGAAAAAGACCTCGAGATGGCGCAGTATTATGCGGATACCAAAAGTCTTAGCGCTTGTTTTGCCTACGTGCGACTGGATGATTATCAGGCAATACTGGCACGCTACGGCAAACATACGGCATTGCTGGCACTCAGGGAAATGGCCAATAATTTGCGTCACAATCTGCGTAACGATGATGCGCTGGGGCGCGTCGCTGATGACGCGCTGGGCGTGATCCTGACAGACATCGCCACAGAGTCCACACGTGTGGTCATGAACCGGCTGCGTTGGCACGTGAGCGCTCATGACGTGACTCTGGAGGGGACAAAAAGCCAAAAACTCACCGCCAGTTTTGCTTTG
>JAIEPI010000016.1 GCA_019749855.1 Rickettsiales bacterium | reverse complement strand
ATCGTGACCTGCCTGCGCCGCTTCGCGCGCGCGTGAGCGGTATTCTTGAGGTTGGGTTTGCTCATCCTCCATTGGCAATAGGCGGTCAAAGCGCCAATCAAGTCCTTAATGTAGAGTGCCTGACGCGTTCGCAATATGTGGAAATGGCGAGTGGCTTTCGCCGTGAAATTGCCGCCAGCGTCACGCAACATGGCATTAATGGTCAGGCGCTTGATCGCGCAACCATGCAACAGCTGAGAGAGATTTCCGAGAGAATCAACGGTAGCGATGGGCATAGTGCGGGCAGAATCTATGATAGCACACGCGCGCTATTTGCAAGTAACGCCCCGCAGGCTGGAGCAACAACATCTGTCGCCTGTCCCGCCACGCCCCTTGCTACCCAGCGCACACCAGCTCAAGCACGCTAAACGGTGGGAACGACGTCCTAAGGCTTTGGTCTAGTGCAGTGGATTTTCGTCACCACTGCCCGAATCCGTCTGTGGCACGTCACTCGTAACAGTCTCATCATCCATGGGCTGGGTGGCTGTTTTCTTGCGGCTGCTTGGCACACTCGCCACCCGTCGCGCACTCGCATTTTCTTTTGTTTCGTTGCGAATCGGCTCACCCTTAATCAACTGCTTTATTTCGTCGCCACTCAGGGTTTCATATTCAAGTAAACCCTTCGCCAGCGTATGCAGATCGGCGAGATGCTCAGTGAGCAATGCCGTGGCACGATCATGCGCTTCCGTGATGATGCGCTTCACTTCCGCATCCACCTGCGCCATGGTGGCACTGGAGACCGCATTGGCATTACCAAACGGTTGTCCCATAAAACTTTCCTGCTGATCGGAGCCGTAATTGACGGGTCCCAACGTGTCTGACATGCCCCATTGCATCACCATGGCGCGCGAGAGCTTGGTGGCGTATTGAATATCCGAAGAGGCACCTGAGGAGACCTTGTCATAGCCGAAAATCATTTCCTCAGCCACGCGACCGCCAAAGGCCACGGCCAGATCATCATGCATTTTATCACGGTGGTACGAGAGTTTATCTGCCTCAGGCAAGCGCATCACCATACCAAGCGCACGACCACGCGGAATAATGGTGGCCTTGTGAATCGGGTCAGAGGCCGGACAATGCAGCGACACAATGGCGTGCCCCGCCTCATGATAGGCCGTCATTTTCTTTTCATCGTCGCTCATCACCATGGATTTGCGCTCAACGCCCATCATCACCTTATCCTTGGCTTCCTCCAGCTCCTTCATCGTCACCACACGCTTATCGCGCCGCGCAGCCAGCAATGCCGCTTCATTGATGAGGTTAGCGAGATCAGCACCGGAAAAGCCTGGTGTGCCACGTGCAATAATGCGCGCGTCAACGTCCGGCGCCGCAGGAACGGCGCGCAAATGCACGTTGAGAATTTTCTCGCGACCATCAACATCGGGATTGGGCACCACGATCTGGCGATCAAAACGCCCTGGACGCAACAAAGCCGGATCCAAAACATCCGGTCGGTTGGTTGCCGCAATGAGAATCACGCCCTCATTAGTTTCAAAACCGTCCATCTCAACGAGCAACTGATTGAGCGTTTGCTCACGCTCATCGTTACCACCGCCCATCCCCGCACCACGGTGACGGCCCACCGCATCAATCTCATCAATAAAGATGATGCAGGGCGCGCTTTTCTTGCCCTGCTCAAACATATCACGCACACGGCTGGCGCCGACACCGACAAACATCTCCACAAAATCGGAGCCGGAAATGGTGAAGAACGGCACGCCCGCCTCACCGGCAATGGCGCGTGCGAGCAAGGTTTTACCAGTACCAGGAGGACCAACCAGCAAGCAGCCTTTGGGTATTTTTCCGCCCAGTTTCTGAAATTTCTGTGGATCACGTAGAAACTCGACAATCTCCTGCAGCTCGTCTTTGGCTTCGTCCACTCCGGCGACATCCTTGAACATTTTGCGCTCGGTTTTCTCGGTCAGCATCCGCGCGCGTGATTTGCCAAAACCCATGGCGCCACCACGTCCACCACCGGATTGCATCTGCTTCATGAAGTAAAAATAGACACCAATCAAAATGAGAAATGGAAACCATGAGAGAAAGGTTGCCCAGAACGCGTTCATGGCTTCACTTGCTGGCATCACACTCATTTTCACCTGATGCTGTTCCAGCAGATCGACCAGACCCGGATAGTTGGGTGCTTGTGTGATGAACGGTTTTTCATCGGTGGTTCGTCCGGTGATTTCCGTGCCCTTCTCCGCTGTTTCATCAATCTGCACATCCTGCACTTTGTTATCACGCACTTCCTGAAGGAAATCCGAGAAGGCAATGCGCTCATAGGCCGCATGACTCATGCCGCCTGGCTCAAAAATTTTATAGAGCACCATGGCCACCACAAAAATGCCAGCCCACAGGAGAAAATTACGCGTCAGATTGTTCATAGAAATTTCGGCTCTTTGCTTTGAGGTCATTCATACAGCGAGTTGCCACCTTAGCAAAGCGCTTTTAACGGGGAAAAACGCAAGGTGATTCCAAGAGTTTCCAACGTCTGTCCATACCCGATATGGGGCTGTGCAATGCATTGGTCAAGATGCCATAGCGATGGCAGCCTCTGTAAGACAGTCGCCGGATAACCCTTTGGCAACTTAAACTCGCTGGCGCGAAGCTGTTTCAGCCCATCCGCGCCCAAAGCGCGCAACCATAACGATGGCGCCTGCGCAGTGACGATAAATCGGTCATCCCAGCGCGTCTGCGTACCTGTTTCCAGTTGAAGTGACGCTGGTTCTTTCTCACGCACAATAAAAAGTGTCTTTTGTTTTTCATGCACCATCAGTTGGCAGCCATGCAATGTCGCACCTTGAAAATCTGGCTGACGCAGACGCATCGCCAGCCGCATCACCTCTTCGTAACGCGGCGCATCTTTGTTACCACGCACGGTTCTAAGGATGGCGAGTAAGCAACGATCACCCATTTCTTTAGGCAAAATTCTCCAAGCCTCTAGCGCCAGACGAGCGAAACCAGCCTCACTTATCACCACGTGGCTAGCGAGGAATTCATGCGCTTGCCCATGCAAAAAATCACGCGTTTGTCGCCACAGCAATAAGGACTCTCGCAGTCGTTTGGGACTCATCCCCTCCGCTTCTAATATCGGGGTTACGGCCCGCAAACGGTTGCGGTGATAGCGAGGCGTGGCGTTGCTTGCATCCTCAATCCATACCTGCGCGTGAGCATCCATCCAGTGCAGTATAGTGGCCTTGGGCACATCCAATAACGGACGCAACAGCCGCACATCATGACGATAAGCGATAGGTTGCATGGCGCATAACCCGTCAATGCCACTACCACGCAGCCAGCGCATCAACACGGTTTCCATCTGATCGTTAAAATGATGGCCAAGCAGCAAATGCAACACGCCGTGACGCCTGCACCAGTCTGTCATTGCATGATAACGGGCATCACGTGCCGATTGCTGTCGATTGCCGTTGAGTGCGACATGCACAGGCAACATGACCGCATCGATGGCATGACGATTCAACCACTCGATGGTTGCTTTCGCATGCGAAGTTGATTCCACTTGCAGCTGATGGTCCACCACCAATGCCGTGACACGCGCATGATGTTTATCCGCCCACTGCTTTGTCAGAAGCGCCAGTGCACGGCTATCCACACCGCCGGAAACAGCAATCGCCAGATGCGGACACGACTCAAAGGGCGCACAACCGAGCATTGCATTGGCAAAAAGACGCTGTAAATCCTGATCCATCCGCAGGCGCCCGTGTCTAGTCGGCCAGAGTGTCTCGTCGTACTAAAGGACGCGAATTACGGCTGGCAGTTGAGATTATCCGATTCACGTGCTGCGCGGCCAAGCACCGTGTCAGGACCCGTCTTATACTTGATCTGGATTTGCTGTAAGACCACACATGCCTCACGCTTTTTATCGAGCTTGGCCAGCGACATGGCCAGTTTCAACAGATTATCCGGTGCCTTGACTCCCTCAGGCATTGCCTCAAATCCTTGGCGGAAATTATCAGCGCCCTGCAGATAATCCTCACGCACATAAAAAGTTTCACCCAACCAATAATAAGCATTGCCCAGCAACTTATCCGATGGATATTGTTTAATAAATTGCTTAAACGCCGTAGTGGCCTCCGCATATTGCGCTTTGTTCATCAGGCCAATGGCATAATTATAAAGCTCTTTCGCATTTTGCGGTGTGGCGGCGGCGGGATCGGCACTGGGCGTGACAGGTGCGTTGGTAAGCGGTGGCGTTGTCGGTGCAGTCGGCGCTGTTGCTGGTGCAACCGCAGGCGCTGTCGCAGGAGCGCTACCTTCCACTGCAGCCGCAGGGACACCCAGTCCGATTTTCTGTTCAATTTGTGTCAGGCGATATTCCATATCTTCCTGCAAAAGCTGCAACTGTCGTGCCGTCTGCTCGCTTTGGTAGCGGCTCTCTTCGACCTGACCGCGCAATTGACGCAGCTCCTCCTCCAATGCGCTCAAACGCACTTGCAGGTTTGCTGCGGCGGTGCCTGTAGGCACAGAGCCTTGTGAATCTGCGCGACCATCACCACCGCGATAAAGCTGACGCTGTACACTTTGTAAATCACGCTCCAAGCGCTCAAGACGCTGGCTGCTGCTATCCGCATGCGCAGGCATGGCCAGCAAGCCGATCCATAAAGCCAGATGTAATGTTCGTGCAGTGAATGTTACGCGTTTCATGTGGACTCCAAGGCCTGCTTTTTTGCAGAGTATAGCGTCTTTATGGCTCTATACAATCACGCTACAATAAAAAACCGCCGAGCATAGCCCGGCGGTTAAATACCCTAAAAACCGTTCGCTGATTAGCGAGCGAGGACGGTCACAGCGCGGCGATTTTGTGCCCATGAAGACTCGTTTGAGCCAGTCACAGCAGCACGTTCTTTGCCGTAGCTGATGGTGGTAACGCGAGCAGCGCTGACGCCGAGGCTTACCAGATAGTCTTTTGCGGCATTGGCACGACGCTCGCCGAGGGCAAGGTTGTACTCACGGGTGCCGCGCTCATCGCAATGACCTTCAACCACGATGTTCACACCGGTGTTGGATTTCAACCAGCCAAGATCGGAAGAGCA
>JAIEPI010000157.1 GCA_019749855.1 Rickettsiales bacterium | reverse complement strand
GCAGCTTCGTTGGCTACTCCACCTTGTGGCTCGCACGCGCCTTACCTTCGCATGGGCAACTCATCACCATCGAAGCCGACGATCATCATGCGCAGATGGCGCAAGGTTTTTTTGAACAATCCGAGTGCCATTCCCGTATCACTTTGTTGAAAGGACGAGCACTTGAACAATTGCCGCACCTCACTAATCAGCGCTTTGATCTTGTGTTTATTGATGCACAGAAATCTGAATATCTTGATTATCTACAGTGTGTTGAACCAATGATTCGTGTGGGTGGGTTAATTATTGGGGACAACAGCCTGCTTTTTGGCGCCGTCCACGCCGAGCCGCAGCAACGGGTCTCTGCGGCAGCAACACATGCGATGCGTGCATTTAACAAACACCTATCAGATACAACATTTTACGATGCTATTCTTCTGCCAACCTCCGAAGGGCTGACCATTGCACGTAAAAAATAGCGAAACATACCGCACCGCCACAAAGCTGTAACACTTATACCGTATGCTTAAGAGTACTGATTTACTAGGCGCACATGCTTTATCACTGGAATTCCCCCGCTTCTCTACTCCATCATGTGGAAATGTTGCCTGGCCGCAAAACACCGCAAGCGGTGATTTATGCGCCAGAAAACGCCGATGCGAGCACACTCAGGAATCTCAATGAGCGCCTGCAGGCTCGCGGGTTCCTCACCAATGCTGATGAGGTAAATGGCAAGCCAGCCTTGCGTGTTCAGAAATTTGGTGATCGCGAATCTCTCTTTACCGCGCTCAGTCAGTTGGGTGCAGTTGATGGCACGCCCATCACCCAATTCACACCGCTGGATACGCTCGCGCATAAAAGCAGTAAAGAGAAGTTAAATGAGGTGCTTCTGCCGATCACGGGGGTTGGCTATCTCATTGGCGATGCGCTGATGGCGCTCTCCGGCATGCTGCGTAAGGATTGGGCAGAAGCCGCCACTGGCGCGATCTGGGGCTCCTCTGGTGCGGTGCTTGCTGGCTTTGGCCGCAGTGACGCGGATATGCAACTGGGCATCCTATACCGGCAACTGGGAGAGCACCTCAAACATGAGGGTATTGAAGTCCCCCGCACGGAGCGCCAGTTACTCGACGCACTGGCACGCGATCATGGTTTACTCACCAAAACAGCAGAGTTTTTCAATAAAAATGGAGCCGACATCCACCATGTCGTGCAGGCGCTGGGTGGTTTGACCTTGCTAAAAGCGGGCCTGAATCAGCGGCAAGATAATCCGCTTAAAATGTTTCAGGGTATCTCAGTTGCTTTTGGTCAGAGCATGGGCTTAATGCCTGAGAAAGAGAAGCCGGCCACATCTCGTCCACAGGCTTATGGTACGCCGGCGACCGTCAGCTATGCGAGCGCACCGGCCAATGATGAATCGGCCACGCCACAGCAAAACACTGCGTTGTTGCCGCCTGAACCTGATCATCGGGGCGCCTTTACGCGGGTGGTGGACTGGTTCAACACGAAGCCAACGCGCTATGCTGGGGTTTTCTCTGGCGCCAATAACGTGCTGGGTGTGATTGGTGCCATAATGCATGAGCGTCCGAAGGTCAACGCACGCAACGATGTTGAAAATCTTGAAAAAGGATATGTTCCACGCATCGCGCGCATGAAACAGGAATTAGAGGCAGCCGAGCAGGCGCTAGCCTCAGGTGCCAACGCCACACAACTTGCCTTGCGTGATACGGCGAGGCAAGCGCTCAAGGCTGAGGAAGCAGCCTATGCCGCCTTGAAAAAAAGCGTGATCACTAACTTTAGCCATCAGCCTACCAGTGGTAAAATCATGGGTATTCACGCCTGGCAGGTGAGTGTGGCCACCGCCGTCGTCTATATTGTTACGAATGCCCTCTATTCGCTATGCTCCAAAAACGGTACGCTTGATTTGGAAAAGCTGGGGCAAGTGGAAGATATTTACGCCACCACCGCGAACATTGCCATGCATCAGCCAGAAGCCTTCCGCAAACCACTGATTGATCGTGTCTCAAGCTTTCTAGCCCAGCAATCGCAATTACATGCGACCGCCGATCAGATTGCACAGCGCATCACCCATAAGCTGGAAGCCCTGTCAAAAAATCCGTGGGTTGAACGTGTAGCAAACCATGCGGCCAATGATCAGGCTCAGCAAGGAGCCATTGGCGCCTAACTCGCTTACATACACTACAGTTTACGATGCATAATCAGCGCATCGACAAAGCGACCATCGGGCAATTGATACCCCTCGGGAATCGTTCCGATAATACTCATGCCAATGGACTGCCAGGCGCGCACCGCTATGGCATTGGTCGATACCACAAAATTAAACTGCAGCGCTAAAAAACCCTGCGTGCGTGCTTGTTCAATAATGAATTCGCCCATGCGGCGCGCCAGACCTTTGCCCCGCGCTTCAGGTGCCACCATGAATCCGGCATTGGCCACATGACTGGCAGGGCCCTCACGATTGGCGCGTAAGTAGCAGGTGCCCAGTACTTTGCCCTGCGTATCGCGCACGATAAACACATGGCGACCACGTTCAAACCAGATGGCGCACCCCTGCTCCAGCGTCACGTCACGCGGATAGGCATAGGTCATGCCCTCGGCGAGAATGTCACGAAAAAAGGGCCATATGTCAGGAAACTCGTCTGGCGTGGCAGTCGTAATGGTCAGATCGTCAGTGCTCATCACGGCTATTTAGCAGGCGTGATGCACAGCGACAAGTGCTCTTTAGCCATCCTGATTTATGCCAGCAAAGCGTAAGCAGGTTCGGTGAGGAAAGGCTTAAATTGCGTATCCTCCACTAGCTCTCGCAGTAATTTTGCCGCTTTGGCAAAGGATCCCTCAGCAAAGTATGCGCTGCCTTCTTGTGGCAGAACCACTGACAGTTCCTCCTCAAGCACATCTGCGATCATCGCGTGCGTAATGATTTCGCCCGATTCAAGCGAAGCCCCATGATACACCCATTGCCACAATTGAGAGCGCGAAATCTCCGCCGTAGCGGCATCTTCCATCAGGTGATGAATTGGCACGGCACCGAAACCGGATAGCCACGCAGCCAGATATTGTAATGCCACATTAATGTTATTGCGAAGTCCCGCGTGCGTAATGGTTCCTGACGGAATCGCCAACAGATCTACCGCCGAAACAGTCACATCTGCCCGTTGCTTCGAGACTTGATTGCTGTGCGGCATAAAGTGATTAAACACTTCCAGCGCCACTGGCACCAATGCGGGGTGCGCCACCCAGGTGCCATCATGGCCGGCCGATGCTTCGCGCTCCTTATCGGCACGTACAGCGGCAAAGGCCTTCTCATTGGCGGCAGCATCGTCCTTCACAGGGATCTGCGCCGCCATACCGCCCATCGCGAAGGCACCCCGCCGGTGACAGGTTTTAATGAGCAACAAATAATAGGCCGTTAGAAACGGGGTTTTCATGGTAACCTGAGCACGCTCAGGCAACACGAAATCAGGGCGCATATGGAACTTTTTGATGAAGCTGAAAATATAGTCCCAGCGCCCACAATTCAGGCCGCAGCAATAATCACGCAGCGCGTATAGAATTTCGTCCATTTCAAAAGCGGCCAGAATCGTCTCGATCAGCACGGTGGCTTTGATGGTGCCATGCGTGAGGCCGAGGCGCTCTTCGGCATAGGCAAATACATCCGCCCATAATTGCGCCTCTTCCATGCTCTCAATCTTGGGCAGGTAAAAGAACGGGCCAGTTCCCTGCGCTGCCATATGCACGGCATTGTGAAAAAAGAACAGCCCGAAATCCACCAGCGCACCACTCACCGGCTGTCCATTCTGTGTGATGTGTTTCTCCGGCAGGTGCCAGCCGCGCGGTCGCACAATCAGGGTGGCAATCGACTCATTCAGCGTGTAGGTTTTTCCCTCTGGACTCTGCCACTGAAGCGAGTGGCGCGCAGCATCAAACAGCGCTTTTTGCCCCTCCGCAACGCGCTCCCAACTGGGACACAGCGCGTCCTCCAAATCGGCCATGAACACTTTGGCGCCGCTATTGAGCGCATTGATGATCATTTTAGGCTCTGCAGGCCCTGTAATCTCAACGCGGCGATCTTGTAAGGCGGGTGGAATCGGTGCCACCGTCCATTCAGACGTACGAATCGACACCGTGTCAGCTCGGAAATCCGGCATTTCACCGGCGGCAATGCGTTGCTGACGTTCCTGACGCGCTACGAGTAAGGCCTCACGTCGCTCTTGGAAGCGCTGAACCAGCTCCGCCACAAATCCCATCGCCTGCGGGGTGAATATCGATTGCCACTCCGCTCGCATTTCTGCGTGAATCACCAAGCTTTCTGCGTTAGACGTGTGCGCATGCAGTGCCATGAAATCTCTCCCTTTCCAAGAATCATCCTCCGCGCATGCTAAAAAGCGATACATTGGCTTGATCGCATGGCACACCGGCTTACACTAAGTAAAACAGCGCATGATAAAAATAAAGATGATTACATTGTTTCGCACCATAATGGGGTTGATTTATCGCTCAGCCTACAATGCGGTCATCAAGCATGATGGCATTGAGCATGCGGGTTATCTGACGTTTCTGGCCCTGCTGGCGCTCTTTCCCTTTCTCGTGCTGATTGTCTCGCTCGCTGGCTTTTTTGGACAAGGAGCGCTGGGCACCGGCTTCGTTGAGCTGATGTTTACCAACTTACCCGCCGAAGCCGTGAGTGCGCTGCGACCGCGGGTGGCAGAGATCATCAGCGGCCCGCCGCAAGGTTTTCTCACCGTCGCCATTTTAGGAGCGATCTGGACCTCCTCTTCGATGGTGGAAGGCATGCGCACTGTTTTGAATAAAGCGTACCATGTGCATACGCCACCCGCTTATTGGTTCAGGCGATTGCTCAGTATTTTGCAGGTTCTGATTATTATTGGCATAATTCTTATCGTCATGACGGTGTTCGTTTTCACGCCCTTTCTCATCAGCAAGCTGCAAGCCATTTTTGCGCTAACGCTCTCCTACGATCATCATGCCGGCTGGGAGCGCTTTATTTTTCTCATCTCAGCTGGAACATTGTTCCTCATGGTCTCGTATTTGTATTTTGTCCTGCC
>JAIEPI010000098.1 GCA_019749855.1 Rickettsiales bacterium | reverse complement strand
GCTGCCTCCCGTAGGAGTCTGGACCGTGTCTCAGTTCCAGTGTGGCTGATCATCCTCTCAGACCAGCTAAAGATCGTCGGCTTGGTAGGCCATTACCCCACCAACTACCTAATCTTACGCGGGCTCATCCATTAGCGATAAATCTTTCCCCCGAAGGGCGTATAAAGTATTAGCAGCAGTTTCCCGCTGTTATCCTTTACTAATGGGCAGATTCCCACGCGTTACTCACCCGTGCGCCACTCCCTATTGCTAGAGCGTTCGACTTGCATGTGTTAGGCCTGCCGCCAGCGTTCGTTCTGAGCCAGGATCAAACTCTCAAGTTTGATTCTGAATCGTCATTGCTGACGTTTCGATATAACGTTCGTTATATCACATTCGGAAACCACGCACATATCATCACACCAATCCTTGCCACAAGGGACTTATCGGATTGGTCGATGACATATTACATAGTAACATGTCATTAAGTACTGATGATATGCACGTATTTGCTTATCACCCGTACCTAAATACTCGATTAACAATGTCTGACAGCAGCTCCGAAATTCAGGCTTTTCGCCGTGCCCCTCGGAAGCGGGATTGGAGTAATAGCAAATCCGAATAGAGAGTCAACATACTTTTTTAGAATTTTTTACATCTCTCGTCTGGTACGTATTTAAATGCGCGCCCCTTATTGATTAAGGTACAGAACGTATTGGCTTTATACCATCCTGAGTCACTGCGACAAAAGATTATGTGCGTCGCCTGTCAATCTAGTGAATTGACCTCTATCAAAAAACTGATATGAGTTGCGAGTCATTTTCAATCGCATGCATAAAAAGGCCGCCATGAAACCGCTATCACTCTTCTCGTTTGTGTTTTTCTTGTTATATTCATTTGTGTTATCGGCATTCCCTGCCGCCGCAAAAGAAAATGTGGTCAATATCTACTCTGATGCTCAAGAGCCGCTGGTGCGTCCTATCCTCGACCAGTTTACCAAAGATACTGGCATTCAAGTGAATATGGTGACGGCTGAGAAAGGCATGCTGCTCACACGTTTAGAACTGGAAGGCGACCTCACCCCCGCTGATATGGTACTGACCGTGGACGTCGGAAATTTATGGCGGGCCAAACATGGTGGCTTGCTGCAAGCTGTCAAACTGACCAATGCAGATGCGCAGACCCCCTCGACAGTTCGTGATTCCGAGGGCTACTGGTATGGCATGACCACGCGCGCACGTGTCATCTATTATAACAAAACGAAAGTGAAGCCCGAGGAACTCTCCACATATGAAGCGCTGGCCGATCCTAAATGGAAGGGCGCGCTGCTCGTTCGCTCCTCAGAGAATGTGTATAATCAATCGCTCACCGCGTCGATCATTCTCGCGGATGGTCGTGAAAAAGCGCTGGCCTGGGCTAAAGGTATTGTGGCTAACCTGGCGCGCACGCCGCAGGGGGCTGACGAAGATCAGCTCAAAGCACTGGGTGCTGGAGAAGGCAAAATTGCCATTGCCAATAGCTATTATTTTGGCAAATTGCTCAATTCCCCAGAGCCAGCTGATCGCAAGCTGATGGAGAACGTGGCGCTGTTTTTCCCCAACCAGAAAGATCGCGGCACCCATATTAACATTCGTGGAGCTGGCGTGACAGCACATGCACAACACAAGGAAAATGCGGTGAAACTGCTGGAATATTTCCTCAGTGACAACGGTCAATCCTTCTTTGCCGAGAGCAATTTTGAATACCCAGTTAAAGTTGGTATTCCCATTCCGAAAACCGTCGCCGCGTGGGGGCCATTCAAAGCGGATCCCGTCGCGCTTGAAAAAGTGGGGGCACTCAACCCGGATGCGGTGAAACTTCTGGGTGAAGCGGGTTGGAAATAGTCTTACGATGACGCTGACACTGCAATCCATCTCACATCGCTATATCACCGCTAATCGCGCGGTGCGTGAGGTGCTGCAGGGTATTTCGTTTCAGGTGCATGAGCATGAATTTATGTGCCTCGCCGGTGAATCCGGTTGTGGCAAATCGACGCTGTTACGCCTGATTGCCGGATTGGAGCGTCCCTATTCTGGTAGTATTCTGCGCGATGGGGCTCCCCTCAGCTCAGCCTCACATTTTGTGCCGCCGGAAAAGCGACGCATGGGGCTGGTGTTTCAGCAAGCCACCTTGTTTCCGCACTTAACCGTGCTGGAGAATGTCTGTTTTGGCATGAAGCCGGTATCTCACCCCTTGGCACATGAATTATTGCAACAAGTCCGCTTCAGTGGGCGCGATCATGAATATCCACACATGCTCTCAGGTGGGCAGCAGCAGCGGGTGGCGTTGGCACGGGCGCTGGCCGCACAGCCAGAATTGCTGATGATGGATGAGCCATTTGCCAGCCTTGACTATGATTTACGCCAACATATTCGTGCAGACATTCATCGCCTGCTCAAGGCACGTGGCATTACCACACTGATGGTCACGCATGATCCACAGGAAGCCATGCAAATGGCTGACCGCATTATCCTGCTCAGTCCGCAGGGTCACATCGTGCAAATCGGTACGCCCATGGAGTTATATCTGCGCCCGCACACCGCCTATGCCGCGCGTTTCTTTGGGCATGCAAATATCATAATGCACCAAGACAAATCATGGGTGATTCGCCCTGAGCATTTGATTCTGGGAGAAACAGGGAGCACTCAAGGCATGGTACAATCCGTGCGTTTCTCCGGCAGCCATCAGCTGGTGGAGATTTTATGGCAAGACCAGATTTTACTCGCGAAGGATTACAAGCTATTGCCGCTCGTTGAACAGCAGGTGATTCATTTTACACTGGATATGACGAAAGCCCATGCGCTGGACGCCTCAGAAGCGCTCAGCGTAGCGGCCTAGCATCTCAAACGCCTGCTGAACGCTGGCGGCACGAATGGCGGCGCGATCACCGGTAAAATGACACGCGGCATGCTCAATTTCTGCATTGAAGGTACTCGCCGTGGCCAGATGCACAGTGCCTACCGGTTTTGCGATACTGCCGCCTTGTGGCCCTGCAATCCCCGTCACTGAAACAGCCACCGCTCCCCGAATACCCGCAGGAAGAATCGCCCGCGCCGCTGCGCCCTGAGCCATCGCCCGTGCCACGGGCTCCGAGACCGCACCGGCACCATGGGCAAGAAAATGAGCCTCACTCACGCCCAGCATCGCAATTTTAGCCTCATTGGAATAGGTCACAAAACCTTGCATAAACACGCTGGATGCACCGGCCACATCGGTGAGCGCGGCGGCAACCATGCCTCCGGTACACGACTCCGCTGTAATAATCACCAGCCCTGCCGCTTGATAGGCATTCAATACCGTTTGCGCTAAGCGCTGCAAACTAGGCAGGTTCATAACATCGCCGGAATATTGAGGGATAAGGGATAAAAAACAGCCATGGGGAAGATCGCGGCCAATATATCATCGATCATCACGCCAAAGCCGCCTTTGACCTTTGCATCCACCCATGAAATGGGCCACGGCTTAAAAATATCAAACACACGAAACATGATAAATCCACCCACCAACCAATGCAGTGAGGAGATGGAAAACTGCTGACTGTACAAAATCTGCCACAGCGCCAGCAGGCACCACATGCCCGCCACCTCATCAATGACGATCTCAGCGGGATCATGCTCATGATCACTTTGAGCCGCCATGTAGGTATCCGACGCCCAAATTCCCATGAAATACAAAAAGAATGCTGCGCCAAGCAATGTCCACTCGCCAAACACGCTAAAGATGGCATAGGCAAAAGGCAGTGCCGCCAATGAACCAAAGGTGCCGGGCGCAAACGGCACTTTACCAACGAAAAACCATGTCGCCAGAATTTTAGCGAGAGTCTGTTGATTCATACTGCCGCCTCCTCAGCCAGCGATACAGTAGCTATTGCCATCGCCGCCAGCCCTTCTTCACGTCCGGTGAAGCCCAAACGCTCCGTGGTGGTGGCCTTGACATTTACGCGCTTGAGCGGCAGCTTTAGCAATTGCGCCAGATGCGCGCGCATTTTTTCGCGATGCGGGCCAATCTTCGGCGCTTCGCACAGGATGGTGATATCCACATGCTGCAGCTTTGCCCCCTCAAGCGTCAGCTTTTTCATCGCTTCCGTGAGAAAAACCTCTGAGTCCGCGCCCTTCCATTTAGCGTCACTCGGCGGAAAATGCTGGCCAATATCCCCCGCCCCCACCGTGCCAAGCAATGCATCGGTGAGCGCATGTAATACTGCGTCAGCATCAGAGTGACCTTCCAGCCGATGCGTATGCGCGATGGAGATGCCGCCTAAGCGCACCACGCGCTCGCTCGGGGCGACATCGGGCGAATGTGCAATAAAACGGTGAACATCAAAGCCTTGTCCGGTGGCATAAGCCATAGTTTCTTGCTCCTGCATCTGCGCCCATTGCCAATCGTCGGGCGTGGTTAATTTACGGTTGATGGCTTCTCCCTCTACCACCGTGACATCGATTCCGTCCATCTCCAACAATGACGCATCATCAGTGGCGCTGGCATCGGCAAAACGCAGGTGCGCTTGCAATAATGCCTGAAAATTGAATCCCTGCGGTGTTTGCACCGCGCGCATGGTGGAACGAATCGGCGTCGCGGTGACATGCTGGCCAATCACCTCTTTCAGCGTATCGGTGACAGGAATCACTGGGATCACACCCTGAGAATGATTCAGCGCATGGATCACGCGATCAATCAGCTGCTGCGATACAAACGGGCGCGCCGCATCATGCACCAGAATATACTGAGGTGCATGGGCCGACATGGCCTTCAGGCCATTGCGCACCGACTCCTGCCGTGATGCACCACCGATTAATGGCTCACCAAGCCCCAGATGGCTGCATGCTTTATCATAATAGGTGCGATGATCCGGATGAATCATCACGCGAATCTCGCCGATTTGCGCATTGGCCTGAAAAGCGCGCACCGATCGCTCCAGCAAGCTCATGCCATGTAACACGAAATACTGTTTTGGCCCCGCGCCGCCCATGCGCTCGCCGGAGCCTGCCGCCACGATCAGCACCGCTGTCTTTTTTTCTGAATGTGCGTTCAATGGATATGCTC
>JAIEPI010000033.1 GCA_019749855.1 Rickettsiales bacterium | reverse complement strand
TAATTTCATTCATGCCATTCCTTATTTTTGCATCTCGATTGGCGTCGAAAAACGCAGCACTGCTGGCAGTGAGATTGTCGCGGGCGTGGTGTATGATCCGATTCATGACGAAATGTTCATTGCTGAAAAAGGCGCCGGTGCTTACGTAAACCAGCGCCGCTTGCGTTGCGCCCCCCGCAAGGGTGATTTTTATTTCGTCACCGGCACCACGCGCGTCACCAGTGATTACGATGTGTTATGCTCTGAATTTACGCGCAATGCCTCGGAGCTGGACAGCGTGATTCGTCGCAGCGGCGCTGCTGCGCTTGACCTCGCCTATGTCGCCGCTGGTCGCTATGACGCGTGCTGGTTTGCGCATCTCAAAAAATGGGATATGGCCGCTGGCATCTTGATTGTGAAAGAAGCGGGTGGTCAGGTCAGCATGCCTGGCGTCGCCGGTGATCCTTATGAGACTGGCTGCATTTTAGCTGCGTCGCCTGAGTCCTTTGAGGCCCTCAATGCCACAAGCGTTGTGAAAAAACTTCCCTCAGCCGGATAAACCAATATCTGCTTGCGTGCCTGATGTTTTTGCGCTTTGTATATTGTTCAATTTGTCCATAACCGTTAAGAACATAGCTCGTACATGCATCGCTTGGATGATTTTAAAACTTTCCGAACGTCACGGCAGCTTCTTCTGACGACTGCCTGCATCATGGCGCTCGTGTCTGGCGAACCGGCGCTGGCACGCAGCCGGTTTTTCCCCTCCAAGCCCAGCGTTGAAGTATATTCCGAAGCACTGGAGGCACTGCGCCGGACAGTGCCATTGCAAAGTGGCACATCACCTGTGGGTGTTCGTGGAAGCCGTGTTCCGTTTGGAGTGGCCACGCCAGCACCTCCGCAACCCATAGCGGCAGCGCCTGTTGTTAAAAAAGCAGCGCCCAAGCCAGTTGCGCCTAAGGCATCTACGCCCAAGCCACAACCAGTGAAGAAAGCGGCAGCGCCAGCGACACCGAAGCCCATCATCACTGAAGCGGCGCCTGTCATGGCACCTATTCCTGTGCCGTTGCCAACCGCTGCGCCCGAACAGCAGTTTGAGCAGATGCTTGCGCCGGACGCTAAACCCGATCCTAAAGCCCCAACATTGGGCACGCCGACACTTGAAATCGCGCCACCCGTCATCGAGAAGTCGGATCCTTCCGCTCCCTCACTGGCGCAACCCCTTAAGGAAGAATCATCCAAGTCAGGTGAGGAAGCTCCGACCCCTGAGATGCCCGCACCGGAGATGCCTGCTCTAGAAATACAGCCATCGATGGAGCCTGCGCCCGTTGAACCTGCATTGGAAATGCCTCCTGCCCCTTCATCGAAGGCACCTGAAACGCCAGCCCCTGAAATGCCAGCCCCTGCTTTGCCGGAGCCAGATTTGAACAGCATGGAGTTTGAACCTTTCCCAGAGATTGCATCACCCACGCCTTCTCTCTCAGAGACCACTCCAGCGCCCAAAGCTGAAAAAGCTTCGAAGAAAGAGAACGCAGCTTCTGCAACTAAAAAAGAAGTTCCAGCACCAGAGATGCCTGCGCCGGAGATGCCTGCACCAGAGATGTCCGCACCGGAGATGGTCGAGGCACCGCCCATTCCTGATATCGCGACACCAGTTGCGCCTGATTCCGCTAAATCTTCTGGTGCGAGTGATGCGCTGATACCCCCAGTGCCTGCCCCAGAAGATGCGCCGAGTTTGCAAGCACTACCCGCCGCTCCACCCAAAGATGAGGGGATGTTCCCCACCCTGAAGAAAAAAATATATGGCTTCTTTGGCAAGGAAGCACAGCCTGAAACTACGGTCGCTTCTGCTCCATCACCTGCTGCCCCTGAGCCTGCGATGAACGAGCCTGCGATGAACGAGCCTGCGATGAACGAGCCTGTGCTGAACGAGCCTGTGATGAACGAGCCTGTGATGAACGATTCAGCACCAGAAATGCCTGCGCCGGAGATGCCTGCGCCAGAGAGGGTCGAGGCACCGGAGATGCCCTCCGATATGCCCGCATTGCCACCACTGCCTGATGATGCGAGCATGACGGCACCGGCTTTGCCAAGTCTAAATGCTGCGCCGCAAGCACCACGGAATGAAGCGCTGGAAATTGTGAAGCGACAACAAATTGCCAGCGAAAATACAGGCCTGCCTTCCCTGCCCGATAAAAATGCCAAAGCCGCGCCGAAACTCACGGAATTACCGGACGCTGTGCCGCCCAGCCCCAAAGTTTCCACCGCTGTTGAACCGGTGATTGAAAACGAAATTGCATCGCTTCCGCCTACCCTTGCCCCCTCCGAAGCGCCAAGCCAGGCTACTGTGGAGAAGGACGCAAAAAATAACGGCGACAAATCACTCACGGTCAGTTTCGCACAGGCGGAAACCGAAGTGCCCATGTCGGTTCAGGGCGAACTGAAGGATTTGGCTAAGCGTCTGGTGGAGGATACCAGTAAAAACGTGACGGTCATTGCGTACGCGTCTGCTCCTGATGAGCAGTCCAGTCTGGCACGTCGTGTGTCACTGGCGCGCGCATTGGCGGTTCGCGCGTTCCTGATTGATCTGGGGGTTGATAACATCCGTATCAACATCCAGCCGCTGGGCAACAAAATTCCTGCAGGCAGCGGTGACTCCGAGCGCGCCGATATCTTTGTAAAATAATGCTCTGATCGCTAATGCTGATGCGATAAGGCCATGACCTCAGGCTGCCATTTCAAACTGTCGCCGTGCCAGTTTTTGATATAGCTCACTGGCCTGCATTAACGCTGTATGCGTTCCCTGTGCGACAATTTTCCCCTGATCCATCACCAAAATACGATTCGCATTCTGCACCGTGGACAAACGATGCGCGATCACCAGCGTGGTACGGCCACGCATCAGACCTTCCAGCGCCGCTTGCACCTTACGCTCATTTTCTGAATCCAGCGCACTGGTCGCTTCATCGAGCAATAGCAGTTCAGGGTTGCGCACCAATGCCCGCGCAATCGCCAGACGCTGACGCTGCCCACCGGAAATACGCACGCCTTTTTCACCGAGATACGTGGTGAATCCCTCCGGCAGCGCCTCAATAAACTCCAATGCCTCCGCCTGCTGCGCCGCCGAACGAATCGCTGACTCATCTGCATCCGGTCTGCCGTAGCGGATATTTTCATAGGCCGAGGTGGAGAAAATCACCGGATCCTGCGGCACCAGCCCCAAACGCCCGCGCAGTTCTGCCGGATCATATTCGTTGATCGGTGTCTCACCTAGCAGGATGCGCCCTTCCTGAATGTCATAAAAACGCAAAAGCAACTGCATGACCGTGCTTTTGCCAGCCCCCGAAGGCCCCACCAACGCCACGGTTTCCCCGGGCTGAATGGAGAAGCTAACCTGATTGAGTGCCCACACATCAGGGCGTGAGGGGTAGGCAAAGCGCACGCCCTCAAAACGTATGGGCAGCGCAATGGAGGCAGGTAGGGTGGCCGGTTGCGCGGGAGCACAAATGGCAGGCACCATTTGTTTCAGCTCCATCAACCGTTCCGCCGCGCCTGCTGCGCGTTGCAAATCACCGATCACTTCCGACAAGGCGCCGGTGGAAGCCGCCACCAGCATGGCATAAAAAACAAAGGCGGATAATTCACCGGCGGTAATCTGCCCTTCCACTACGTAACGCCCACCAATCCACAACACCGTGGCGACCGCCCCCAGCACCAGCGAAATCACGATCGCAATCAACAACGCCCGCACGCGAATACGCGCAATTGAAATCGCCAGCGATTGCGCCACAAATTGCCCAAAGCGCTGGTTTTCCTGCTTTTCCAGCGACAATGCCTGAATGGTGCGAATGGCGCTGATGGTTTCCTCAGCATGCGCGCTCACATCTGCCACCCGCTCCTGCGTATCACGCGACAGGCCACGCACCTTTTTACCCAACAAAATAATGGGAACCACCACCGCCGGAATAATCAACAACACATATTCGGTGAGGCGCGGGCTGGTGATGAGCAGCATCACAATGCCTCCCACCAGCATCAAGGCATTTCGCAACGCCACTGAAACCGAGCTGCCCACCACGGTTTGCAGCAAGGTGGTGTCCGTCATCAGGCGCGAGAGCAGATCGCCGGTTCGGTTGGTCTCAAAAAAGCCCACATCCATCGACACCAGCCGCGCATAGACGTCGTTGCGAACATCCGCCACCACGCGCTCGCCCACCCATGAGACAAGGTAATAACGGCTGTAGGTGGCAAAGGCGAGTAGCAGAATCACCGAGAGCAGAATAACAAACGCCTGATTCAGCAGGGCGGCATCACCCTTGCCGATGCCCTGATCCACCAGAAAGCGCAGCCCATTGCCCATGCCCAACACGGCGCTGGAGGTGAAAATCAATGCCAGCAACGCCCCCACCACAGCCCAGCGATAGGGACGCAGATACTCCATAATATGCCGCAGGCTACGGATATTGCCCTTCTTCTGGGCCTCTGCACTCTGCGGCAGCTTCACTTCACCGGATATTCGCATGATGGACGTTATGTACACCGCATGGTGCAAATGACAAGGGGCATCTGTGGTTTATCATTTTGCTCTGCTTTTATTGCTGGACCCGCCACATAAAAAATTAAGGCCGTGGCTCAGTTTGAATTTACTTGTCATTCCTTTTCCTGTTGTCGTCCCCTTGATAAGCGCCGCCCCCCACTGCCTGTCATCCCAGCGCAGGCCCATAGGGTTTGTCATCCTCGGGCGTGACCCGAGGATCTGAAGCCACGTGCGAGGGGATCCTCGGGTCACGCCCGAGGATGACGAGTATCATATTCTATTTGAGTTAGCATGTCCGCCGTAGCCTTGGCAAAGGGGGATGGGGGTGTCCCTTACCTCTGGATTCCCGCCTGCGCGGGAATGACAAAATAAAAGACGCGGGAATGACAAAGAAAAAAATGCAAGGCCCTGTCATCCCAGTGGAGGCCCCCCACCACCTGTCATCCCAGCGAAGGCTGGGAGGTAGATTCACATTTGAAGTGCAACGGTTGTTGTTGTGACCATAGTTCGTGTGGGGTTTTAAATCCAAGG
>JAIEPI010000195.1 GCA_019749855.1 Rickettsiales bacterium | reverse complement strand
CCCAATGGCGCGGCCATTATTTTTCTCTCCGGCCTCACCTGCACGGAAGAAAATTTTACCGTGAAAGCCGGAGCCTATCGCGTGGCCGCTCAGCTGGGCCTGACTATCGTCGTACCCGACACCTCACCGCGTGGTCCACACGTACCCGATGATGAGAGCATCGCACTGGGTGGCGGCGCCAGCTTTTATGTCGATGCGACGCAAGCCCCGTGGCGTTCGCATTACCAGATGTATAGCTACATTGCCAATGAGCTACCTGCCTTGATTGGGCAGCATTTTGCCGTGCAGCGCTTTGGTCTGATGGGTCACTCCATGGGCGGTCACGGCGCACTCACCATAGGGCAGCGAAACCCACAGACATTTCAGTCACTCTCCGCCCTGGCGCCGGTTTGCCGTTTATCTCAGGATGGATGGGGCCCAACCGTGCTCACCGCCTATCTCGGTGCTGACAGGAGCCGTTGGGCAGATTATGACGCGTGTTTGCTCATGCGACAACAGCAGGCCCCGCTACCTACTATTTTAGTGGATCAGGGCACCGCCGATAGTGCCTATCTGCAAGGACGCCTCAATCCCGAAGCCTTCGCGCAGGCGTGCGAGGCGGTCAAACAACCCTTAAGCCTGCGCTTCCACGAAGGCTATGACCACGGCTATTTCTTCATCCAGAGCTTCATCGATGACCACCTGCATCACCATGCCCAGTTGTTGATGTCGTAAACACTGATCTTTACTAGCGTTTATGGACTTGCTCGGATTAAGGAGGAAGGATAGATGGCTCCTTGGGAGGGATTCGAACCCCCGACCGATCGGTTAACAGCCGATTGCTCTACCACTGAGCTACCAAGGAACAGTCAATGTGCGCCTAAACGCAGATGGCTGATATAGCAAAGGGCTGTGATTCATGCCAAGTTTTTTTTCATAAAAAAATGGCCCACCGACGATGGCTTGTTGTTGGGCGATGATAATGCTAGGCGGATGGGCGCGGCGCAGCAGCGCGCGAAAGACGGTCATTGATGGCAACGCCCAAGCCATGCATGGGAATCGGCATCGCGGCCATGCCCCTCAAATCAGAGCGATCCAGCAAACGCATCATGGCAAATAAATGCGAGGCAGCCTCAACTAAATCGCCTGACTCGCTCAGATTATACGTGACAGCCGCCCCTTGCAGTGGCTGTGGCCCAAAGGCTAATAACCCCTCCTGTGGCCCGACTTGCCTGACATTGAGGCGCAACGGCAATGCCGGTGCATAGTGACTCGCCAACATGCCAGGTGCCGCGATGACTCCCGCTGGCACCGCAAATGGCTCCCCGATCATGGGCTTCAGCATTTCGGCAGTGATGCTGCCGGGACGCAGTATTCTGGGTTGCTGGGTGGTACAGTCCACGATGGTGGATTCCACACCCACCTCGCAATCCATTCCTTCCAGCAAAAGATCCGGAGAAGCCTCACAGCCCGCATATTCCTGCCGCACATGAAGCGCCTGCGTGGGGCTCAGGCGACCGGAGCGATTCGCGCTTGGTGCCGCAATAGCACCGCCAAAGGCATGCAGCAAAGCCCGCGCCTGCGGATGCGAGGGCACACGCAATGCTACCGAATCCAATCCGGCACTGACCAGCAATGATAACGGGCTGGCCGCCACTCGCGGCACCACCAGTGTCAGCGGCCCGGGCCAGAATTTAGCTACCAGCTGCTGCGCTGTTGCATTGAACACGCCATAGGTTTTGGCCTGCGCGAGGTTAGCCACATGCACAATCAATGGATTAAATGACGGGCGCCCTTTGACGCTAAAAATCCGCGCCACTGCAAGGTCATTCGTTGCATCCGCCCCCAGCCCATACACGGTCTCTGTGGGGAATGCGACGAGACCACCTTCCCGCAAACAGGCGGCAGCCGCGCTGAAACTCTTTTCATCATCAAGGCATAATGACAACATCTGGCACTCGCAAGCGGGTTGACAACAATATGTATGGGTATTACTCACATAGTAGAGATAGTTCATAATGGAGTGTGGGTCATGGGTCAAAAGGTCATCACCGTCGCGCAGCAAAAGGGTGGCGCTGGAAAAACTACCGTTGCCGTGCATTTAGCGGTGGCATTGAGCCAGCGTGGTTTTCGTGTTGGGGTGATTGATGTGGATCCGCAAGGCAGCCTCACGCATTGGCATCGCATCCGCGAAGAGCGCTTCGGCGAGGATTATACCGGCCTGCAATTCGCCGCCGTCTCCGGTTGGCGCGTTGGCACGGAAGTGACACGCATGAAGCGTCATTGTGATTTTGTGATTATCGATAGTCCACCGCATGTGGAAACAGAAGCACGCACCGCGATTCGTCAGGCCGATTTACTACTGGTTCCGGTGCAGCCCTCACCGACCGATTTATGGGCAACCAAAGCGGTGCTTAGCCTGTCAAAAGCGGAGAATGTTCCGGCACGCATTATCCTCAACCGCGTCAATAACAAATCACGTATTGTGGAAATGATTGAAAAAGAACTCACCGGCGTTCTCACCAAAACACGTCTGGCGAACCGCGTGATCTTTGCCTCCTCCATCATGGAGGGGCGTGGCGTTACCGAAGCGGAACCGAACAGCCCTGCCGCCTTGGAAATAAAGGCGCTGGTGAAAGAAGTGATCGCGTTTTTTCCAAAAGAAGTTGAAGCAACCACGAATGCCAAAATGGAAATGGCCTGAGGCATGACGGTTTACTACGAAGCGCTATCCACCCAACTACAAGGCGCGCAGAGCACATTGCGCTTTGTGTGGTCAGACGCTGGATTACAAAAAGTGCAACATGCCGCCATGTCCGAGCCACCGCTCGACGCTGTCATGGTGGAGAACAAACTATTGCAGCGTTTTCCTGCGCTCGCATCCGTCATCGGCTTGCAGCCATTTGATAGTTTTGCTGTTCCTCTTGATTTACAAGGCACAGATTTTCAGCGCAGTGTATGGAACGAGATTGCGAGGATTCCGCTGGGCCAAACCATCAGCTATACGCAGCTCGCGCTACGTGTCGGTCGCCCTGATGCCGTTCGCGCTGTGGCCAGCGCCTGCGGAGCCAATCCGGTGCCGCTGGTAATCCCCTGCCACCGCGTCATTGCCAGTGACGGCGGCTTGGGTGGCTACATCTGGGGCGTTGAATATAAGCATGCCCTGCTGTTTCATGAACAGAACGCTACGCATCCATTGATGGCATGAGCGGCGCGCCACCGACCAAAGCTGCCCTTCGTTCCCATCTGCTTGCACGACGAGATTTAGTGTCGCTTGCGTTGCAGGAAAATTTTGCGCTGCAACAACGCGATCATGCGCTGGAAGCGCTCACGTTTAAAGGTGTCGTCGCTGGTTACCGTTCCATACGGCGCGAAGCGGACCCTTCCCCGCTTATGCAGGTGTTATATGATCGTAAGATCGCCCTCGCCTTACCGTGCCTGCTGGATGATAAAAAGATGATGTTTAGGCAATGGACACCGGGTGATCCACTACGCCTCAATGCACTGAATATTGAAGAGCCATTACCGCAAGCGCCCGAAGTGATGCCGGATATGCTGATCATGCCGTTGGTTGCCTTTGATCTCTCGGGTCAGCGCCTTGGCTATGGCAAGGGCTATTACGATCGCTTATTTGCGAATCCGGCCTATGAGCGGGCGCGCCGTATTGGCTACGCATATGAGTTTCAAAAGCTCGAGCGCTTGCCAAGCGAGCCGCATGATGCCACACTCGATTACGTGGCGACGGAAGCCGCGTTTTATCGTTTTCTGGATTAAGAGGATTGCATGCATCTCATGTTTTTTGGCGATGTTGTGGGTCGCGATGGTCGTGACGCCATTGTCAAGCATGTGCCATTGCTGCGAGAATCACTAAAACTTGATGCGGTGATTGTAAACGGCGACAATGCCGCGGGTGGTTTTGGCATTACGGCGGCGATATGTCAGGATTTTTTTACCGCCGGTGTTGATGTAATAACGGGTGGCGATCATATCTGGGATCAAAAAGACATCCCGGGATATATCGCGCATGAAAAGCGCCTCTTACGCCCGCATAATTTTCCACCACGCACGCCTGGGAGTGGCTTTGTCACGGTCACGACCCGTAGCGGCGCGACGTTAAGCGTATTGCACCTGCTGGGTCAGGTGTTTCACCGTGAATATCTCGATAGCCCTTTTTCCTGCGCTGAGCGCACGCTGGAAGGGTTTACGCTCACGCGCCAAGCACAGGCGATCGTCGTCGATATGCACGCCGAGGCAACCTCTGAGAAAAATGCAATGGGCTATTTTCTGGATGGCCGCGTCAGCGCCGTGGTCGGTAGCCATACGCATGTACCCACCGCCGATGCGCGTATTTTACCCGCAGGCACCGCCTATCAAACCGATACTGGCATGTGCGGAAACTACAATTCCATTATCGGATTTTCCGTAGAAGGACCGATGCAGCAATTTCTGGGGAAAATGCGCAAATCGAAAATGCAGCCCGCAGAAGGCAATGTCACACTTCGGGCATTACGCATACGAACGGATGATAAAACCGGACTGGCAACAGAGGTAGAAGCCATCACGCTGGATGCGTGAGGGGTGAATGCCTAGACTTCTTCTTCCTCAAAATCTTCCAACTCCACGCGTGGCATAGCTTTGCGCGATTTTTTTGTTTTCGCACGCACCAACTTGCCCTTCGCTTCATCCCAGCTATATTGATACACCACCGTTTTTACACCGGTCATGACAATGTCGCCATCGGCCAGCTGCAACACATCAAAGCCTTTTTGCAGCGCCTCATTAATTAATGAAGAAGACTGGCGGAGATAACGCGCATCCGACATCATGTCGCTCATGGCTTTGTCATCACCTTCAGATTTTCCGGGAAAGCCCGCCTTGCCGGCAAGGTTGAGCTTATTGAGTAAACGTTGATTGTTCGCCATAAAAATACCTGCTTTTCTGTTAAATTGTTTCTATCGAAATTGATAAACAAATCAACATATAAATTAATTTATTTTAGCATATTGTTAATAAAATAAAAAAGAGGCCCGGCTCGAGCCGGGCCTG
>JAIEPI010000005.1 GCA_019749855.1 Rickettsiales bacterium | reverse complement strand
AGTTCCGGCCAGAGCACAAATCCCAATATGCTAAACAGCTGCACATTAACCTCATGATTGTTAAGAGAGTTAATGTGCATGCGAGTAAATAAATTTTGATATCTCTCAGAAAAGTTCATATTGCTCAGGTGGTTTTTTGCTCGGTTGTTTGGCTTTTCCGCTAAAAGTAATGATGCGCTCGTATTGCTTGTCGGTAAATTGCAGGATATTTACTTTACCCCCTACAGGTAAGTTTTTTTCTACTTGCGTGCAATACGTGTCGATCTGACTCTGGCTGCTACAGAAACGCATATACACAGAAAATTGCGACATCTCAAACCCCATATCTAGTAAAGTATTACGAAAATCCGTTGCTGCTTTGCGCTCAGCTTTCTCAACGACGGGTAAATCGAACATGACTATGATCCACATTAACCGATATCCGGAAAGCATGACACATTAATCCTTCAGAAATGATGCGGCTAGGTCGAGTGGCAATCCTGGCAAAGGCAAATCAAGCTTATTTCTTTCTCCCATAAAAACTTGCGCCAGCGAGACTGCAAGTTTCTGCGTACAAACGATCAGTGGAGTTGCGCCTGCACTAGTTTGCATATCATCGTATAGTGTTCTCACCAGTTCACGTTTGCTTTCTGGTGTTACCTGGGTTTCCCCGTGTCGATATAATTGCCAGACTTTCAGATCTATCACAGGGCGAAAAGGCTCCATTAAATCATCCACCAACCGCATCGCATTGCCTTCGTTGCTGTGATGCAATCCAATGGTAGGATGCAATCCTGCCGCAACCACTGCGCGCGCGGTAGTTGCGCGCAAAACGGTATAACCGTAATTGAGCATGGCGTTAAGGCCATCTCTTTGTTGATCGCGGCGAAAATCATCTCCAAACAGAAGCCCCCAATAACGCCGCGCCCCTTGGGCTTCGAAATTGTCCGGATCACCGGAACGCACTTTACGGACTAAAGCAGACAAAGGAATAAATGGCGCACCCGCCGCTTCCAATGCATCAGCTTGTTGTTGCAGCTTTGACTTGACAACTTCAGCCCAAAGACGCTTTTTAAGCGGTTGGTTAGCAGCAAGTTGTGCATCAAATCGTTTTGCTTGTTGATAGTTGCCATCTATCGTCAGTACCATGCCTACTGCATTGTGATTGGCAGCGCACAATACAAAAGGGGCACAGCGCTCGGCCAACGCCACCAAGAGGTTATTGGTATAGCTCAAACCATGTGCATTGGCGATCACAGCAGCAATGTCATCCAGCGGTATCTGCCCCAATTCCTTGCGTTCACCTTCGGTATCTTTTACCACCAAGAAACCGCGTGATAGGAACAGATGCCGCCGGTCATCCGCCACTTCGACAATGCGGCCTATCATCTGAGTTATCCCCTAAAACCAGGGTCGCGAAGCTCGCCAATGGGGGAAATACTGACTTGGCGAGCCATAGCTTTCTGTAGGGAACCGGCCATTTTTGAAATATAGGCAAATGAATCTTCCTTACTGCGATTTCTTGCATCGACATTTGCTTCACTTATGTCAGCCATGAATACCTGTCCATTGCCGCTTAATGTTGCAATTCGCATCGTGCGCGATTCTCCATCCACATCTAAACGCACTACGTCATCGATCATTAATCGCATTACCAATGGTTTCTTGCTAACACTTAAATCTGGGTGACGAAGCTGTGCTGCACCATGCTCACGCACCAACTGATAAGCATCGAATGTGGTAATAACTTCACCTTCCCATTTGCCTTTTTCATTACGCACAATCTCGATACAGTAGTTACTGTCACCCTTGTATCCTTTGTATGGCCTTGGCTTGCCAGTTGGCAGCAAGCCATGCCGATCTATGGCTTTGGCATCGGAAATCTCAATAACTTTAAGATTATCCTCTATGCATTCACGTTTCCCATCCACCATTTTGTGAAAGCTGACTTTGCCATTTTCCCGTAGGCCATAAGCTGTATCGTTATGCATAGCGCTTTCATGGCTATGATCTGGCTTATGACTAACCCAAATAGCGTCAATGGCACGCTGCACGTGTTCCCGGTAGTTTTCCCACGGCAATGGCATTTTTTCTACTAAGCGATTCAATTGTTGCTCACGCGCGCTGGCGCTGGCCTTGGCAAAACGCTGCAACAAACCTTGATCAGTCACGGCAATTACGCAAGCATCGACTGCATGGTGGCGATGATCGTTACGATTCTTCTCACCATTTAAACCGAGTACATCATTTAGGCCAAATTTTGCACGCAACATGGCGGTCATGCGGCCGGGAATAACGCGTGTATTGGGACAAATCAAGCTCATGTATTCACGTGCTACCTTGCTGAGGTGTCGAGTGTCGTTCAGTGCTCGCGCCAAAAATCCTGCGTCGTCTTTCAGCCAGTGTTGGTAGCCATCTTCGCCAAAGCGGTAACGCTTGGTCTTAGGCATTTGTTCAGCTCTGGCTAAAATGCTCACATAGTCCCAGCCTTGAACTGAAAAATCATGCCGTGCATCCCACGGAGTGCGATTACCCTTGATACGATTGGCCCGACGGAGTGCCACTGTTTTGTTGTTAAGACTGTCATCCAATGTTTGTGAAAAAGGCAGAATATGTTCAATTTCCACCTCATCACTTAGCAACATGGCAGCACCGATTTGTGCGCCAGAATACGGGCAACGGCGATCTGCGGCATTTCTTGGGTTAAGTTCCTCCCACAAGATCATTTTTTCAATGTCATCTCGTCTGACACGCTCTTCGCTAATTTGCAAAGTCTCTGCTATGGTGGTGCGCAATTGCTTGTTGCGATTTTGATTCTCGGTTTGCCGCTTGCTTTCTTCATCGCGCTGCTCTTTGTTTTGTTTTAAGTCGCGCGCCACTTCAACAATCACTTCGCTGGGATGGCCGTAACGCTTGATGAGTGCATTTACCACAAGGCGAATTTGGTTCAGTCCGATATGCACAGTGGGGTTGGCTATTTTGCCATAGCGTTTCTCCACAGAATCTTCTGGTTTACCGCTGCCAAAACCAACATGGCGTTGCAGATATTCGCCGTAGTAAGGTAGTTCCTTGTGGATGTAAAATTCCTTGATCTCACCGGATTCTTGGTCGATATTTTCGATTTTGAAGGTGACACCGGGAATTTCAGTGTTTGCACCAAGCCGACTATGATGTTCAAAACCAGCGGCTTGCACAGCTTTATCATAGGTCACTACATCACGGCGCAATTCCGGCAGAATGCGTGCCAGTGCTTTTGCGCATAAGCAGCCATAGCCTTCTGGCAATCCTACATTAGCGATGGATTCCGCGCATTTTTCATCAACACCTGTTTCATCTTGCAGCCAGCGCACAAGTTTGGCTTCGTTTTCTTCCTTGATCAATTGCAGCACGATGGCATCTTGTTTGGTTTCATCGAATGCAAACCAGGCATCGCCAAAATGTTCTTCTTTACCAAGAATAGCGCTGGTGGTATTGCCTTTGAGTTCCTCACGTTTCGGATCTTCAAAATTGAACTGAAGCGCACCGCCAATCCCAAGTAATTTCTTGATTTGCGTAAAGGTACGCTTACTGTTTTTTTCCAGCGCGGCAATCAGCTGATCACGCTGCTGCAATGTCAGCGGCTCTTCCTTCAATCCTTCCCGAAGGATACGCAGATTATTAACCTCCTGATACATGCGGAAGCGCTGAGTGCTGGGTAAAGCTAACGGCGCACGCTCTTCGTCAGGCATGAATGTGCAACGCCCTGGTTTGACGGGCTTGAGCGGACGCTGATGCAGCAGAACATCTTTCAGGTCGACGCGAGCAGCCTCGGTGAACAAGGTTGGATTCAATTCCGCTTGTTTTTTCCATAATTGATCAAACTCATGCTCAATCATCGCGCGATCAATGTAGAGATCATAATATTTATCAATTTTTGTCTTGCCATCATCCTTTATGATCTTATTCTGACGATAACGGGCACGGACGGTTTGATTCGCGTCATTGCGCTTGTACAGCCATTCACCTACTGTACGGCAGTTTTCTGCTCTCAGTGTTTCGCGCAATTTGTTGATGGCAGTCTTTAACGCACCACTATCATTATCTTTTTTGTCGGTTTTACGATTGCTCTTAAATCCGCGTCGCTGATTAATATGAAACAATGCACGGCCAAATTCGGATGGAGTAAGCGCCTCATCCAGTCCTTTAGCACGCAGTGCATAAGGACTGAGGGTTTCCAATGCTTTACGCTGCATTTCTTCGGCAGGGAATAAGCCGTATTCTATGAGAGTACGCATCATGCGCGCTTTGCGCTTGAGTAAGCGGTCACGGCGACGACGCATGGCACGCGCTTCGCGGCGCGTCACAGCCAGAGAAGAACCATCTTTTGGGTTACGTCCATTTGAAAAAATACGTACCCCTGCTTTGATGACTGCACAAGGTTGTTGATTGACACCTAACCTAATCATTGCCCAACCCAGTGAAGTTGACCCTAAATCGAGGGCTAGGCGATAACCCATCTTATTCTTATGCAACAACGTATATACTCCAGCTATGATTAAAGTTTCTATATGATTTTATTGATCGTCTTGAGCTTTGTCATTAGAATGTACCCCACAATTGTATATTGGGATTTGTGCTCTGGACGCTAACAAGCAGAAAGATGCACCAAATGAGAGGGCCGCTATATGCGGCCCTTGTTTTTTATGGGTGCTATTTCCTGATCAGTCCAGACAGATGATCGAGCAGTTCATCCTCTTTGTAAGGTTTGCCAAGAAATACATCAACGCCCAGATCCTTGGCAATTTTCCGGTGTTTTTCCGCAGTGCGCGACGAAATGATGATCACCGGCATATGCGCCGTTGCGGGATTGTCACGCACTTTCTTGATCAATTCGAAACCGTTCATTTTCGGCATTTCCAAATCGACCAGCATGACGTCTGGAATGGTTTCCTGAAGAATGTCGACCGCTTCCGCGCCATTCTTCGCGATCAGCACATCGCAACCTTCGCGCTCCAACAGGCGGCAGGTGACTTTGC
>JAIEPI010000090.1 GCA_019749855.1 Rickettsiales bacterium | reverse complement strand
TTTCACAATTGTTACGTCTGCATAACTGGCCTGCGGTTGTCCGTTACGGTGCGATGGCATTGCATGCCAATGATTCCGCTCGTCTGGCGCGGTTGATTGGTTTTACGCTACGAATGGATATCGCCGCTGCTATCGGTAGCATGCTGTTGTTACAGATCATGATTTATCCATTGGCGCACTGGATTGGCCTGCCTCAGGACATGGCATCACTTCTTCGTATTTATGCGCTCAGTATCGTGTTGATGATTCCGGTGCCGACCCATTTTGGGATTTTGCGTTTGTTTGAGCAGTTCAAGCAAATGGGTATGCAAAGCATGATTGAACCAATGATCCGCCTCATTGGCTCAGTCATTTTATGGAGCGCAGGTGCTGGCCTCGAGTCATTTCTGGCGCTGTGGTTTCTGGCCACAGTCATCTCTCGCCTTGCACTTTTTCATCGTGCCTGGCGAGAGCTGGCACGGCACGGATTACATTTTAACGAATGTTTGAAACAAAGTCGCTGGCATAGCAATGAAGCGGGTATCTGGAAGTTTATTTTATCCGGCAGCTACATCACAGGCCTTCAAACATCAGAGAGCAACCTGAGTCTCATGCTGGTTGGAGGCTTTCTTGGCCCCGCGGCAGCAGGGGTGTTTCGCATTGCCCAGCAATATGCCACCGTGTTGGTCAAGCCAACGCAGAAGCTACTGGCTCCGGCTATTTATCCGGAATTTGCAAAAATCATTGCCAGCGGTAATCTTGCAGGTATGTGTGCGATGATGTGGCGCTGCACTGCCATTGCGGCTGCATTGGCGGCCATCGTGCTGACTGTGCTGGCGGTTGGGGGCGAGATGATGATTCAGCTCACCGTGGGTCGCGAGTATCTGGCGGCGTATTCGCCCATGTTGTGGCTGGCGGTCGCAGGAGCTGTCATCGTGGCAGTGTTTCCACTTGAGCCGGCGCTTTCTGCGAGCGGCTACATGCGTCCGCTGGTGATTGCACAAACCAGTGCACTGGTCGCTTATGTGCTGGCCATGGTATTTCTTGTGGAGCGCTATGAACTGATGGGTGCCGCCATGGCGTCACTTGTCAGCGCCATGACGCTAGCAACGCTTTTGATAATCGGCGCTTTTACGCACCTGCTGAAGCCGATGCAAGCAGCGCGACGTTAAGCATATAGACGACCCTAGCGATCCGAATCTGATTTCATCACGCTCACTCCGAGTGCTTTTTGCAAACGAATATAAGCAATGGCCGTATTGGCCTTACGCTGAATCAAGGTCAACGTAGCCTGATCCAGTTCCGTTTGCGCGGTGGTGAGGTCTGTCATATCGGTGAGGCCGCGTGTGAAGCGTTCACGGGCCAACACAATGGTTTCACGCCGGTGCTCAAGTGCCTTTTCCTGTTGTGTGACGGCTTCCAGTCCGCCTGTATAATCAGAAAGCGCGCTGCGGGTTTCCTCCAGTGCGCTGAGGACTTTGTTCTCATACTCAAGGCTGGCTTGTTGGCTGCGCGCATTTGAAGCATCCACAGCGCCGTGCAATCGGCCAAAGTTGAGCAGCGGCGCGCTCAGTCCGGCGGCAAGCGTCCAGATGGGATTGCCAGCGGCGGGCACGCCCTGTGGCAGATCGCGCGCGCCATAAAATCCGGTCAAGGTCAGTTTGGGCCACAGATTGGCCTCTGCTTCGGCGAGATCTGCCTGCGCGGCCAGCATCTGCGCATAGGCGGTACGGATGTCAGGGCGCTGGCGGATAGTTTCGATGGGAATATCATTGTCACCGCTTAGCACAGGCACGTTGAGTGACAGAGGTGCTTGTTGTTCAAACAGGCCGGTGAGTGCCCCCGACGTTTTGCCGAGCAACCGTTCAATCCTGTATTGCGCGATGCGAGCCGATGCCTGTGCCAGCGGCAGCTCAACGGCGGTCTGTGCCTGTTGGGCGCGGGCACGCTCAAGGCTGGTGGCTTCAATCAGCCCTGCTTGCACCCGCGTATCAAACAGGGAGATTTGATCCTGCTGCGACTGCAGGAGGGACGTGGTTTCCGTGATGGTTTGTTGTGCTTGCCGCCATTCAATGATGGCACGAAAAAGATCGGCCAGAACGGTATTAGTGGCATCCCTTGATGATGATTCCTGTGCACGCAGGCGTGAGCTGGCCGCATCCGATTGTGCGGCAATGCGACCAAACAGATCCACTTCCCACGACGCATCAAACCCCACCTGCTCGGTGCTGATTGGCTTGCTCACGAAAAACGCGTTATTGGAGCGGGTTGCCGAGCCACTTAGCGACAGATCGGGAAAAAATCCGGCATTCGCCACACGTTCAAGGCCACGTGCCTCCGCGACTCGCTCTCGCGCTATTTTCAGGTCAATGTTTTGCTCAAGCAACTGCGGCGCTAACTGATCCATCAGCGGGTCATGAAACACTCGCCACCATTGCTGTTTCTCGCTGAGCGTGAGTGATACATCCTGCGGCGAGGCGGCGCTCGAAAATAGCTTCTCCAGCGGTGCACACGCGGTCAACAACATAGCGCTAGTGAGCAAAGCAGGCAGTAAACGCTTCATCTCACGTCCCTTTTTTAGCGTCAGGGTTGGAGATAAACACATCCATTTGCTGGCCCACAAAAGCCGCATCCATGTGATCGGGCAGCGCGTAGAGCACTTGCAGCACTCGCGTATCCACGCGTTGCGCCGAGACGGCCAGATTCTGCTTGGCGCGAATGTAGGGCTCAAACCTGACAAAACTCAGCGGGATGCGCGTGCTGGTGTCACCGCGACGCAGTGCTTCCGCCTGACTGTCTGCTTTGATCCGATGAGCGTTTTCCTCATCAATTTCAACGCGCACGTAAAGCTGGCTGACATCGCCCATGCGAACCAGCGGCTCACTCAGCGGTCCTGCGCTGGCAAATTCACCCGGGCGAACATTCAGGGCCAGAATCCGACCATCAATCGGTGCTTTCACGGTCAGGCGAGCTTTCGTTGTTTGAAGCTGCGCGATCTGCGCCTTGATCTCATTGACGCGCGCACGTCCCAGTTGCTGGGCATATTTGCGCTGGTTGACCTCATCGCGGGCGACGGCGCGTTTGTCTTTGATGCTGGCGACCATATCATACTGTGCTTTTGTATCGCTGGCCTGAATTTTTGCGCTCTCCAGTGCCGCGTTAAGTGTGGTGATCTGTGCGTCTATGTCGCGTTGATCGAGTGAAAAAAGCGGTGCACCACGCGTCACGCTATCTCCCACCGCTACATGCACCTGCCGCACGACGCCAGGCAATTCAACGCCGAGGCTGATGAGCTCGCTTTTTGGCTCCACAACACCAATGCCAGCAATGGAGGCATCAAACTGCGATTGTGGGGGTGGGGTGAGGGGCTCTCTGACTTCAGCGGACGGGCGATTCAGGACAGATACCAGTGCAAAGATCAATCCCAATGCGCCGATAATCGGCAGCTTCCAGCCATAAGTTCGCTTAAAAATACCCGTCATTCTTTACTCCTTATGTGTAAACTGATCCGGTGTGAAATCACCTACAATGCGTCCGTCGCTCATTTCGATGATGCGATCCGCAAAGCGATAAATGCGGCTGTCATGCGTCACAATCAGCACCGCGCGTGAGGTGTCATTGGCAATGTCGCGCAGAATCTCCATCACCGATTGCCCTGTTTTAGCATCCAGTGCGGCTGTTGGCTCGTCGCACACCACCAGCTGAGGATGATGCACCAGCGCACGTGCAATGGCGATGCGCTGCTGTTGCCCGCCAGAGAGCTGGCGCGGCAATTTCTCGGTCTGCCCCTTCATGCCAATGGTCTCAAGCAACGCAGCGGCCTGTCGGGTGGCTTGATGAAATTCCATACCGGCTGCAATTAGTGGAATCGCAGCATTCTCGGCGGCGGTGAGAGCGGGCAGTAGATTATATTGTTGAAAAATGAAGCCGATATGCACACGCCGAAACAGTACTTTCTGGCGATCCTTCATGCCACCGAGTGAGGTATCCATGATGCGAATCGTGCCTTGCGTGGCTGACAGAATACCGGACATGATAGAAATCAGCGTTGTCTTGCCGCAACCGGATGGCCCGACCAGCATGGTCAGTTCCCCCATACGAACATCCAGCGAAATATCATGCAGCACGCGCACATTTTCATCGCCGACGGGGAAGTCCTTATCCAGATGCTCGACCTGTGCCGCAATCATACTCATCCCCTGAACACCAAGGCGGGATCAAGGGTAAACACACGGCGCAGGCTGAAGGTAATGGAAAATAGAATAATCAGCGCAATCACTACCGCCGAGCCTGCCATAATCTGCCAATGCAGAACAAAGCCTTTGAGGGCTGGCGTGTTGGCGGTGGCGGCAAAAAAGATCGCCGTGAAGCCGATGCCCAGCCCATAGCCGGTGGCGCCCACAATGCCCGCCTGTGTCATCACAATGGACAGTAACTGACGGTTGGTCACGCCAATGGCTTTCAGTGCGGCAAACTGCTTCATATTTTCAACAATAAAGATATTGAATGTCTGCGCCGTAATGGCCACCCCAATAATCACCCCCAGCACGATGGTGATGCCAAAATTAATCGGGATACCCGTGCGCTCTAAAATATAGTTGATGCTGCGCCATGCAAACTCGTTTTTGGTCAATGCCTGCAGGCCTGTTTGCTCGGTAATGCGCGCTTTCAGCGCCTCTATATTTTCACCCTCTGCGGCTTTAACAAGGACAAACGGGAGTTTTTTACGCCCGGGTGGGGTGATTTCCAGTGCGGTCTCATACGAAACATACAGGATGGGGAAGGTAAAAAAGGTCGGCATCACATCGCAAATGGCATTGATGGTCAGTCGATTATCGTTCAGCTCAATTTGCTTGCCAATTTGCACTTTCTGCCCGGGCCAGGTGAAGAAATAACCATTCTGATCCATCATCGCATTTTGCGGACGTTGTATGGCGAGCGGATCACCCAGTACCATGTGCGGGCAGACGCCCACCAGACTCACATCATCCA
>JAIEPI010000192.1 GCA_019749855.1 Rickettsiales bacterium | reverse complement strand
TGGGCACGCGAATGCCTTTGGGACGGATACTCACATCAAAAATAGCGCTGCTCATGGGGCGTCCCTCACGCTGCCAATAGCGATGCAGAGATCGAACGGCTGAGAGCGCCCGCATGGTAGATGTCGCTGAGAGTCCCGCGCGTGCGCGTGACGCCATCCAACTGCGATAATCGCTCACGGTTAAAGTGGCGCAGTGGGCGAAATCAACCTCTTCGCCTTTATAAGATTGAATAAAGCCAAGAAACTCTTTTGCATCCGAAAGATAAGCCGCAACGGTTGGGGCTGCGTAACGACGAATGTTGGAGAGATAATCCGCCCAAGGCGTCAGCATCATCGCCACCACATCCAGCGACAAAACTACAGACTGACGCCGTTTTCGTACAGGCATGTATCTAACCTTTGCGCCATGACTTTAGCCAAAAAACTCAACAGGTCGATGGCCTGCGTTGCATCATAGCGCCCCGCCATGCGGACACCAAACCCTATCACTGCATTGCGCTGTAACATCGGTAAATGGAGGCGTAACAACACGCAGGAGAGGGCCAGACGCTGACAATTATGAAACAGCTCATCAATCAGGAAACCGCCTTGCGCTTCAGTGTCGGCGAAAAGCAACACCTGCTTCTCGCCAAAAAAAACCTCGGTAGCACCGGCACCGATAAAAACCAGACCCGAATAATGCTCCTCGGGATGGTAGCTTTCATACAGATCAGCGATCTCGGATTCCAAGCCAAGACGCACCACATCAACATCAAAAATAAGCTGCATGTCCTGTGTCAGCGTTTCCAGCAATGCTTCCAGCCCGCGTGCGGCAATGACCTGCAACACCGCTTCATGGATCTGTCCCTGCGCCGATTGATTGTCACGTGCGTAGGTGACGGCATGGGCGAAATGCGTTTCGACCTTCTTCACGCGTTGCTGCAGGTTCTTGATAGCAAACTGCTGAAAGTCTGAGATTTTCTCGCCTGTCTGACGCTCCGGCGGCACCAGTTTCTCAAACAGTTCAGGGTGACGGCTGAGAAAGTCAGGATGCTCCTGCAAATAATGCAATACGCTCGCCTCAGAGAGGCGCGTACTATTTCGCGGTGCTTCGTTTTCCGCCATTTCGCTCACGCAATGGTTTGTCCGGTGGATTGCCAGTCCTTCACAAAGGCAGCCAGGCCTTTATCGGTTAGCGGATGATTGACCAAAGCGCGCAACACTGACGGCGGCAATGTGGCAACATGCGCACCAATCTTCGCAGACTCCACAATATGGATGGGGTGACGAACCGAAGCTACCAGCACTTCCGTGGTGAAATCTGGGTAGTTATTATAAATCGTGCAGATTTCTTCAATCAGGCTCAAACCATCCTGTCCCACATCATCGAGGCGCCCCACAAACGGCGAGACAAACGCAGCACCCGCCTTCGCCGCCAGAATCGCCTGCGCCGCCGAGAAGCACAGCGTCACATTCACCTGCCGTCCCTTATCGGCAAAGTGGCGGCAGGCGCGTAAACCATCAAGGGTGAGGGGTACTTTAATGGCGACATTCTCCGCAATATTCGCCAGAATTTCGCCCTCACGGATCATACCGTCATAATCGATGGCGGCCACTTCCGCACTGACGGGGCCTTGAACCAGGCTGCAGATCTCAACAATCACATCGAGAAATTTACGCCCGGACTTGGCAATCAAGGACGGGTTGGTGGTGACACCATCAAGCAAGCCGGTGGCGGCCAGCTCAGCAATGTCTTTTGTATCGGCGGTATCAACAAAGAATTTCATGGGGTGTTTCCAAAAAGGGGCTAAACATTCATACATGCACAAATCTGGCCCGAACAGGCTTGTCCATGCTTAACACATCCCTTTCCATGCCTGTGTGCGGGGCGATAGTCAATGATTGCATTAAATGGATATGCCGTGGGCTGGGTGGTATATGCGCACGAAACTCTTTAGGATGTTGGTTCATGAGGACAATGACAGAATGAATTCCGCACCATCTTCAAAGCACTCTCGCTCTGTTCAGGTCCTGTTGCCTCTGTTGATGGACGCGCCCTTTGAGTATCATGTGCCTGAGCCTGTGGAGGTAACGCTCGGCAGCTATGTGATGGTTCCGCTGGGGAAGTCGAACAAGGAAATACTCGGGGTCGTGTGGTCACTGGAAGGGTCGCAGGTTTCACCGCAGAAAGTTAAATCCATTGTGCGGGTGGCTGACCACATTCCCCCCATGCGTGATACCATGCGCCAGTTTCTGGAATGGGTGGCATGGTATGGCTGTGCCTCACGCGGCATGGTGCTGAAGCTGGCACTGTCAAAAGCTGGACTGTTCAGTGAAGGGAAAAAAGAGGCGGTCTTCACTGCCGCTCCGCTCTCGGATGGACACGCACTAAAAGTAACCCCACAACGCCAGCGCGTGCTGGACGCGCTGCGCGATCAGACCCTCACAGCGGAGGCATTGCTTCAGACGAGTCAGGTCAGTCGATCGGTAATCACTGCCATGGTCAAGGCGGGGCTTCTCGAGCAACATGAGCGTCCAGCGCAAGCAATCATCGCTCGGCGTGCGCCGCCACAAGTGCTGGAATTGACCACGGAACAATCTTCGGTCGCGGCGCAGCTGGTGGGACGGGTGGGTGGCGGATTTCACGTCACGTTGCTCGATGGGGTGACGGGGTCTGGCAAAACGGAGGTGTATTTCGAGGCGGTCGAAGCGGCACTCGCCCTCGGAAAGCAAGTGCTGGTGTTGTTGCCGGAAATTGCCTTATCCGTACAATGGATCGCTCGTTTTGAGCGCCGCTTTGGCATGGCCCCGCAGGTGTGGCATTCGGGAATCGCTGAAGGCGCACGCGCACGGACATGGCGTGGGGTGGCAACCGGCGAGGTTCAACTGATTGTTGGCGCGCGCTCTGCCTTGTTTTTGCCCTATGCCGATTTAGGATTGATCGTCGTGGATGAAGAGCATGACGCCTCCTATAAGCAGGAGGACGGGGTGATTTATCAGGGCCGCGACATGGCGGTGGTGCGGGCGCGTCATGAAAACATCCCGATGATTCTGGCCTCGGCCACCCCTTCACTGGAAAGCCTGATTAATGCAAAAGAAGGTAAATATGCGTTAGTGGAACTGCGCCAGCGCCACCACCAGCAGGCGCTGCCGTCGGTGCAGCCGATTGACATGCGCACCGAAGCTTTGCCGGCGCAACACTGGGTCTCGGAAACACTGAAACAAGCGATGGCGCAAACATTGGCCGCCGGACATCAAACGTTGTTATTTCTCAACCGACGAGGCTACGCGCCGTTATTGCTCTGTCGCACCTGTGGTCATCGCTTTGCCTGCCCGCAATGCTCCAGCTGGCTGGTGTGGCATAAGCAGAAGCATACCCTGCAATGCCACCATTGCGGCTATCAGGAGCCATCCCCGCAACGCTGCCCCAGCTGCCATGACACTGAGCATCTGGCGGCCTGTGGGCCGGGAATAGAGCGGTTGCAGGAGGAGGTGCTGGAGATTTTTCCACAGGCACGGCTGCTCACACTCTCCAGCGAGACGATGAAATCACCGCGTGACATCTCGCATGCCATTTCTCAGATTGAGCAAGGCGCGGTGGACATCATCATCGGCACGCAGCTGCTGGCCAAGGGGCATCATTTTCCTGGCCTCGCATTAGTCGGGATTGTCGATGGTGATTTAGGGCTGGCTGGCGGTGATTTGCGCGCTTGTGAGCGCACCTGGCAATTGCTCCATCAACTAGCGGGGCGGGCAGGGCGCGCGGATGTTAAAGGCCGCGTGCTGCTTCAAACATTCCAGCCGCAGCATCCGGTGATGCAGGCGCTGGTGCGTGGCGACAAGGAGGGGTTCTTAGCGATGGAAACGCTGAGCCGCCGCCAGTTAGGGCTGCCACCTTACGGACGGCTGGCCGCACTCATCATCGATTCAACCAATGAGCAAGCAGCGCAGCGAGCGGCGCAAATTCTGGCGCGCACCGCACCGAGTGTGGCGGGTGTGCAGGTGCTGGGGCCGGCTCCGGCTCCGCTCTACAAGCTGCGTAACCGCTACCGCCATCGCTTACTGGTGCAGGCCCCAAAAACCACGGCGCTGCAATCGCTGCTTATGGCTTGGGTGCAAGCTGCATCGCTACCGGCGAATGTATCCGTCCGCATTGATGTAGATCCGTACAGTTTTCTGTAGGCGAATATCGCCGATCGGAATGAGGATGCGCCGGGCGGATCGGGTAAAGGAGTTCGTAGGGCAGATGATCGGCACCGGTTGAGCGCAATTGATCGGCTAATTCCTCGGGATGAAAATCAAAATTTCTAAATAAATTCTTTAAGTCCGGTTGCGGTGAAAATGTTTGAAAATTCATTTGCCTTAGCGTTTCACGCAACGCTTCAGGAAGCTTTGCCATCTCTTCATTAAAGACCTCTCGCATTCCTTCGTTAGTAATTAACGGATCTTGCGCGATTTGGTCACCAGCGGGAAATTTTGATAAATCTAATTGCGGCAATCCTTCAAATTGGTACGCCACTAATCCGCGTAACTCTCTGACAAGCTCTTCATTTGTTTTTGCTTTTAGTAGTTGTGGGTAATAATTAACCCAGTCCTGAAACATCGACGCAGAGGCTTTATAAATATCAAATGTAAAATAGCTGTCGGAATCATTAAAGTAATCACTATTAGCTTCAATGTGATTCTCAACTGCATTGATAGCATCTTCGGACGTTACTGTACTAATAAAATCTGGCAATGAAACTTCCGGATGATTTTTTATAAACCATTCCGTTGAGTAAATTTGTTCACAAATTCTGGAAACATTTGAATAAGCGTGTCGCCAAAGCTCTAACGAAGATAAGTTTGTATTCTTCGGACTAGGAATGGGCACATAGTCATTATCATTAGGGATAATAAAACTAAGTAGCTCCCTAAGTTTCTCTAGCGGGAGCGAAATTAACCCTTCTGCTGCCTGCATCGG
>JAIEPI010000074.1 GCA_019749855.1 Rickettsiales bacterium | reverse complement strand
AAGCCACTCACGCATAACAGCAGGCCGATCGTTCGCCGCCATGCAGTGGAGCGCGGGATAAAAGCTCGTAGCTTACGGGAGATAAACAGGCGCATGCGACAACCCTACCGCCGCCAGTCTCAAAAGGCGATGTGTCGGAACGATTTAAACCGGAGGCGCTGTGATGTCTGCGTCAGCGAAAATCTCTTCGTGATTGCAGAACTGACAGGTGACACGGATCACGCCATCTTCTTTCATATCCTGCAATGCTGCGCTACCAAGACTGGTCAGGACCCCTGCTATTTTCTGGCGCGAGCAGCGGCAATGGGCGCTCACCGTTTTGGTTTCGTGCACCCACACACCGGCCTCATTGAACAAGCGATAGAGCAGGGCAGAGGGTGCCAGATGCGGATCGAGCAGCTCTTCTTCAGTGGCTGTTTCCACCAGCAGCGCATTATAGCTCCAGCCATGCAGGCTTTCTTCTGCCGAAATCGGTTGCGCGCGAAACACGCGACTGCCTTCCTGCGGCTCCAGCGGAATGCCGCCTTCCTCAGGCATCCGCTCCAGCATAATGCCGCCAGCTAACCACTGCTTATGCCCGTCTTTAGCAGTCCGGCTATGCACGGCGAGGTTAAACAACACATCAATCTGTTGCGACTGCGTGAAGTAATGCTGCACGGCATCCGCCATGGAATCGCCTTCCAGCGGTACAATGCCCTGATAGGGCTCGCCATACCCCACATCAAGGGTGATGGCGAGATAACCGCTGCCCATCAGTGCCGCCAGATCCGCTGTTTCCTCCGATGCAGATAAAGCTTCCAGCGCCGCATGGCTGCCCTCGGCCAGGTCTGCGTAGCCACGTAGGCCACCGCCATGCACGGCATCCACCACCACAAAACGGATGGGGCCATCGCCTTTGGCTTGCAGTGTCAAAATGCCTGTTTCCGGTAAATTAGCCGACAGCATGGCCGCCAGCGTCAGCAGCTCACCGAGCAATTTTTTTACCACCGCCGGATGGTCATGCCGTGAGAGAATCGTGTCCATCACGGGTGAGAGGCGCACCATGCGCCCGCGCACGGAGGATTTATGCAGCATAAAGGGCTGCACCACATCTTCATGCCGTATCAGGCCAATCTCAGGGGAGGTGGAGGTTGGATTCATTAAGCAATTATAAGGCACAAATGCCTAAAAAACCAGTGCACTTTCAATGAAGGGATTGCCCGCAGGCATAAAAATTTCATCGAATCGTCATACAAATCGGCGCTGCCAACGATATAAATAGCTAAAAAAAGGAGTGACCCAATGGCACGTATTGATCCTAGGAATACTGAAGCAATGCTGGCAGCGATGGAGCGCGAGGGGCTTGATGTGGCAGCCATCGGAAGTTCGCCAGTGATCGACCTGTCGCCTGCGGGTGATCCGGATCGCATGGGCGGCCAGCAATATCCACAGGGGTTTTCGCAAGGCCTACGTATGGCGGCGCATCGTGTCAAGCAAGCGAAAAGACCGGCTGCATTAAGCCCTGAGCTTGATGGCCATATTCACTCCTACAAAGAAGCATTGCGTGGCGCGTCTATTATTTTTGCCGAAGGTGAGAATACGGCGTTTATCATTCCAAAAGATCACCGCGTGCTGGAACAAATGCTCGCCCTCACGCAGCTTCAAGGCAGTATTCATTTTAACATGACGCCTTTATGTCAATCTGTGAATATCTCGGTTGCTCAGGGCAATGGCAGTAGCGACATCAAAAGCATGATTGAAGTGCCGCGTTATTTCGCCGAGGAATTGTGCGCGCATTTCAGTAAGGGCGAACATGGCATTAAGCGATACAACACGTCCAATGCAAACCATGCCTTGGCTGTAGCGGAACAGCTTTTCATAACAGCATCTCCACAACGTAGCTAAACGCTAACTCCCCTCGCACCAGTGCAGGATTATCTTTCTAGGCGCACAGAACGCTGTTTCAACATGAGTTACCGATCACGTTCACGCTCGCGTTCACGGTCTCGCTCGCGTTCACGATCTCGCTCACGCCTTTCTGCGCGCTCCACCATCTCGCGATCGGCGTTCTCCTGACGGAGCTGCAAGCGGCATCCGGCATATTCGTTGTAGCCGCGTTGTAAGCCGTAGGAGGTGCAGGTCAGGTGATCAGGGTGGCAATCAAAGCGATGGCGTAAAATATGCTGCTCAAGAACGATCTGCGTCTGGGTGGTGAGAAAC
The DNA here is from genome assembly GCA_019749855.1 of Rickettsiales bacterium. Taxonomy (GTDB): domain Bacteria; phylum Pseudomonadota; class Alphaproteobacteria; order Rickettsiales; family UBA998; genus UBA998. The sequence goes on along the minus strand of JAIEPI010000074.1, from coordinate 2,679 downwards.
GCTCTATTGTACAGGTCGCAAGCCTGATTCTCGTCCATGCTCGCGATCTGGTTGGGTGGCACCTCAAGGGGGGTGCAAGCAGTCATCGCCAAGAGCATTATCGCTATTAACCAAGATTGAATTCTCATGGGGCGCTCCATTTGACATCTTTTTTAAGTTTACAGATTTGACCGAGTTGTACAACTGGAGGCGAAGGTTAACAGGGCTTCCGGCATATTAGAGAGCGAGATCAAAGAAATTCCGCAACAGTCCACGCATCCAGCGTTGGATTTTTAATTCCCCACACACCAGTGCAGGATCGCTTTTTGCACATGCATGCGGTTTTCCGCTTCCATGCAGTTTTCGGCTTCGACCTTTCCAGTAAAATAGTGGAAATAAATAGAAAAACAGATTTTCATCAAAGAATCGGGCAGCTGCCCGTGCCGGCATGGGGTGAAATTTCACGCGGTAAATTATGCGATGCAATATCTCGACTGGAATTTCTAATCTCTATAGTCAAGTCGCCACCTTGCTCCTCGAGACGATAACACAAGCCTTCACGTGAGAGAACGGTTCCGATTCTACGAACGGCCAAAGATAACTCATCATGTGTAATGGCACCATCTTCGCCAGCTCGCTCAAGATCACGGCGCAGTGAGGGTTCTTCAAGAGGTGGTTCGTGCGATGAAAATGCACGAACGAGTTGCCCGGATGGCAGAAAAGATTGGCTTTCAGAGATAATTGATAGTTGGTTCCACAGAAGAAGGCGATCACTTTGCTGTGCCCTGTGGTGCCGTTCATACCCTTCAACATTTGAGGCAAAGGAGACGGTGATCGGTAGCTCGTCATCTATGCGGTAGCCCGTTTGCCGATCTTCAGGTGTATTTGCCGTAAGAATACGGCCCGTGCGGGTATCCACTGCGACAGTTGTGGAATTATTCAATTGATGAGCCATATGATCGATGCGCCCTGATTGCCTCAAAGTTTGCATGAGATCGATTGCTAGATAAGGATTAACCATCATGCCATTGGTTGCAGAGTCGAGGGACCGGCTGCTGCTAAAAATCCCTGCTTCAATACGATAGCCTGCAGGAAAATTCGTAAGCAGTTCTGTTACTGCCATGCTTGGGTTGGTAATCGCATCAATATGGGCCACAACGGTTATTCGCGGCTGCCCATCGGCTTGCCCTGTAAGAACCAGAGCCTGACAATCAAAAAGATAGTCAGTGGCAATGAAATCAGGTGCGTCCAAGTCATTCCTCCGCACTACTGCATATTCACCCATACGCACGCCAATTCCATGCGGTTTGGAGGCTGGGAAACGCTCCGCTACGTAGTTCTGTGCCGCGCTTTCTTCGTATGTTTGCGCCGGACGAAAAAAATCTCCCTGCGTCGAAAGATATGCTTCAAAGTATTGTTGTCCCTCCGAGTGTGCCTGGCGAAAACGCGTTGCATAGTTTTCAACAAAAGGTAAATAAACATCTCTTAACGTTTCAGAACTCAATCCAATTGTCTGGCCTTGGTCGCTTTGCTCTAGACGCTGCAGCATATTGTTTAAAAGCAGTTGTCGCTCTTGGGGATTTGTTTGCTGCAATGTCAGCCTCAAAGCCTCCTCTATCGCCTCAAAATGCTTGTTTAAGGCTTGCTGCCATTCAGCAGAACGGGGGACGAGGGATTGAGGAAATTGCGCTTCTACAATTGACTGAGGAACGAATTCCAAAGAGTAATAGGTAAAGAGGAAATTCTGACGCGCCTGTTCAGAATAAGGAGCCGTCATAGAATATTTCCCCGCATTACGATGAAACAAGCTTCCGCTTATTTACAATATACCTGCAAAAGACTGAAAAATTGGTTAATTATTGTTTTGAAGGCATTAATGTATTGGGATGCAAAGGGTAATGCCTGTAAGGGTATAGCTATCATTGGCGCACACTCTAATTCCCCACACACCAATGCAGGATGGCTTTTTGCACATGCATGCGGTTTTCCGCCTCATCCCACACCACGGAATGCGGCCCGTCAATCACGCTGGCGCTCACCTCTTCACCGCGATGCGCGGGCAGACAATGCAGAAAAATTGCCTCGCGTTTGGCCTGCGCCATCAGCGCCGCGTCCACCTGATAGGGCGTGAGCAAGCGTCGCCGTGTTTCGCTGTTTTCATTACCCATCGAAACCCAGGTATCGGTGGTAACCGCATCGGCGTCTTTTACGGCTTCCGCGGCGTCATCGGTGAGATAAACGCTCGCATTGTGCGCTCGCGCAAACGCCATGTAATCAGGTGATGGTGCCAGTTCCGGTGGGCAGGCAATTCGCAGCGTAAAGCCGAATTTCACGGCTGCCGTAATCCATGAATTGGCGACGTTGTTGCCGTCACCCACCCATGCGATGACACTGCCGCGGATCGGGCCGCGATGTTCCTCAAACGTCAGAATATCCGCCATCAGCTGGCAGGGGTGCACGCGCTCGGTGAGGCCATTAATCACCGGCACCGTGGCATATTCCGCCAGCTCAGCGACTTTAGCATGATCACCGCGCATCATGATGGCATCAACATAGCGCGACAACACCCGTGCGGTATCCGCCACGCTTTCGCCGCGCCCCAATTGCAGATCATTCGCGGTGAGGTTAATGGCCTGGCCGCCCATTTCATGCATGCCCGCTTCAAAAGAGACGCGGGTGCGTGTGGAGTTACGCTCAAAA
>JAIEPI010000166.1 GCA_019749855.1 Rickettsiales bacterium | reverse complement strand
CAACCGCTATATGGGCATGGTGCGCCAGTGGCAGCAAATGTTCCATGGCTGCCGCTATTCCGAATCCTATATGGAATCACTGCCGGATTTCGTCAAACTGGCGGAATGTTATGGCATGCTTGGCTTGCGTTGCACCAATATGGAAGAGGTGGATGCGACCATCCTGCGTATGCTGGAGCATGACGGGCCGGTGATTGTGGACATGGTGGTTGATCAAAATGAGAACGTTTATCCGATGATCCCTGCGGGTGCCGCGCATAATGAGCTGGTGCTGGGGCCTGAAGAAAACGTCGGGCCGCTGGATAAGGATGCGGTGTAGTGTTTCGCTTTCTGGTGAAAATAGCCGCTACAGGTAGCGCGCAAATTCGTTCAATATCCGCTGATAGAGTTCGCGCTTAAAGGGCACAATGAGTTGTGGCAATTGCTGGGGATTCGCCCATTGCCACTCAAAAAACTCAGGATGCGCGGTCTGCAAGTTAATGTCGGCGTCGCGTCCCAGAAAGCGCATCAGGTACCATTTCTGCTTTTGGCCGCGATATTTTCCACCCCATAATTCTGGCACCAGATGCACGGGCAAATCGTAATCGAGCCAGCCGTCTGACTCTGCCAAAATTTCTGCCTGCGCAGTGCCAATCTCTTCTTCCATCTCACGAAATACGGCCGTGCGCGGATCCTCACCCGCGTCAATGCCGCCCTGCGGCATTTGCCATGCCTCGGAGCGCTGATCAATCCGGCGACCCACAAACACCTGTTGATGTTCATTCAACAACATGAGGCCCACGCCCATGCGATACGGAAGCGAAAGAGCGGCGGGTTGCAACATGCTACTATTCACGGTTGATCGGTTTTTAACACTGCCACCGCTGACAGCGGCGCCAGTGAAAGCTTTTTTTCCGCCAGAGAGTCCAGCCAGATGGGTAACTCGGCCAGCAACCCTGGCGAAGGTGGCAATGACAACACCGCAAAACCGCGTGTGCGTGCAATAGATTCCAGCTCGCTCAGCATCAGGCGGAGTTGCTCAGGCGTGGTGGTTGGCTGCACAGTACGACTCACCGCCACGAGCGTGTCATCCAGCCGTGGCAGAGTGGTAACGGCCTGATGCTGCAGCAGCAGCAATCCACGAGCGCTTATATCGTCCGCCAATGGACCAATCATATTACCGGATGAGAAAATCTCAGCCGGTGGCGCCACCAATCCAACATAACCGGTCGCCGTGCTCATCACCTGATGCAAACGATCAAGATTGGCCTCTGCGGAGTCAGTTCGCAATAACGCATAGGGTCCGGCATCGTTGGCGGGATAGCCCTCAGGCTCCATGGGCACCTGCAGCCATAACTCATGGCCCGCCGCACGCGCCGCTGTGGATTGAGCAAGCAGTTTTGGGGCATAAGGTGAATAGCTGAGCGTCACAAATTCATCCAGTGCTACAGCCGCGTTTGTATAGCCAGCATGCAAGCCGAGATCACGGATCACCACCGCGATTTCCGGTGTGTCTTTGGTGCGTGTGAAAGGCTTTTTATAATAGTCAGCGGGGCGCAACCCATCCTCTGCTTTCTTCGGCAGAATCAAAGGGCCCACGGTTTCATTGAGTGCAGTATTCGGTGCGGTATTGAGCGGTGCGCGCACTGTACGCACCGGCGCAGGCTGCGTGGCACTCACCGCCACGGGTGGGGTGGATGCCACGGTCGCATCCGGCAGCGTAGTCACTGCAATTTCAGGGGGCACGCCATTGTCTGTTAAGGGTGGAACGCCTGCCACATCCACCAAGGGTTCGGCAGGCACTGGCGGCTCACTGGCCAGCGGCGCGTTGCCAGAAGCCCCGTCGCTTGGCGGTGTCGGGTTCGCGGGGGCTGCGGTGTCAGATACCTTCGGACTCAATGACACCAAATTCCCGTCCACTCTGCCCGTGGCCAGATCAATACGGGCGTAGCGTCCCTCAGCCATTGCCTGAAGCTTGAGCGTTTCTCCCTGACCCAGCAGCATAAAAAACATGAGCAACCAGCTTGCCAGCAAACCAGCGGCCAAGGTTGCCAGCAAGATCAGCGGAAACGGATACTTTGCGGAACCGGCAATGGCCATACTCATTTCCTCTATATACGCAAGACGCAGCCTGGCTCCGTCCGTGCGCTACTTCGATTGCGTCTGCTCGTGCGAATGATAGATGGCAATGCCTCGCAACAGATCAAGCGCCCGCGCCAGCTGAAAATCATCGTCTTTTGTCATACCGCCCACGGTCAATAACTTGGGATCGATTGGCTTGCCGTCTTTGATGGACGAAGCAGGGGGAGCAGTCCGCGAAGGTTTGGCGTTCTGCTCATCCTCTGGATTGCTTAATCGTCCACGCAACTCCGCTTCCGAGCGTATGCCAATCAGAGACGATTCCTCTAGTTTTGAGATTTTTGCCTGTTCCACCTCAATGTCAGGCGTAATGCCTTTCGCCTGAATCGAGTGACCCGAAGGGGTGTAATAACGCGAAGTGGTTAAGCGCATAGCGCCATGCTCACGCAGCGGAATCACTGTTTGCACCGAACCTTTACCGAAGGATTTCACGCCCATGATAATGGCACGGTCATGATCCTGCAGGGCACCGGCCACAATTTCAGATGCTGAGGCTGATCCCTGATTTATCAGCACTACCATCGGCAAGCCATCAATGACATCCCCCTTAGTGGCGGAATAACGCTTGGTGTTGTTAGGGTCGCGCTCACGGGTAGAGACGATTTCGCCATGGTCAAGAAACGCATCAGAAACCGACACTGCCTGATCCAGCAGACCACCTGGGTTATTTCGCAAATCAAGAACCAACCCTTTCATTTTAGAATTATCTTTTCGCATTTTACGAATGGCGTCCACCATGTTTTCTGATGTTTGTTCAGAAAATGAGGTGACGCGAACATAGCCAATATCCGCTTCGGGATGCGAGCGCACAGACTTAATGCGGATCAGATCGCGTGTCAGGGTGAGCATCAATGGCTCGGATGCATTCTCGCGTAGAATCGTGAGTTTAATGCTGCTTCCCACGGAGCCACGCATTTTCTCAACGGCTTCTGAGAGAGTGAGTCCCATGACGGCTTCACCGTCAATCTCACTGATATAATCACCAGCATGCACTCCGGCTTTAAACGCTGGCGTGTCATCAATCGGTGAGACAACTTTGACCAGACCATTCTCCATGGTCACTTCAATGCCCAGTCCACCAAATTCACCGCGGGTCTGTACCTGCATTTCTTTGAAACTTTGCTCATTAAGATAGCCCGAATGCGGATCAAGCGCGGTGAGCATGCCATTGATGGCTGATTCAATGAGCTGTTTATCGGTGACTTCTTCCACATAATCTTTGCGCACACGCTCAAACACATCGCCAAAGAGATTCAGCATCTCGTACGTATCACTGGCGTCAGCGGTCGGGGCGGCTGCCTTCTCAAGCGCACAGGCAGGGGCAACAACCAGAGATGTACTTAAAAAGAGTGCAATAATACCGGAGCGAAAAGATGGGCAAATGAGGCTGAGTGACATAGATTTCCTTGTACATTGATCGGCTGAAAACGCCACTCACACAACATGAGACATGCTAGTTGCGTGCTAGGCGTGGCACCCCACCGAACCAGGGTGCCGGGTCGACTGCCTTCCCATTTTCGCGTAATTCAACGTAAAGGCGGCGGTCTTCCTGTTCATCACCCATAGCACCAATCGGTTCGCCTTCCAATAGAAACTGTCCCGCCGCGACATCAATCCGGCTCAGTCCCGCCAGCAATGTGTGGAAGCGGTGACTATGCCTGATAATGACCATCTGGCCATAATCCCTGAACGGGCCAGTAAACATCACTTCGCCACCGTAGGGAGTGGTGACGACTGCCTGTGAGGGTGTGGACAGGAGCAGTCCCTTGAGCGTATCGTTACTGGCTTGTTGCTGGCCATAGCGTCCAGACAGCGTGCCCGCCACCGGCAAAGCTAACGCTCCCTTGGCGCGTGCCAGATCATATTCCTGACGGCGTCGCGGCGCCGATTGCACGGCAGGGGGCGCCACAACATCACTGGCCGCATCACTGGCCGCATTTTTCTGGAGATTAGTCGGCGGCGCGGGTTTCAGTTGCGGCAGTCCGATGGCGTTATACTGTTCACTAAGCTGGCTATCGCGCGCCGCTTCCAGTGATGTCACCAGAGATTCCAAATCTTTTGATTGCCGCGTCAACTGAGAAATACGCTGTTGTTCCTGCAGTTCTTCCGTATGCAGTGTTTCCATCATTCGGCGGCGATCCGTCACATGATCCTCCAAAGAGGCACGCTGGAGTTCCAACCGCTGTTGTTTGAGATTTAACGCCTGCTGCTCGCGGGCTATCTCAGCTCGCAGTGCCGCCATTTGCCGTAACTGCACTGACAGCCTATCCGTTTCTTTTTTTATCGATCGGGTGGTGAGACCTAGCGCGCGTGAGGCATGTATCTGTGATTCAAGACCATCCTGCATCGCAAAAACAGCGTAGGGTGGCACCTGTGAGATACGCAACACCGTGGCGAGCAATGCGGCCACATCTTTGCGACGACGCGTGATCACCGTTTGTTTAGCTGTCGCCTCGCGCTCAAGCTCCATCAGTTGCAACTCGCTATCATGGGCAAGCTGCTGGTTCTTTTTTAGCGCTTTGGCAATGGTGCCCGTTTCTTTTTGCAAGCCATTGAGGCCGCTTTCCATTTCCTCGAGATTCTTTTTCAGCGCCGCCTGACGCTGTTTCGAAGCATCAATTTGTGCACGGGTTTGCTTGAGCTCGCGCACTGGCGGGGCCGCATCTTGGGCATAGGCAGGAAAAACATGGCTGCCAAAAGCCAGCACCAACACGAGATAAAGAGCAACGTATTGACCGTGCTTAGCTCG
>JAIEPI010000103.1 GCA_019749855.1 Rickettsiales bacterium | reverse complement strand
GTACACCTGACCTTCGCCATTATGTGTGGAGCTTAGAGGAATGGCTGATCAAAGCGCTGGCGGCCTGTGACGTTCAGGCGGCGCGGCGTGAGGGACGCATAGGACTGTGGGTTGAAACCGCTCACACCGAGGCAAAGATCGCGGCGCTGGGCGTGCGCGTGCGTCATGGGGTCAGTTATCACGGCGTTGCGATCAATGTTAACCCAAATCTTGAGCATTTTGAGGGGATTGTGCCGTGCGGCCTTCATGAGTTTGGCGTGACCTCACTGGCAGCGCTCGGGCAACATATTTCTATGGGTGAGCTGGATGATGCCCTGCGACAGGCATGGCCTTTTGCCCAGACATAACGCTACATTTGTCATGATTCTGTCACTTGTTTTTCAGCCTGCGATCAGTATTTTCATTAAAAAATTAATGAACAATGATGATGTCAAACAAACCGACTCCCCCCGTTCAGCGTATTTCGTTCTACAATGCGGCATGTTTAGCACGAGCAGACGAGATTCTTGGCCACTTAAACATCGCAGATTACCGTCACCAACCTGACAAATTGTCAGTGAAAATTGCCAAAGCATGGTTCGCTGGTGATATTCAACTTGCCCGTGAAGCCTTGAAGTCGTCGGCCTTGGAGGTCGCCAAATCTGAACAAGATGGCTGGTCAGTAAAAAAGAGATTCCTGCATCAGCAGATGATGGAGGAGGTTCAGCGTTATGCCCTTTGGCATCGTGAAGCCGTGAGCAATGAAAAAAAACCAGATCTGGAATACTGGCGACAAACCAAGGCCTACACACCCACTCAGGAGCAGCGTGTATTACAAATTCTGGAGGAGGTGGGGGAGGAGAAGCTGGCGGCGCTGGAAGAGGAAATTCGCAGTCATATCCATCTTAGTGCAGATGATTCATTTAATGAGCTGGTGATGAATGCGGCACTAGAAGTGGCGGTGAATGAGCAGAAGTTGAAATGCTACTTTACTGGCGATGAATTGTTGAGTGAGCTTAAAAGAGAGATCATTGATCATATTGAAATCACCGATCAATTGACGGAGGAAAATCCTCCCGCAAAAGTCATTCAAAAAAGTGTTGAATATGAGCATCAGGCGCAGGTTCTCTTATCGTATCTGAATGATGAGCATTTGCTTCAATTGTCACGCGCCGCCAGACCATTGGGCGGTAACCCGCTCGAAGTCATTCACAATATGGCGGCTGAAATGGCGATCATGAAGGAGAAATTTGATTTAGAGCATATCCCGCATGATGAGCTTTCGGAGGCCATTTTTTCCTATATGCAGCGCATGATTATGGGAAAATGTCACTATCAGGAAAACAGTGTCATGCTGCGGCATCATTGAAGGTGAAAACCATGCCATGCACAGCGTTGGTATTCGTCATGTGCAATCCACATTGGACATTGTGCGTCGAAGTCATACGGTGGCGCTATGGAGCACCTTAGTTACGAAGATCGCAAGGCTTTTCGTTTATGTTATCCACTGGAAGTTTGCGTGCGTGCACAGGATCTTTATCAGGAGTTAAAGCGCCTGACGCCTGATTTTTTTGTTGGTCTTGCGAAGGGCTTGCAGAGTGATGCGTATGGTTTCACGGGGGATCGACTACAGGCCCTTATGTATCAGGCGATCCTTGAAGTCTGTCATGACTTGCATCGGCACGGCAGGAAAGGTGAAGAATTCATAGAGCTGCATCAGCATATTACCCTTGAAGCTTATCGTCTGGCGGGAGAGCATCGCGCATTGGATCAATATGTACCTAAACGCGATGGCAAAACCTTTGAATATCTCACTCCGCCCGACGTGGTTCAGCGAATGCAAGATTATATCGCACTCATTAGCGTGCATATTGAAAAAAGACTTTGTCATATGATTCAGAGTGTGCCGCAGCCGCCCGATCCAACGGGCGAGTACTCCCCTCGCAAAATTCTCGATCAGATTATTGCCGGAATGGCCGCCATGGACATTAAACAAGGCCGAAAATATGACAAAAACAATGATGCGGATGTTGATGCCTTCAGAAAACGTCTGCACAAAGCCGTAAAAGATTGGATCACGTCACAAAAGACTATGGCGTCGCACGGGCTCCAGCGCGCCTGTTAACCCTTAAATCCGGTGGCGACTAAAAATGTTTCCGCTGAACCAGAGCGGCTGGCTTTGGGTTTAGCGTGCGTGGCTTTGGTAAAGCGCTGGCGGAGTTGTGTGAGTAACATGCCTTCCATCCCGCCCTGCCGTACTTTGCAAATGAAAGCACCGCCTGGCTTCAATACCTCGGTCGCAAACAGGCACGCCGCTTCCACCATCGCCAGAATACGAATATGGTCGGTGGCAGCATGGCCCGTCGTGTTGGGTGCCATATCGGAGAGCACAATATCTGCTAAGCCACCCAGTGCCTCGCGGATGCGCTGAGGCGCGTCTTCCGCCATGAAATCCAGCTCAATCAAGGTCGCATGCGGAACAGGCTGCATGGGCAGAATATCGACACCCAACACCCAACCCTTATCATCGGCGGCCTTGACGCGATCCGCTGCCACTTGCGTCCACCCCCCGGGCGCTGCTCCCAGATCAAGCACACGCATTCCCGGCTTTAAAAGCTGGTATTTATCATCCAACTCCAGCAATTTATAAGCAGCACGTGAGCGATAGCCATCACGCTTTGCCATCTTGACGTAAGGGTCATTGAGCTGCCTTTGCAGCCACAGTGTGGAGGAGGTTTTGCGGCCTTTCGCCGAGCGCACGCGCACCGAGAGATCGCGCTGCCCACCGCGTCCCGATTGTTTGCCGGTTCCTTTGCTCATAAGCCCTCAACCATAAGGCACCATCTGCCATTCATTGCTGATGAGAAAACCATGGCGAAGGTGTTTCATCAGCGCGGCTTTTTTTGCATTCTCGATTAATTCTCGTGCAGCATTATTTAAATCGTCGCCTTGTTTGCCCTCCAGCGCCTGATATATGGCCTGTGGACTGACCTTGTGCAGTGCCTCATCAGCCAGCTCAGTCAGTACCTTCATGACTACACGAAAATCATCACGCGCAACAGCCTCCCGTACCTGACCCTCAGCTAGTAATGGCAACAACGCCTCTTTAATCTGTGGCCATGTGAGTGGGGCATCCCCTGATTTTATCTTACTCATGCGGCACTCTCCTGCTGATCCTGCTCTCGCAACATCAGTGAAATAATGATGCCCTCGCGCACCCCACGATCCGCAATGGTCACCTGCGGAAAAGAGAAACTGCGCAATAATGCCTCTAAAATGGCGCAGCCGGCAATAATGAAGTCGCTACGGTCCGGCCCAATGCATGGGTGATTGAAACGCTCGGAGGGGCGCATGGCCAATAACTGCGCGATGGTAGCGCGAAGTTTTTCAGCCGGAAGGCTGATGCCGTCCACGCGTGAGCGGTCATAACGTGGCAGATTCATGTGCACCGCCGCCAGTGTGGTGACTGTGCCGGAGGTGGAGAGTAACTGTGTCGGCACATCGCCCAGAATCTCCGAGATCGCATGTTTTTTTGCAAACGGCGCAAGCCGCTCCGTTACTTTGGCAACAATGTCCTCAAAATAAAGTGAGGCATACTCATTATGGCCAAACTGCTCTGAGAGATTCATCACCCCATACGGCATGGACATCCAGCCCATGAGGTCGGGATGGAATGGAAATTGCGCCGGTTGCTGTGCATAATAAGCGGGGGGAGTCGCCACCCACATGATTTCCGTGGAGCCACCACCAATATCGAATGCCAGCGCACGTTGCACTCCTGGTTGCAGTAACGAACAACAGCCGAGCAAGGCAAGGCGCGCTTCTTCCTCGTTGGTGATGATTTCCAGCGAGAGGCCCAGCTCATCCTGTACGCGCTTTGTGAATTCGGCGGCATTTGCGGCGCGTCGGCAGGCTTCGGTAGCTACAAACCGCGTGCGAGTCAGCGCATAGCGTTCCAACTTGCGCTGACAGGTACGCAGTGCATGAATCGTTCGCTCCATTGCCTCCTCGGAGAGGACATCGCTGCTACTGACTCCCTCGCCCAGACGGACAATGCGGGAGAAACTATCAATTGCCTTGAGGGATCGTCCATTTTTCGTCATGCGAAAGGATGGATAGGCAATCAGTAGGCGGCAGTTATTCGTTCCAAGGTCGAGCGCGGCATAAATATCGTCATCGGCAGGCTCAGCCATGTATTCCTTAATGTGTTAGAATCCACTATAGTGTGTAACTATACTATCCGTGCCCATTTATCAGCAAGAAATACGAGGAAACCACATTCATGTTACGCCGAAATGTCGAAATGCCACTGGTCACCCCTGAAGGTGATCCATCCAAGGAATTGATAAAAAAGGGCAAAGAGTTCTTTGTTCCTAATTATCGCCCGCGGGAAATGATTCTCGATCACGGTAAAGGTTCCATACTGTGGGACCTTGATGGCAATGATTACGTTGATCTGGGCTCAGGCATTGCCGTGAATGGGCTGGGGCATCAGGATCCGGATTTGCTTGCGGCGCTCGATCATCAGTCACGTAAGTTGTGGCACACCAGCAATGTGTTTTTTACGGAACCGGCCATTCGTCTGGCCGAAGCACTGGTGCAAGCCGTGCCTTTTGCCAAGCGCGTCTATTTCAGTAATTCCGGCGCTGAAGCCAATGAAGCAGTGATTAAACTGGCGCGCAAGTGGGCCTCCGATCAGGGTCGTGCCGTCGATCATCGTGAGATTATCACCTTTACCGGTTCGTTTCATGGGCGCACGCTGGCCACTGTCACTGCCACGGCGCAGCCAAAATACCACCACGGATTCGAGCCGCTGCCCCCAGGTTTCGTCTATTGCCCGCGCTTTAATGATATTGAG
>JAIEPI010000145.1 GCA_019749855.1 Rickettsiales bacterium | reverse complement strand
ACGGATCGGCGCCCCCCGGCCATCGCGACTCGACCGGCCCATACTCCGCGCGCCGCCCGCCCTTCGCATGCACGGCTTTCGTTACCAGCTTCCAGCCCTCGGCTTGCGCATCATTCCAAATACCAGGCGCACCAAGCCAGCCATACCCTTGCGGCGAGATCGCGGTCGCCTCACTGATAATGAGACCTGCATCAGCGCGCTGGGTGTAATAATCCGCCATCATGGCGTTGGGGACACCTCCCGCATCGGCGCGACCACGCGTGAGTGGCGCCATGATAATGCGGTTGGGCAAGGTCAATGCACCTAGCGTCAACGAGTCAAATAATGTGGTCATGAGATGGCTCCGATTGGGTTTATTGCTGGTTGCGGTACGGTTTTCCATTTTCCAAGTCGCGAATATTGAGCACCAAAAAATGGAGTTTAATAGGAATCATGAGTATCGTTTTTCTGACTTTCTCAATCAAGCGGCGCGTTTTCTTCCATCAGTGATGATTGCATCAAGCGCCGATTGTGGCTCCATGCGAACACTATAATTTGTTTCAACAAAGGCTTTGAGAATCTTGCCATCCTGCCCGATGACATATGTTGCCGGCACCGGTAATGCCCATGTTCCCGCATCATTGATTTTGGTCAGGTCATTGCCGAAGTTTGCATAAAGCTCGGAAAGATAGGCGGGCATATCAAACAAAATGCCGAACGCTTTAGCGGTAGCATTCACCGTGTCACTCAGCACCGGATAGGCGAGCGCATTCTTTTCTTGCGTGGAAAGCGAGGCATCGGGTGTTTGTGGTGAAATGGCAATGAGCTGAGCACCCGCTTTACGAATCTCCGGTAGCAGGCGCTGATAAGCGCGAAGTTCTAAATTGCAATACGGGCACCAACCGCCGCGATAAAACACTAAAATCACGGGTGATTGCTTGAGTGTCTCAAAGAGCGAAATGTTGCGACCCGTTGCATCTGGCAACAAAAAATCAGGTGCCATATCTCCCGCTTTCAAGGCGCGCTCTAAAATGTCGGTAGCGGCCAGATCTGCATCGGCACGACTCATAATCTCGGCTTTTTCTTTGGACAGCTTGGCAGTAAATTCTGCCTTAAACGCCTCTAAATCTTGTTGCAGTGATGACATAATCATTCTCCATAAAAAAGGGGGCTGGCTAGGTCGTGTGGACACGACCTAGCCAGATTACGTTAAGCCGCGAGTTTTTCTGCAGCGGGGAAATCAACCGGCACTTTGGTGGTTGAGTGCAGGTAATTGGTCACCGTTTTGTCACCGATGGTCACGATCGTATCGACCAGATTTTCCTTGGTCCAACCTGCCGCAAAAAATGCTTCCAGCAGCATTGGGTTCGCTTTACCGCGATTGCTGGCGATGCTTTTGGTGAGCTGCGCCAATATATCGAGTTTCTTATCAAAACTTGCTTTACCACTGCGAACTTCAAGAACTTGCTCCTCAGTGAAGCCAACCATTTTGCCAATAGCGCTGTGTGCGGCGAGGCAATAATCGCACTCATTGACTTGACTAACCACGAGGTTCACCACTTCACGGGCTTTGCCGCTGATGCTGCTTTTGGCGTTTTGCAATGCGAGGTAGGTGCCAAGTGCATTTTCCGAATGAGCCATCGTTGCATATAGATTCGGCACCATGCCGAGGCCTTTTTTAAGATTATCAAACAGCGCCTGATTCGCTGGGCTTACTTCTTCGCGAGTGGGGACATTAATGGTATTCATGATAGTTCTCCTGAGGTGGTTGTTTTATATAGCATAAATGCAACTTCATCGCCGCATGATTAAAGTTATACTCATTCCCATATAAATTATTAGCCTTGATCTTTGCCTATTATATATTCTATAGTGGAATATATGGATCGCCTTACCCTCATGCAGGCCTTTGTGCAGGTTGCTGAAAGTGGCAGCTTCTCTGCGGCGGCGGACGCTATGCGAAGCACCCAATCCAGCGTTAGTAAGCTGGTTCGGGCGCTGGAGGGGCAGCTAAACACGACGTTATTTACCCGCACCACGCGCCGCATCACCCTTACCGAGGAAGCGCAGCGCCTACTGCCGCTCGCCAAGGCGCTGATTGAGCGTTATGACGCGGCCATTGAAGCAACCACCGGAACTCGTACTGAACCACGGGGGCATCTTCGTCTTCTGACTTCAGATGGTTTGGGGCGCATGTTATTTCTGCCCTACGTATCGCGCTTTCTTGAGCGATTTCCGCATATCACCATTGAGCATATCGTCACCGATCGTAAAATTGATCTCGTTGAAAATAACATCGATCTGGCGCTGCGCATGGGTGATTTGAAGGATAGCAGCTACAAAGCCAAGCGCATAGGACTAACCCGGCGTGTGACCGTGGCGACGCCCGCATATCTTAAGCGTCATGGAATACCAAAAAAGCCTGAAGACCTCATGCATCATAATTGTATTTTGTTCACGCGACTTGCCGAATATACGGGCACGGGCAATGCGTGGGAATACCGTGATCCACAATCGAAAAAAATTACATCAGTCATTATTTCCGGAAATTACGCCTCGGATAATTCATCCACTGTTCGACAAGCGGCCCTGTCTGATATTGGCGTGTATCAAGGCCCTAGCTGGCTGTTTGGTGATGACATTACGCAAGGCCATTTGAAAGAAATCCTAAGTCATTACGAGATGGAGCCCTTCCCTATCTATCTGATCCATCCAGCGGTGGATTATCTTCCACAGCGAACAAAAGTTCTCATGGATTACCTGAGCCATGAGTTCAGCCTGAACCCGTGGGTGGCGGGTTGATATCGTGAAACTTTACTCCGTCCGAGAGTTTACCTGCACGTGTTGACGTCATCTTAGTTAGATGACGGAGGAAAAATATCTATGGAGAATAAATCCAACCCCCAGCAACAAAAGACCAATCAGATAACAGAGCCAGAAATTGCCACCCAGCCTATCAGCAAAAAAGAACGGGGCGAAGAAAAGCCACGACACGGGAACGCCGATCAGAATACTTCTGGCAAACGCAATGGAAGCCGCCGCATCTCTGTGCTCGATATGTGAGAATGCAAGCGCCAGAAGCGAGGCAATGGGCAGTGCGATAATAAATCCAGCAAGTTCCGGTTTTTTACCTGAAAGCCACGAGGCAAATGCAATCACACTGGCGGATATGGCTATTTTAAGTATGAACATCATGGTGAGCCCCTGCAATTTTTAAAACATCGCCACCACTACAATATAACGCATTAACTTACCAATAGTGACCAGCAGAAAAAAGAGCGGGAATGGCACCTGTAGTAGCCCTGCAATCACGGTTAGAGGATCGCCAATGATAGGCACCCATGAAAATAGCAGCACCCCTACCCCGTAACGCTGAAAACGCCTACTGGCACTTTCTAATGGCGCCGCCTTTATCGGAAACCAGCGGCGACTCTTAAAGCGATCAATATAGCGCCCGAGTTGCCAGTTGATGCAGGCACCCGCAACATTACCGCATGTGGCAATGGCGATGAGTAATAACGGGCTGTAATCTCCCGTCAGGTACAAGGCCGCCAAAATTGCCTCAGATTGCGCGGGCAGCAATGTAGCCGCCACAAGCGACGCCGTGAAAAGTAATGCTAAATCCATGCTTTGTTCATTGTGTCATGCCCTGTCATGATTCCGTAATATGACTTTATGCCAACTTTTGATTAACACATCATGATGGCACGGAAAGAATCAGGCAAAGTCGTAAAACCCGAAACAACTGTCTATTTCCACAGTTATTTGGGCAAAGTTGTATTACCCAAACTTACCTTTGGTGATCTGGAATGTGTTAAAGATTTACAAGCACATTTAGCTTACCCGACGGGCAACACACAACAAGTGTTCGGTTGGCATATCATGATGGGGCGCAATCCTTTTGTTGCTGGAAAACGGCTAACAGAGGACGAAAAATTTTACTGGTCCCTTTTGGTTGAGACGTACAACCAAGAGAGCCTTCAAAGCATCACATTTGATACATTCAAAGAGGTGGGCTTACTTGAAGATACTCCAATAAATCGCGATAAATTCGATCAACTATTCGCTGCGCGCGAATTGGGAAAAAGCATATTCCAACGATAATCAGGCCAGCCTCAAATGCTCCGCATAACACTTAAATTGTTTGGGTGGTGGAAGAAATGTGAGATGGCGATATTATGCAACGCTCTAATTGTCCGAACACGGATGAAGATATTAAATAGAAAGTGGTATCAGGTGGTTGGTTTGCGACGTGTCAGTGTGGGACAGTTGGTTAGAATGGAATTTCGTCATCAAGCTCTGCAGGTGCCTCCTGTTTTGTAATCAGTTTGGAGCGCTCTTTTTTTGGTAGTATTTCAACTTTTTCAGAATTGTCCCAAAAAAGTTTCTTTACTCGCTCAAGCTTATCAATGAGGGGGTCTAAGTTTTCAGCGCATTCTCCCACAGTCTTTGTAAGGTCTATCATTTGGCCAAACAAAGCATCTATAGTTGTTCGGTCGCGATCTACTTCTGACTGTAAGGCCGCAATTTTTGCGAAAATCTTATCTTTTTTCTTTGGATCATGAACCTCTTGATTTACTATTTTCCTAATGGTTTCAAGTAATTTGCCGATCTCAGATTTATACGTTGAGGCAATCATTATTACGGTACCAATGCTACCAGCATCAGTGCGGTTCTTTCTTAAATTGAAACGCATAGCCAAATAGCTTAATCTGGATTTGAACTTATCAAAGCGTTGGATAAAATTATGTCCAGAAAGTTCCGATATATCTTCAATATCGGCTTCAAGATCATACTCATCTAAGAATGCAAGCATGGCATTCACGT
>JAIEPI010000155.1 GCA_019749855.1 Rickettsiales bacterium | reverse complement strand
TCAATTTGAGCACTCGCTCGCGGTGACTGCCAATGGCTATGAAATTTTTACTCTCTCGCCTAAGGGTCTGCACCAGCCGCCTTTCTCAGCGTAAACAGTTTGTAGAAATCCTATGAAGCGCCGCCGCACTGTTACTGTATTGCTCATTTTGTTTGCATTTATGTGCGGGGTGTATGGCTACGGGACGAATCTGCCGGAAACACATGAGCTGACCCTCAAAACAGTGGTTCATCAACCTCGAGAGACTGTCTGGAGTGTGGTTGATAACTATGCTGAAGCCCCACAATGGTCGCATTCGGTGACGCGAATTGAGCATCTGCCTGATCAGGAAAATCTTCCTGTCTGGCGATTTTACGGTCGGGATGGCCGCCACATGGATGTACAGGTACTTGAGTCACATGCCCCACAACGCCATGTGAGCCGCATCGTCGCCAGCGACTATCCATTCATCGGCAGTTGGACCATTGAGCTAGAAGACGCTGGTAATCAGACATTGGTAACTCTAACGGAAGAAGGGCGTATCTCCAATCCCGTCTGGCGACTGATCATGCGCTATATCCTGAAAGAAGATCAGATGGTTCGTGGTTATCTGGAAGAATTGGGCCATAAATTTGGCGAAACACCGCATATTGTAAGGTAAAAACTCATGCCAAATTCTAAGTACCCTGCCACTGCCACCCCACAGACTCAGCCTGCGGCCGAGTCTATTACCATGGAAGCGCTGGATTATGCGCGGGCCGCCGGAGCGACTCAGGCGGATGTAGTGCTCATTGATTCGCTGAGCAAATCCTTTGCCTGCCGTCTCGGCAAACAAGAGTCGCTAGAGCGCTCTGCCGCCACTGGCATTGGATTGCGCGTCTGGTTTGGACAGAAGCAAGCCATTGTCTCCACCTCTGATTTTGCCACCATTCAACTCAAAGAGATGGCCGAGCGGGCAGTCGCCATGGCCAAGGCCTCCACTGATGATCCCTACAGCGCACTGGCGCCTGAAGAAATGCTGGCGAATGACTGGCCCAACCTTGATTTATATGATGGCACTGAACCCACGGCCGAAGAAATGCAGGAGAAGGTGCTGGCCGCCGAGGCCGCAGCGATGGAGGTCACCGGCATCAGCAATTCCGAAGGCGCCGATGCCTATTATGGCACGTATCGTATGACTCTGGCCACCAGCGCTGGATTTATGGCACATCAGGAGGCTTCCAGTGCTTCACTGGCTGTGTCGGTGCTGGCGGGCGAAGGGGACCACATGGAGCGCGATTACGATTATGCTTCCGGTCGCTACTGGTCTGCCCTCACGGATCCCGAGACGCTAGGCAGGCAAGCAGCCGCCTACACCTTGCGACGTTTGCATCCACGGCGTGTGGCCACCACCAAAGTACCACTGGTTTTCGATCCGCGCGTAGGTCGAAGCCTGCTTGGCACATTGGCTGGTGCGATTTCTGGCGCCGCCGTGGCACGTGGCACTAGTTTTCTTAAGCACAAGATGGGCGAGCCCTTGTTTCCCGAGCATATCCGCATCATTGATGATCCACATCGCCTGCAAGGCCTCTCCTCGCGCCCTTTTGACGGTGAGGGCGTTCGCACCCAGCGTCAGGTGATTGTGGAAAATGGCCGGTTACAAACCTGGCTGCTTGATACGCGCTCAGCCCGCCAGTTGGGTCTTACCACCACCGGTCACGCCTCACGTGGGCTGGCATCCAACCCCTCGCCTTCCCCCAGTAATTTTTATCTCGAAGCCGGAACTATCTCGCCTAAAGCTATGATAAAAGACATTAAGCAAGGTTTGTATGTCACCGAGGTTTTCGGCATGGGAGTGAATACAGTCACAGGCGATTACTCGCAAGGAGCCGCCGGATTATGGATTGAGAATGGTGAATTAACCTATCCGGTGAGTGAGATCACCATTGCCGGACATTTGCTGGAAATGTTCCAACACATAACACCCGCAAACGATCTTGTGTTCCGCTATGGCGTGAATGTGCCAACGCTGAGGGTGGACGGAATGACACTGGCGGGCGATTAAGCACGTGGCTATCGCGTTCCACCCGCCAAGTTTTCTGGCCAAACTGGCACAAATGCTCTACTGCACAGTTCCATGACCTCTGATGCCCGACGACCCTCCAGTTCCATCTCGCTGATTCGACGTATCGTTCGCGACTATCTCAGAATGCATCTGCGCGATGTGTGGCTGGCAGTGCTGTGCATGATCATCGTGGCGGGCACCACAGCAACCATGGCCTGGTTGATGCAGCCAGTGCTCGATCAGATTTTTTTACAAAAAGACCGTACCATGCTCACTATTGTGCCCATTGCACTGGTGGCGGTGTGCATCATCGGTGGCGTGGCGAATTACTTTCAAACAGTTTTGATGCGTAAAGTAGGCCAGCGCATTGTCGCGGATCTGCAGATTGCCCTGTTTGACCATATGATGCATGCCGACCTCTCGCTTTTCCACGATCAGGCGTCGGGGCGGATTATCTCCCGATTCACCAACGATATTCAGTCGATGCGCGTGGCTGTTTCAACCGCGTTAACTGGCACCGCCAAAGAATTGCTGACCATGGTATTTTTGGCGGGTGTGATGATTTTCCAAAGCTGGGAGTTATCCATCATTGCCGTAGCGTTGTTTCCACTGGCCATTCATCCGATCATGCGTCTTTCCAAACGGATGCGTAAAATTGCCGATGGCACGCAACAGGAGCTGGGAGAGTTCACCGCGCAGCTGGATGAGACATTCCAGGGGGTGCGGGTGGTGAAAGCCTACCGCCGCGAGGATTATGAAGTGTCACGCGCACGTCAAACCGTGGAAAACCTGTTTGCGCTTTACCTGAAAGCCTCACGGGTGCAGGCTGCAGCCAGCCCCATCATGGAAGTGCTGGGCGGCACGGCCATTGCTGCGGTGATTGCATATGGCGGCGCGCAAGTCGTCAATGGTCAGACCACGCCTGGCGCGTTCTTTTCTTTTATGGCGGCGATGCTGATGGTGTACCGACCCTTGCGGGCGTTTGCCGGCCTCAACACCAATATGCAGGAAGGGCTGGCAGCAGCCGATCGTTTATTTAAAGTGCTTGATCATCCACCGGAGATCCATGACGCCGAAGGAGCAACGCCCTTACAAGTCACTGACGGCACCGTGCAGTTTCATCATGTGTCATTCAGCTATGCAGGCGAGCATTCCGCCTTGCATGAAGTTGAGCTGGAGATACCGGCCGGACGCATGGCAGCGCTGGTTGGGCCCTCAGGCAGCGGAAAGTCCACCTTGATGAACCTTCTGCTGCGCTTTTATGACGCGCAGGATGGCCGCATCCTGATTGACGGACAGGACATACGCAGCGTGACGCTGGCCTCACTGCGCCGCTCCATTGCTCTGGTTTCTCAGGACATCATGCTGTTTGACGACAGTGCGGCGGCCAATATCGCTTATGGACGCGAAGGTGCCAGCCGTGAGGACATTATTCAAGCAGCCAAAAGTGCCGATGCGCATGACTTCATCATGGCACTAAGCGCAGGCTATGACACGCGCATTGGCCCCTCGGGCGTGCGTTTATCCGGTGGACAGCGGCAGCGCATCGCAATTGCACGCGCCATGTTGAAAAATGCGCCCATATTGCTGCTGGATGAAGCCACCAGTGCGCTTGATACACAATCAGAACGCAGTGTACAAAATGCGCTGACAGAGCTTATGCAGCATCGTACCACGCTGGTGATCGCGCATCGCCTGTCCACCATTCGACATGCTGACATTATTTACGTGCTGGATCAGGGGCGTGTCGCCGAGAAAGGCTCTCACGACGAGTTGCTGACCAAAGGGGGGCTCTATGCCCGTCTCTATCATGCACAGTTTGCCCAAGCACAGCAGGCATTTGCCGTCGATGAATTTTCTGTGCCAACATGATGAAACGTTGGTTTAAACACCCTGCGGTCGTGATGATGCTGAGCCACCTGATTGCCGCCTATATTCGGCTCGTCTATTATACGTCGCGCATTGAAAAACATTACCCTGATGCGGCGCTGCCTTTCCTGCAGGGCGAACAACAGGTCATTATTGCGTTCTGGCATGCACGGTTACTGCTGATGCCCATGCTTGATCCTCCCGGGCGCACCATGCATGTGCTTAGCTCCGGCCATCGCGATGGGCGATTAATGGCCGAAACCATGCAGCGTTTTAAAATCTCTACGGTGTTTGGCTCGCGCACTAAAGGGGGGGCCGCTGCACTTCGCGGGTTGATGCGTGTTTTGAAGGCAAATGATAATATCTGTATCACACCTGACGGACCACGTGGGCCGGTACGCATTGCGTCTAGCGGTATCGCGCATATTGCAAAAATCTCAGGGCTTTATATTTTACCCGTAGCTTTTTCTACCCTGCGTCATCATCGCATGCGTAGTTGGGACCGTTTCTTTCTGGCCATGCCCTTTACTAAAATTGTCTTTGTGGCAGGCAATCCCATGACGCTGCAAAAAGATATGTCCATCGAGGATTTGCGAAAAGCGATCGAAGACGAGTTGAACCGCATTACCGATGACGCCGATCAACGCGCGGGCGTGATGCTGGATCATTCCCTACCGCCGCGCTAAGATGCGCTCATGATACGATTTTATCATCTGGTGACAGAAAATTTTGGCTGGTTGCTTCCTTTCTGGCTGCGCGCACGCGCACGTCACGGCAAGGAGGACTTGTCGCGTTTGCCTGAGCGCTTTGGCCATGCGTCACAGCCTCGCCCCAGCGGCCCGTTGCTGTGGGTGCATGCCGCGAGTGTGGGAGAATCACAGACGGTGGGTCCATTGCTGGAG
>JAIEPI010000065.1 GCA_019749855.1 Rickettsiales bacterium | reverse complement strand
GGAACAACGGGCGGCGCGTGCTCGCGCTCAGCGCTGACAGTAATAATAGGCGTAAGCGCCATCGGCGACCGCAATCTCATTTTGTAGAATCGCCGGCCGCCGATAGCGCTCACAATGCGTGCGCGCGACTAAATCCGACTCACTCAGCATCGCCTGTGGTCCAGTATAATGCACGACAACACCTTCAATATTGCCCGCCAGTAAGGTGACAACTGGTTTTGCCTGCGGTGCTGGCTCTGGCGTCGCATCGCCACAGCTGGAAAGCAGCGTGGCCATCGCCACATACAGCGCTAGCTTTTCCATCGCTATCTTTTTCATTAAAGCGCTCCTGCTGACTCAATTGAACCAGTCTGCCGATGACCATCTACACTAATCTACCAGCAGTGGCCGTCATTGCAAGATGCACGTCAGCTAAAGAAATGCACTGATGCTTCAAGCCTTACTCTTCACGTCGTGGAGGACGCGGTTTGTAAGTGCTGGTGCCATCACGCGAAGGGCCACGCGTGCCGTATTCGCGCGTCGGCTTGGCACTCCCTGATGGCTTGCGATCACCATAGGGCTTTTTGTCGCCAAAGGGTTTTTTCGCGCCATAAGGCTTCTTATCACCGTAAGGCTTCTTATCACCATACGCCTTTTTTTCACCATAGGGCTTTTTGTCGCCGAATGATTTCTTGTCACCGAATTCTTTACGCTCACCATAGGCTTTGCGTGGACGCTCAGCACCGGCTTCCTCTTCGCGCGGGCGATAGGGGCGACGCGGACGCTCCTCAGCGGATTCTGATTCAGGACGCGTGCGACGGGCATTTCTTGGCTGCTCATCATCACGGCGCGGCTTGAAACTGGAGCCATGCTTGCCGCCGTCATTGCGGAAATAGGTGGACGCAGGACGCTCTTCTTCCTTGCGCTCACGCGGCTTGCGCTCGAAACGCTCACCATCTGACGCTGAGGCACGTGGCGCCGCCGGACGCTGCAGCGCGTTTTGTGCCAAATGCGTAAAAAAGACATCGCGTGAGGCAAAACCCTGCTCTGCACGGAGCGCATCGATACGCGCCATCATCCGCGCATCAAGCGAAACATTGACCTCCACCATGATTGCGGGGGGCATCACGTCAATCAATAACAGCGTTGCTCCCTCAGCATCTGGGGTGCCTGCCGAAAAAGGGGAAACACTTGGCTCACCCTTCGCCTGTGTAGCATCGAGATGCGACTGAAGCGCTTGACGGGCCGCCTCAAAAGCGGCGTCCACGCTGCCGCCTGCCGCAGAGCATGTCGGGAAATCAGTGAAAGTGATGTCATAGGAAGCATCGTCGGAGGTGCGCATCAGCGCAGGATAGCGGAGCATGGGATCATTACCTGTTAAATGTTGGGGTGCAGGTCACCGCGACACCGCACATACGAGTGAATCATCGCCATCAGCACACTGAGGAATACCCTTACACCGTAAGCATGGCTCTATAATGCGCTTTGAACGCACGGTCAACAAAGGATGCAAGGAATCACAAAGAATAACACAAATCTTGAGGAAATCTGCTTTGTAACCGCCTTGAATAGGCCCCACTGCCTGCCCATAATGCCGTTTTGTCATCAACCAGAATGCCCTCAATCTCACACCCAATCTGTAGGTTATGCCGGATATTTGTGGATATTTGAAAAAAAAGAGCGCGGCTTAGCTTTTTCGTGTGCTGAGTCGATCGTAAGCGCGGCATAAGGCCCAGCCAATCCACCACGCGATCAGTGCCGTCGCAATGTTATGGCTGAGAAAATGCTCACCTCGCGCTATTTGAATCATGCTCAGCGTGCCGCCAGCCACAACCCCCAGGCCGATGCCCAACCAGCGTCGGCGCGGGGTTACCGCCCCAATGCCAAGAATCATTAAGGCCCAACCTGGCGACGGGTGGGCGGCAGGATAACAGTCTGCCTTTGAGGCATATTCTGGAATCACCGCTAATTCGGCGTAGTTATCAGGCGCCAATCCGCCGTAACGTGCCAAACGGTTGGGGCAGTAATGACCGCTATACTCTTTTAACAGTGCCACTGCCGTTGGAACCAGAATGACTGCAAGCGTCACCAGAGCAGCCATGCGACGATAGGCGCTAAGCGAAGCGCGCACATAGCTCGCCAGCCATATTAATAAAGTGACCACCCCTAACACGGTAAACATCGTTCTAGGTAGTTTATGAAGCCACCAGTTGAGTGCTTCGTTCGATTTAGGCAACGCCCACTGCGAGAGCGGATCGGGAGAAGCTTGCAAAGCATGAAAAAACCAACCACTCACCACATCATCCCAAGCAGGACCCAGATTTAACAGCCACACCGCCACTGCCAGCAGTGGCAGGACGTACATCGGTGCATAAGGTCTATGAATGAAGCGTGGCATGTGTCCTTATAAGCAAATTTTCAGATAACACGTGTAAAAACTGACTCGACTCTCACAAGGAAAAACCTTCATCCGGCTATGTGTTAAAAAAACATATAAAGCATTTATCTTAGGCTTGGATTCTTCATTTTCACTGCGCAGATTGTGATCCAGAATCAAAACCGGTAGATAACTTACATGGGTAAACATGAAGATCGCAGTTAGTAAACTAATGTCCTCAGGTGCGATGCCCGCTTTAGCTTGCGTCCTGCTTTGTCTGTTTTTGGCGTACCCATTGGAGGCAAAAGCCAGTAGCTCGGATGCCAACCACTCAGAAGCTAATGTCATTGCCACCTCTGATGCAAACGCCTCAACCAAAGATCTGACGATTCAGCGTATTATTCCGGCGGGTGATGAAGTTGACCCTACGAGTGGTGCCGCGAGACAAATCGTGATCCAGTTTAATCGCCCCGTGGTGCCGATCGGCCAGATGTCACGCAATGCCAGTGAATTACCCATTACATTCAGTCATGATTTGGGCTGTGAGTGGCGCTGGCTGAATACCAGCGCTTTGGCATGCCAGATTGCTGAGAATGTGTTGTTAGCGCCCTCCACAACCTACTCCCTCTCGATTAAGCCCGGCATCACCGCTGAGGATGGCGAAACCATCGCACAGACTTACGCGCATCAGTTTACCACTCAGCGACCTGACATTACCTACGCTTTTGTGAGAGTGTGGGAGTCGCCTGAGCGTCCTGTATTGCGGGTCGCATTTAACCAGCCTGTCACACAATCCTCCGTTGAGGCGCATGTGTATTATGGTGACAATGAGCCCGGCACGCGCATCGCTGTCACCGCGAAACCCGACAAAGAATTACGCAATCCGACACCATTTTGGGTGGCGATTGAACAAAGTATTGTTGGACTTTTCACGCCAGCACAACCCGAAGCAGAAGACACCGATCTGGTCATGGTGAACGGTGAAGAGGCACGCAGAGTATGGCTTCTCACACCTGCTGACGAATTAGAGGGCAGCCACGGCTATATGTTGCGCCTTGAGCCAGGAATCGCCTCAGCTTACGGGCCTGAGCTAAGCCACGTGACACGTGATGTTAGAACGCTGGAAACACTGCCGGAGTTTGCCTTCAAGGGCGTCTCTTGTACGGACAATGACGGCAATCCGCTGCTCTTTGAGCCTTACAAAGCCCCACCACCGCGTGCGTGTAACCCGTTGGGCTCCATTAATCTGGTGTTCACTTCGCCAGTGTTTCGCCCTCAGTTAGCTCACACGCTGAAATTTGAGCCGCGTTTAGCAGGAGATAAAGAAAGCAACTTTTGGGGTGATCCCGAAGATGATTATTCACAACGTTTTGGTGAATATGAAAAAGGCAGAGAATACTCTACTTGGTTGCCAACAACGCTTAAGGCAGCAAAAACCTACCAGATTCATGAACAAAATAATGGTTTTTTTGCACGGTTATGGAATCAAATTCAAGGCTGGTTTGGTGACACGCCCCCTACCCAGCTCACCGATGAGTTTGGCCGTACATTGCAAAAGCCCATCTCGATTAGTTTTGCCACCGACCACCGTAAGCCGAACTACGAATTGCCTTACGATGCCGCCGTTTTAGAACAGCAGGTGGATAGCGAGATTCCTTTATGGGTGAATAATCTTGAAAACTTTACGTTTGACTACAATGCGCTTGATACGCAAGGCGCACGCACAAAACAAACCCTCACTCAATCATTACCCTTTGTTCAGGATCTTCAATTTGCCGTCCCTCTTGGCCTTCGCTCCATGCTGAATGGCCGCTCAGGAGCAGTGTATGGCGTTCTGAGCACTTCACCCAGTGTGACGGATAGCGGGGGCAATGTACGCACCAGCCCGCTGTTCGCGCAGGTCACACCCTACGCAATGCATGTGAAGCTGGGCCATTTCCAATCGCTCATTTGGGTCACAGATTTTGCCACCGGCCTGCCCGTGGAAGGTGTTGATGTCAGCGCTTACGTTGACACTCTCACCGAGCTGAAGGGACCAGTCGCAGCAATCGCAAAGCAAAAGACCAACATGCAAGGCATCGCATTGTTGCCAGGCACCGACACATTAGATGCTGACTTGCTGAGAAGTCGTGGCTGGCAAGATAAATCTGAACCGCGTTTGTTTTTTGCGGCACGCAAGGGAGATATGCAGGCAATACTTCCCATCATTTATGACTTTGAGATCAATACCTATCGCGCGGCGGGCGAAGATTTCTCGACGGATAAACGAACAAAATACGGCCACATGCGTAGCTGGGGCATGACGGCGCAGGGCGTGTACCGCAGCGGAGATACGATTGATTACAAATTATATGTCCGTCAGGATAATGGCAAGCAACTGATCGCACCGCCCAAGGGGGTATATAACAAAAGTATTACG
>JAIEPI010000013.1 GCA_019749855.1 Rickettsiales bacterium | reverse complement strand
AAAATGTCTTGGATTTAAAACCCCACACGAACTATGGTCACAACAACAACCGTTGCACTTCAAATGTGAATCTACCTTCCAGCCTGCGCTGGGATGACGGGGTTACCCTCTCCCTCACTGAGGGAGAGGGTAGGGTGAGGGTGCCCTTTAAAAAGGCTTCGGCAGTGGAGTGTGCTTGTTTTTTACCACCCCTCACCCGCGCACATTGTGCGCACCCTCTCCCCTTGTAGGGGCGAGGGTTGGCGCGGATGCCCACTCACGCGCCAATGACATTGAAATAGAAACGTTTTTCACAAAAGCAAGCTGAGGAACGGCCGACTATTCAAATGAAGGCACGATCAGGCGATGGTACGGATTTACTTTGTGTGCCGTATGTAGTAGTGATTTTTCTATAGTCCGCAATATATTGTGATGAGAGAGCGATATGTCTGCTAAAGAGCCAGCACTGATGCAAGCGGAAATTGAGCTGTTGCAAAGCTACAGCCATGATGTGATCTATCGTCTGCGCTATGAAACAATGCGCTATGATTATATCAGCCCCACTATTGAAAAACTGCTCGGCTTTAGCGCTGAGGAAGTGATGGAGATTAATCTCCGCTCATTAATCGAAGAAACCCGTCTGGTGAAAGAGGGGCTGCGCCCTCTGGAATCGTTTGAGCCGCATGAGGATAGCCGTAAGCGGCGTGAGGTGTTGAAATGGCAGGCGGATTATCGCATGCGTACCAAGGATGGGCGGCGTATCTGGGTGTCGGATGTGTCCTACCCGTGGTTTGATGCCAGTGGCGCCATCATTGGCTCAGTGGGCACCCTGCGCGATATCACTGAGCGCGTGGAAGCAGAAGCACAGGCAGTGGAAGCCGCCACGCGTTTGCGTCAGGTGGATCCCGTCACACGTTTTGCGGCCCGCGCCGTGTTTTTTGAAAAGCTCGACGAAGAGCTAAAGCGCGTCAAGCGCAGTCGGCAGGATGTGGCGGTATTGGCATTAAGTATTGATGGATTGGATGACATCACCAAAAATCATGGCCACGCGCAAAGTGACCGTGTGCTCGGTGAGGTGGCGGATATCATGCGGCAGTGCCTGCGCGATACGGATGTGGCGGCGCGTTTATCCGAGAATGAAATGGCTGTCTGTCTGCCGGAAACGCAGGCGGAGGGAGCGTTCTGGGTGGGAGAGCGCATTCGTGAAGCCGTTTTGCACTTTCAGTTCTCCACTCAGGATCAGTTGTTGCTGGCAGTCACCGTCTCCGTTGGCGTGGCGGCCGCGCGTTTTGATGAACCTCAGAACGCTCAGGACATGCTAAAGACGGCACAAAGTCGTTTGTTTATTGCGCGGCACACGGGCCAAAACCGCGTCTCTATCGATGAGCTGATGAACCTGCATTAATCAATGCAGAGGAGATAATCTCTATTGCACGACGCTTGCATCCAGCGATGCTAACGGGGAGCCTAGGCGGGAATGTTAGGGTAGATCATGTGCTCAAGCTGGCAGATTTTATCGCGCAACCCCAGTTTTTGCTTTTTTAACCGTACCAGCTCAAACTCAGCGTCCGGTCGCGCGCGCGCGAGGTCTTCAATGGTGGAGTCTAGTTGGCGGTGTTCAACGCGCAGTGCATCAAGTTGCTTAATAAGCATAAAATCACGATCATTCATTCGAGGCAGCCTTGTCGTACAAAAGATTGATGGGCAGGATGACAAGCAAAGCTCTTATCCTTGAAGCTGCGTATAGTAACAAAGTAAAACGAAAAAATCTATCAGAACTAAACATGAATAAAAATTAAATGGCTAAAGTCATAGTTGAGTAAAAGCGCAAATTATGCAATAGTTGCATGGCTGAGACACACACTATTCTGTATTTCAGTTTTTCTTTGTATTGGTGTTCAACCCTGTTCCATGGAGGCTTTCATGGCGATTACTAATCATATTGAAGCATTAAACGCTAAACATCAGCATTTCGAGACACTTATCCGTGAGGAGATGGTGCGTCCGGTGCCTGACATGACGACGCTCACTAATTTAAAGAAGAATAAGCTTCTGGTAAAAGAACAGATCCAGCGATGCATGGACGATTTGCCGCATGCAGGCAGTGCATAACGCACCGCACCGCTCACCAGAAGCCCCGACCATGTCGGGGCTTTTTTTATGTCTGTTAGTGATGTCTCGGTACGCAATCCAGTGGCAATTGGGTGGATTGTGCTTGCGGCGTTTGACCAAGGATTTTCAAGGAATCTGTTTTGCCGTCACGAATAGATAACTCACCAACGGGCACCTGTGAGAGAGAAAGATCGGACGCTTGTTGTGAGAGTTGCGGCAATGGAATACCCAGTGGAATATCGATGTTAACGGGCGGGCTGGCCGTTAAATCTGCCGCAACGCCCGTTTGATTCTTCGCCTGATATTCTACACCCTCACTGCCCTCAAGATCGGCAGGCAGCGGGCAGTCAGGCTTGCGGGTAAAAATATCCTCGGCATGCAATGTTGCTGGACTGCAAAAAAGCACTATAACTAGCCATCGATAAGAGTGCATGCTTAGTATCCCTTTTCAGGTCTGCACCAGTTTATAATGGATGATGGCATAAAGCAAACCGGTGAACAAGACGGCAAGCAAAGCCGCGGCAAATAGTTTACGCATAAAAAAAGTTTTTTTGGGTGCGCCTTGGGCTTCCAGCGGTGCTGGGTTGTCCGGTGTTTGAATGCCAGCAGGGAGCATCAGAAAAACGCATAACGACCAGATCACAAAAAAGCTGAGAATAATCTGTGTGATCGTCATGTGATTGAGGCCCAAGCGGGCGGCACAAAATAGATCATTGCTGAAGCCGATCGGCATTTTTGCGCGTCTGGCCGATAATGCTAGACAAGGAGTTTGTCAATGATTCCACTTGTTTCAGAGTATCCTCATTGAGCGCCGATGGAATAGCATCGCTGCCAGGAAATTTCATCATCACGTCTTCCGGTGAAATGGAGGCTGAAGGCCCATCCGTCGTTTCCTGCTGCGCGGTTTCGACGGAGGCTGGCGGCAATCCCTCATAAATAGCCGCATATTGCGGAACAAAGCTCTGATTGGGGCGCAGGGTAAAGATAATGGAGCCACTGGCCTGAACATTCGAAGCGGGCACCGTCGTGGCGATGCGGTTCGTTTGCGGGAGTGTTTTGCGTGTCTCAGGCGTCATGCCTTGCGCCGTTTCGCGCACTTTGTCGATGAGACGTGTGTCAGAAGGCGTCCATTTGAGGGTAACGGAGCGATTATTCACCGAAATAGGAATTACTTCGCTATCGGATTCTTTGGTTTTTCGCGTCAATTTCTGATCATTGAGAAAGATGGTCCAGCCCCCTTTGGGATCAAGCACAATGGATTTGAGTCGGAAAATCTCATATTTCACGGGCGCTTCTTTTTCCGCAATCACTTGTCCTTCCGGATTGATGAAATCCTGAATCTTTATCAGGACTTCTGGATTTTTTTGTTCAATCTGTTGACGCCAGTTCAGCGCTTTCTGCAGGCGCGCAATATCTTTCTGGCTCATAAAAAGTGAAATCTTCCATTCACCAGAAACTTTCATGAGCTGCTCAAGGCGTGCATCCACATTGGTTGAAGATAGAACCAGCTTCTTATCCACTTGATCAATGCCTCTGCCATTATTTTGCGGGCTGCTAGCTCTATTTCTTGTCTCGGCGGATGTGTTAGATAGTTGCTCATTGGCTGGAATATCGGCAATGGAGGGAGCCTCATTCATCATGGCATCAATCTCAGCTGAAACTTTGCCATCAACTTCAAACTCACGGTTAGCCTCGCTCTGAGTCTCCTGAGTGACGCCCCCCCCATTCGCAGGATTGCCGGAGCCGGTGTTGGGTGGCAGCATTTGACGCAAATCAGGCCCACTCGAGGGTGATTGCCATGCCGCTTGTTGCCCATATGCTGGCAGAGCCATCATGGCATTCACAATGAAAATCATCAGAGTTTTACTATGTCCCATTCGGGCTCACTCCTACAGGATTCTCCGCTTCTTTGTTGCGAATACCAATCCATAAAAATTTGATCTCGGCATCCATTAGCTGAGGTTCATCACCACTATAGACAATCGCCGTAATGGCTTTGGTATCAACGGCAGTCCCATTGCGGCTCAGCCGGACACTGGTCGTTTTAATGATGCCAGGAAATTGTGTTTTGAGGGCATTGAGAAAGCTGTAAACGTGCAAATCAGTCAGCGTGGTAAATTGCAGCGTGACTTCACTGAATGAAACAATGATGGACGGGAACTTCTGGAAAGCGGGCGATGTCAGCACGTCCACTTCTGGCGTAAAACTGACCTTCGGATTACTTAGCTGGTAATCTTTACGTAAGCTATTGAGCCTTTCCTGAGCTGTTAATGGATCAAGATTAAATTCGTCTTTATCTATTCGAAGTTTCAGCGCTTTGTACTGCTTAATCGAAGTATTGATGATGTTGTTTTTGCGCTCCATCTCAGCGATTTGTGCGCTTAATGCTTGCAAAGCATTGGTTGCAGTCTGCAAATTCTGCGTGGCGCTTTCACCATAGGACGTAAGTCCAAGCGCGATGCCACCCAGAACGCATAATACGCCTCCATAGATCATCGCGTCTTTGATCAATTTTTGCTTCAATCGATTATACTTGATCATTGTGGCAGCCCCATTGGCGAAGGCACGGGCATTCCGCCAGGAGCCACATTGGCAGGATTAGCCGAGGGCTCCGTGGATGGCTCCTTAGGGCCC
>JAIEPI010000078.1 GCA_019749855.1 Rickettsiales bacterium | reverse complement strand
GAATCGGAATTTACCAATTCTCGAAATATCCCCGTGCGCTATCGCTCCATCATGCTGCCGCTCGGGCTGCCCAATGGCAGTATTGGTTTTATCATTGGTGGCATGCGGTGGAAGTCATTTTAGGATATAAGCGAATTAGGATACAGGCGAACGGAAATATTTTTCATTCCGGCATGAGGAAAATAGACGATGTTTGATTTTGCTCCGCTAAAGATTCGTCAGAACTCGCGAAAAACAGATAACATCACGCGCTACCGTATTGAGGTGGTCGGCGGCCCTGATGTTATTGTAGAAGCGGCAAGCGCGGCTGAGGCTATGAAAAAAAGTGGCGTGCGTGAGGCGCGGCGTATTGTGAATCTGGATATTGAGCGTTTGCATTTTCTCGCCAGCGGATTGTTGCAGCCGGAAGATGCGCATTCATCCACCAGTATCTCCATGGATGAATCGGAGCTGCCTCAGTTTTTCAAAGCGGAGATTCCTGAGCAGAATAATGAGGAAGTACCTTTCGAGGAAATGACACTGGACGTAATGGCCGAGCAAGCCGCGTCTTTAGGAGGGGTGAGGGGGCCCATGCCTGCAACGGTGCCAACACAGCCACAACCAATAGAGAATACGCCCGTTGTCCCTGTGATGGAAGCAGAGGTCGGCGATGATGCCAAGGCAGAAATTTATGAGATTGAGGCAGCGCCGATGCCGCCGTCGATGATGCCAGAACCCGACATGCGAAGCGAGGAGTCGCCTAAGCAATTAACACCAGAAGAAGTTCGGAACCTGCTTAAAACAGAAGTGCCCCCTGAATGAGCGTTGTGGTTTCATTGGCTTCCCGCGTTAGCCAGTCACTGGTCAGGCTGTCACTGGTCGGTGCATCGCTGATGATTGCCGCATTACTCAATGCCTCATTGTTCGTTGCACCGCTAATGGCGAGGGATCAGATTCGTGTGGTGGGCTCCTCCACCGTGTTTCCGTTTGTGGCGCTGGCGGCGGAGCAGTTTGGCGAAAAAACGGAGTTTCGTACCCCCATCGTCGAAGAAAATGGCACCGGCGGTGGCATTGCACTGTTTTGCTCCGGTAAAGCTCCCAAAACTCCGGCTGATGTGGCGAATGCATCGCGTCCGATGAAGCCAGTGGAGCGGGCGTTATGTGCCGAGCATGGCATCACGGAGATTCAGGAAATTCCCTTTGGCGTGGATGGTATTGTCATGGCGAATACGCGCCGCATGCCGCAGGAACACTTCACGCTGTTGCAGTTGTTTATGGCGTTGGCAAAGCAGGTGCCCAAGGACGGGCAATTGATTGCCAATCCCTATGAGCGTTGGTCGGAGATTGATCCCGCGCTCCCCGATCGCGCCATTGAGGTGTATGGCCCGCCTCCTTCATCGGGAACGCGTGATTCGCTGGTGGAAATCCTTGGCAGTGTCGGTTGCAAGCTGCCGGAATATGTCGCTGCGTATCCCGACGAAGCCAAGCGTAAGGAAGCTTGCCATGCGCTGCGTGAGGACGGGCCATTTATTGAGGGCCGAGAGGATGACAACATCATCGTCATGAAACTTGGTGCTAATCCGGACGCCTTTGGCCTGTTTGGCTATAGCTATCTCGACCAGAATATGGATCGCGTACAGGGCAATCCGGTGGATGGCGTATTACCAACCTATGAAAACATCTCGAACGGCAGCTATCCGTTAGCGCGAACTCTCTATGTGTATATCAAGCTGCAAGCGATTGATAAAATCCCCGGACTGGCGGCCTTTGCCAAGGAGCTAGAAAGCGACGATGCGGTAGGTGAGGAGGGGTACCTCACACTCAAAGGGTTGATAGCGCTACCGAAGAAAGATTAATTAGATATTAGTAAATATACGTCAGACTCTTAATTTTAGAGGCAAGATATGGCGGATGGTGCATCCCAAGAAGATATTGATCGATTATCAATTCAACATCAGATCGCAACGCTGCGGGGGCAGGGCGAGATTGCAGGGTGTTCTGATCCCGTCATGAATCAAACCATGGCTCGAACCATGCAAAATATGAGTGGTGAGCAGCTGGCGGAATTTAGTCAAACGGTGCGCCAGTTTCACGACTCCGGTGCTTACGCATCCGGTGGGTCACAGCCAAGCTGTCCTTCAACGACTGGCAGAGGTCAAGGGTCAGCTCACAAACGATAAAAGGGCGCTGTGCGTTCTTCTCGTTTGTAATAAGCGATGGCGGGATTCCCGCTTTTGCCATGTCATTCCCTTGATAAGCGGGAATCTGGAGGTAAGGGAAACCCTCATCCTCCTGCGCCAAGGCTTCGGAGGACAGGGATGGCTGACTCAAACAGAATATAATACTCGTCATCCTCGGGCTTGACCCGAGGATCCCCTCGGTTGTGGCTTCAGATCCTCGGGTCAAGCCCGAGGATGACAAGAGAAAAAGGAATGTCATTCTTACCTCTCCTCATTGTCATTTCCGCGCAGGCTGGAATCCAGAGGATTTGCCATCAGACACAAACTCAGGAAAAAAAACGGCACTAAATATCCAGCTCTTCTAAAATCGCCTCACCGCGCAAACCCTTTAGCTTGATGGGTTTCAAAAATTTCTTTGGGATAATTATATCCATATCGATGTTTTTGAATCGGTAAGGGGGCAGCCATGGCGTCAAGGGTCGTAAATTTGCCTTACTTGTCTCCATATCCATAAAGGCTTATTGAAAGCTCTTCGGCAAGTCGTTGGACAAGTTTAAAGTTGATATCGTCGGCATTGTCTGGCTCACTACCTTCTGTATAACCTAGCACACTGCCTAATGCTGTTGCGCGACGGACTTGTACGCCCGCGCCGAATGCAAACTTTGTGAGAGATTGGCGAGTGCTTGGGTCCCACAAATCTGCTTCTGCTAGAATGTATGCACCCTGAGAGCCTGAACCAAGAAGCGTCTCACCAAATCCTTGTTCACCGGGGATATCAATATTGAAGATGCGTACGGTGACTCCAATGGCTGGAGGCTGCCCGCGCCCTTTAAGTTTGCTAATGATTGCTTGTTGTAACGGCCCTTTCAAGTAATTCACCTGCATCACGTCGACTTTTGGTCCAGCCTGAATGTCGATGTAAGCCACCTGACGATTAGCAAATTGACTATCAACGGTTGGTCCAAAGCAGGCACAGAGCATCAATAGGGAAGCAATGGCAGCAAACGTGGCGAATATTTGCATGATGTGTCCTTATCCTTGGCTTATCCGCGAATTTTATTAAAGGGTTTTAACGGTTTTGCAAGCGTCTTTGGAGCCTCGCCTGCTTACGCCTACGATTTGGCCAGCACCACTCGCGTATCACAAAGCAGGTCTACAGCGAATCTCGCAGACTCCCCTTAAATATCCAGCTCTTCTAAAATCGCCTCACCGCGCAGGGCGGTTTGCTCCTGAATAAAGGCGAAGCGCGTTTCCGGTTTTTTGCCCATCAGGTGATCAACGCGATTGCGGGTGGCGGCTTCGTCCTCCCGCTCCACCGTCACTTTCAGCAAGGTACGCTTGGCGGGATTCATCGTCGTTTCTTTGAGTTGCGGCGCGGTCATCTCGCCCAACCCTTTAAAACGGCCCACTTCCACTTTGCCGCGCCCTTTGGAGAGCTGTGCTACCATTTTGTCTTTTTCCTTATCATTCATCGCGTAATAATTGCTGGTGCCCTGATGAATGCGGTAGAGCGGCGGCTGCGCGAGATACAAATGCCCGTTGTAAATCAGCTCAGGCATTTCCTGATAAAAAAAGGTCATCAGCAGCGAGGCGATGTGCGCGCCGTCTACATCAGCGTCCGTCATGATGACGACTTTCTCATAACGCAGCGCCTCTTTGTCAAAATGCTTGCCGCTGCCGCAGCCCAAGGCTTGAAGCATATCGGCAATCTCCTGATTCTTAGAGATTTTCTCTCGCGTGGCGTTGGCGACATTCAGGATTTTGCCGCGTAGGGGAAGTACGGCCTGTGTTTCACGGTCACGCGCTTGCTTGGCCGAACCACCAGCCGAGTCACCCTCAACGAGAAACAATTCGGTGCCTTTGGGGGTGGAGCGGGTGCAATCCGCAAGTTTGCCCGGAAGGCGCAATTTCTGCGTGACGGTTTTGCGATTAATGTCACGCTCCTGCTTGCGGCGCAGACGTTCCTCAACTCGTGAGATAATGAAGTTTAGCAAGGCCTGACCCGACTCCGCGTCGCCTGATAGCCAGTGATCAAACTGATCCCTCAGGGCATTTTCCACCAGTCTGGTCGCTTCGGGCGACACCAGTTTATCCTTGGTTTGCCCCTGAAACTGCGGGTTTTTGATGAACACCGAGAGCACAGTCATGCAGCCGCCCATTACGTCATCAGGCGTGACCAGCGTGATTTTCTTTGCGTTGGCCATTTCACCAAAAGCGCGCACTCCTTTTGACAAGGCGCCGCGCAGACCATTTTCGTGCGTGCCGCCCTGGGGTGTCGGGATGGTGTTGCAATAGGTTTGGATCGCGCCTTCTTCATCCGCAGGCCAGCAAACGGCCCACTCGACGCGGCCCATATTATCCGCCAGTGGCGCTTCACCGGCAAAAAAACTGCTGGTTACGATGCGGCGCTCGCCCAATTCCTGCTTCAGGAAATCCTGAATGCCGCCCGGGAAAGCAATCACAGCTTCTGTGGGAACTTTCTCAGTGTCAGCAATTAATTCTGGCGCGCAGGCCCAGCGAATCTCAACGCCACTGAACAAATAGGCCTGCGAGCGAAT
>JAIEPI010000140.1 GCA_019749855.1 Rickettsiales bacterium | reverse complement strand
GCGCGCGCCAAGCGTTATATTACCGGCTCCTTTCCGCTCGACATTGATGCGAACAGTGAACGTGCGGGTTTTCTGCTCATCATGCAGCTTCAGGGGCTGGGTAGTGATTATTTATCAAAGCGTAACCATTTAATGCAGCAAGTAAAACTGGCAGATGTCAATCGCATGGCCAAACGGTTGCTGGTAAGTGAGTTAATGCTGAGTGTGACGGTAGGGGACGTGCCATGACCACAGATTTTTTACAACCGGCTGAAACAATTCCACTTGCCTACGATCATAGGCATCTTTTCCCCCATGAGCAGGATGTCGCAGCGCGCTATGCCGCCCAGACCGAACAGGCAGCTCAGGGGTTTGTCAAGGAAATCACTGCTAACAAACGCGCGCATTTACGCGTCATTTCCCCCACAGCCGATTTGCTATCGATTCAATCAACGGCGGATTACATTCGCGCGCGCTTTCAGCATCTGGTGGTGGTCGGCACTGGCGGCTCCAGCCTCGGCGCACGTTGTCTCTCAGCCCTTGCTCCGCTGGACTCAGAACCGCAGTTACATTTTCTAGAGAATGCCGATCCTTACGCGTTTCATACGTTAATGCGTAACATACCCATGGAGCGCACCGCATTTTTGTTCATCAGTAAGTCGGGCGGCACACTGGAAACGATGGCGCAGGCGCTGCTTATCACACATGAGATGGAAAAAAAGCTCGACCGCGCCGACGTCGCCCGTGCTTGCCTCATTATCACCTCGCCAGGTGATTCGCCGATGCGGCGGTTGGGTGAATATTACGGCATGCGGATTCTTGATCATGACCCCGAACTTGGCGGCCGTTTTTCGGTGCTCTCTAATGTGGGCCTGTTGCCGGTGGCCTGCGTGGGGCTGGATATTGAGGCACTCAGGCACGGCGCACAGACGCTGATCAATGATTTATGTGATAATCCAACCGTGGGTCATCCAGCAGTGATGGGCGCGCTCTATCAGTATCACCACCTCAAAAATGGCCGCTCCATACATGTGATGATGCCCTATTCAGACCGCCTGAAATTGCTGGGCGACTGGTTCCGTCAGCTCACGGCAGAGAGCCTTGGCAAGAATTCTCAGGGTTTTACCCCTCTTGCCGCGCTAGGCACCGTGGATCACCACTCCATGCTACAGCTGTTTTTGGATGGCCCAGCTGATAAATGGTTCACTTTTATCACGCTTGGAGATCATCACGGACATGGAACAATCGATGCCAGTCTGGCAGGCCATGTGGGTCTGGACATGCTGCAGGGTAAATCGCTTGGCCATGTCATCACTGCGGCGCAGCGCGGCACCATTGAAACCATTGCCGCACATCACTTGCCGGTACGTGAGATTCGACTGGAACATCTAAGTGAGCACACGTTGGGGGCGCTGCTCATGCAGTTTATGCTGGAAACATCGCTCACGGCGGGCCTCATGGGCGTCAACGCGTATGATCAACCGGCTGTGGAAGAATCCAAGCAGCGCACGATGCGACACCTGAGTCATCACTAAACCGCAGGTTTTCTTGCATGAATTTGCCGATTCGCCTGCTGCCTCCAACACTGGTAAACCGCATTGCGGCGGGGGAGGTCATTGAACGGCCTGCCTCAGTAGTGAAAGAACTGGTTGAGAATGCGCTGGATGCAGGGGCGCGGCGCATTGAAGTGACGCTGGAGGCAGGCGGCATGCGGCGCATTCTGGTTCGCGATGACGGGCATGGTATGTCGCCTGAGGCGATGATGCTTGCCGTTGAGCGTCATGCCACCTCCAAGCTGCCAGATGATGACCTGCTGGCGATTCACTGGATGGGTTTTCGCGGTGAAGCGCTGCCCTCCATCGCTTCAATCAGCCGTTTTGCCATGATTAGTCGTGCACGTGGCTGTGCCGATGGCTGGGAATTGAAGATTGAGGGTGGCAAGGCAGGCGCGCTCAAACCTGCTTCCACGCGGGAAGGAACAACGATAGAGGTGGCCGACCTGTTTTTTGCCACGCCCGCCCGCCTCAAATTCCTCAAAAGTGAGCGCTCCGAGGCGCAGGCATCATTGGATATGCTTAAGCGCATAGCGATGGCGCACCCGGATGTTGCGTTTCAAGTCACGGTTGACGGAAGGCAGGCCTTATCGCTCCAAGCGGAGACAGGCGATCTTCTGGAGGCGAGATTACCTCGGCTTTGCGCCGTGATGGGCAATTCTTTCCGTGATAACGCGATGCCTATCGAGGCGGAGCGCGAGAGCATTCGATTAAGCGGCTATGCGGGCTTGCCGACCTTTCATCGCGGCACCTCTGGCTTGCAATATCTGTATGTCAATGGCCGCCCCGTCCGCGACCGCCTGTTGATGGGGGCTTTGCGTGCAGCTTATATGGACGTGCTGGCACGTGAGCGTCATCCCGTGGTCGCGTTGTTTCTCGACATGCCGAGCGACTGGGTGGATGTTAACGTGCATCCAGCCAAGTCAGAGGTACGCTTCCGTGATGTGAATCATGTGCGTGGATTGCTGATTTCAGCGTTGCGCTATGCCATTCAGACTCAGGCGCAACGCAGCTCTTCCAGCAATGCAGAAAATGCCGTGATGCAGATGCGTCCGCCTGCAGGGTTTCCGCCATTTTTACCGTCTTCCAATCGCACATCCTCGCACAATGCGACCAGCACGATGCGGGCCTTGTTTGAGCCATCGCCCAGAGCAACCTATCGTAGCGCAAGCGATGCGGCGGTGATGAGTTGGGTGCCAGCTGAGCCTGATGAGACGGTGCAGCAGGCGTCACCACACTACCCGCTGGGCGAAGCCAAAGCACAATTACATGGTACTTATATCGTAGCCGAAACGACTGAGGGCTTTGTTATTGTTGACCAGCATGCCGCGCATGAACGCCTCACACTGGAGCGTATGAAAGCGCATCTGGCGCGGGGTCATGTGGCGCGTCAGGCTCTGCTGATACCAGAAGTGGTCGAGTTGGAGGCGAGTGACGCTGAGGCTTTACTGGCGCGCGCGCCGGCGCTAGAGGCGCTTGGCTTGAGCCTTGAGCCTTTTGGTGAGGGCGCTGTGCTGGTACGTGAAGTACCAGCATTACTAGGGCCGATTGATGCCAAGGCGCTGGTGCGTGATCTGGTGGATCATTTGGCTGAGTACGGCGAAACACTGGTGTTGGAAGAAAAAATGGGCCAGCTTTGCGCTACCATGGCCTGCCATGCAAGTGTCAGAGCTGGCAGAAATCTCTCGCGTGATGAAATGAATGCATTATTGCGACAAATGGAAACCACCCCGCTTTCTGGTCAATGCAATCATGGCCGTCCCACTTATGTCGCCCTTAGCAAATTAGAGATTGAAAAACTTTTTGGGCGTAAATAACGCTTATCTTGATGCAAGCGAGCAAATAGCCTAACTGGTAGGGGTGACCCAATCATCCTTTCCCACAATCTCTCCCACAGCACGATGCCTGCGCGGGGCCTGCCCACGCTGCGGGCAGGGCAGGATTTTTGCCAGTTGGCTACAACTAGGTGCATCCTGTACCAAATGCGGCATGGATTTTTCACAAAATGACAGCGCTGATGGGCCGGCGTATCTGACAATTTTTATTGTCGGCGGGCTGGTGACGATTCTGGCATCGCTCACTGAGGTGTGGTTTGCCCCGCCTTACTGGTTGCATATGGTGCTATGGTTACCCATGGTCATGATTGGCTCCATTGTTTTTTTGCACTTTGCCAAAGCCTGGATGCTGGCATCCAGCTATCGTCACGATCATTTAGGAGATTCGCATGACACTTTTTAATGGCTATGTGTGGCAACGCCCGCAGCGACGCGTCTGGGTGGTAGTGTGTATGGCGATCTTGATCCTGCTGGGCCTCGGCATCTGGCAATTGCAGCGACTGGAATGGAAAAACAACCTGATTGCGCATATTGCGCGCGCCAATGAGCGGGAACCACTACAAAACTGGCCGCAATCACCCAAAGACGCCAGCGATTTTGGCTGGCGACGCGTGCAGCTAAGCGGCGTATTTCTGCATGATAAGGAAATGTGGCTGGCAGCGCGCTACCATGAGGGGCAGCTTGGCTTTCACATTCTGACACCTTTTTTGCTGGATGACGGGCGGGTGGTCTTGCTCAATCGTGGCTGGGTACCCAATGAAAAAAAAGAAGCCTCCGCACGCTTAGAAGGCCAAGTGGGTGGAGCCATCTCCCTTCTGGCGCAAATTCGTACTGATCGTGATCAAAACCCGTTTACACCCGAAGCGGATGTGGCAAAAAACATCTGGTTCTGGCGTGATATTACGAAAATGCGTACCGCCACTGGCCTTGAATTAGAGCCAATCACGGCGGATGTGATTCACATGCTACCGCCGGGCGGATTCCCAATCGCCTCTAGCGGCGATATTCGGCTACCCAATGATCATCTGGGCTATGCGCTGACGTGGTTTTCGTTGGCCCTTGCTGCCGCCGTCATGGCAGTGCTCTATCACCTCAAGCCGCTGGAGCCCTCGCAATGACGACCCCTCATTACACGATGCTGGAAGCACGTTTTGCGGATCAGGCGCTGCTTGGCTCTATTTCCAGTCTTCTCGGCTGGGACGCGGCGACCTGTATGCCGGACGGCTCCGCCGAGCTGCGTGGGCAACAGCTGGCCTATTTGGCAGGTCTCAGCCATGCGAACATTTGCAAACCGGAGGTGGCGGAAGCACTACTGGAGGCAGAAGCAGAGCTCAGCGATCTGAAT
>JAIEPI010000179.1 GCA_019749855.1 Rickettsiales bacterium | reverse complement strand
ACAGGATGGCGAGCGCTTCACTGAAGGGCTGAGCATTGATCGCTCGCTGACGAACACGGTAAAACTGAATCAGTAAATCAGCGCGGTCGGACGACGCCGCCTCATCGCTGCCGGAAGCCGCGGACTGGGCCAGTGCATCGCTCAAGCCCTGCATTTCCTGCTCCGCCGCATCCAGACGTGCCTCCAGTGCTTCGATTTTCTGCTCTTGCGCGGCCATACGATCCAGCACATCCGTAGATGCCTGCGCATTGTCAGTGGCCTCAGCCAAAGCTTGCTCGTTTGGCGCAGGGGTGCTGGCCACATTTTCTGTCACCAGATTTGAGGCAACGCTAGTTGCTACATCGGCGGGAGCTTCCGGCA
The DNA here is from genome assembly GCA_019749855.1 of Rickettsiales bacterium. GTDB lineage: Bacteria > Pseudomonadota > Alphaproteobacteria > Rickettsiales > UBA998 > UBA998. The sequence continues at coordinate 4,300 of JAIEPI010000179.1, read as the reverse complement.
TTTCAAGCGATGAGGCAAGCTCGGCTTCCTCGGCTTCGTTGGTGGGCTGTTCCCCATTCTGACGCGATTGAAAATAGGCCACTGGACTGGCGTCCTGCCGACGACGTGTGGCAATCTCTTCTTTCTGGTATATAAAATAATATCCCGTGCCACCCAGTCCGGTCAGACCCATGGCGATGAGGGCAAAGATTGGCCAGCGCAGATGAGAGGTGCGGGTAATATCAGTTGCAGCGGCAGGTGGGATAGGTGACGCGTCAGACATGAAAAGACTCTAAGTTATGAATAGTAGATGTAGCGAGCGTGACCTAAAAAAACAAGGTTTTAAGGGCGGGCAACGCAGCGTCAGGGTACTGCAGGGACAGGGGGTGAATGTTTGTGAAACCGGCTTTGATGGCGAGCTGTGCCACCGCATCACTGATGACGATCGCGGGGATGTTTTCCCACTGACTTTGCGCAATGGCTGCTTTTTCCAACAGCATCGCAAAAATTGTCACTGTGCGCGCCGAATAAAACAATATGCCAGAGACATCACCATGGCATAATGCATCGATAGCATCAGCGGGTAGGGAATCAATTGCCTGCGCCTCATACATGACGTGGCTCCCCATTTCATAGCCAAGCGCCGTGAGGGAGCTATGCAGATCATGCTGTATGTTGTGGCCACGCAGATAAATTAAACGAGCAGGTAGGGTGACATACCTATGAAGGATGGCTGGGAGATCGATCGCACTCGTGGCCTGCGCGTTGACATGATGATAACCCAGTGCCTGCACTTGTTGCTGCGTAAACTCCCCAACAACATAGATGGGTAACTCTCGTGGAATCATCGTTGATGCCAGTCCATGCACCGCCTGTTGACTGGTGAGAATGATCGCCTGTGGCATGGGCATGAAAGTGGGTGGTGGCCGATGGATAACGCTCATGCAGGGGGCGTAGCAAATGTTGAAACCAGCCTGCAACAGCCATTGCGCGGTGCGCTCGCTTTCCGCAAGCGGTCGCGTCAACAGTAACGTGGGGCGCTTCATACGGGGATTTGTGCGAGGATAGCGCGCCCAACGGATTCTCCTAAGGCATCCAGGGATAAACGATCAGCGGTCTGTTGTGCGGTAAAGCTCTGTTGTCCATCATCGCTCAGCCATTGGCCGCGCAAGTGGAATTGGTCGCCTATGCACATAGCATAGCCACCAATGGGTGTTCGGCAGGAGCCGTCCAACACCCGTAGCATGGCGCGCTCAGCGGTGATGGCATCAAAACTATCACGATGATTGATACTACTCAGTATTTCACGCAGTGCGATGTTGTCCTGATGGCATTGCAGGGCGATGGCACCTTGTGCCACAGCAGGCAAAAACTGGTTAATTTCCAGTAGCTGCGCGCCGGATTCCTCCCACAAACCAAGCCGCTTTAGACCGGCGACGGCTAGCAGCGTGGCATCGACTTCGCCGCGCCTGAGCTTGGCAATGCGTGTGGCGACATTGCCGCGTAGCGGGGTGATGCGAAGGTCAGGGCGCTGATGCAGCATTTGCGCCGCACGCCGTAATGATGCCGTTCCAACCTGTGCACCATGCGGTAAGCCTTCGATGCCGCCCTCATGATTTGAGAGCAGTGCATCGCGCACATCCTCGCGTGGCAGCACCGCCGCAATGATGAGTCCTGCCGGAAGAGCGGTGGCCATATCTTTCAAAGAATGCACAGCGAAATCAATCTGCTGGTGCATGAGTGCCTCTTCCAGTTCTTTGGTGAACAGGCCCTTACCGCCGATTTCTGTCAGGCTACCTTCAAGATGTTTATCTCCGGATGTGGTCATTGGATGGATGCTGATTGCATCAGGTTCTAGATCGAGCTGTTGGCAGAGATGGCGCGCTGTTTCAGTTGCCTGTGCCATAGCCAGTGCGCTGGCACGGGTACCGAGTCTGAGGGGCAGGCGATGCGGAAGGCTGGTCATGTGTAATGGCTCATGCTAGAACACCCGCATTAGTAACGCCCTCTTAGTTGCTTGACAAGTCGCGCCCATGCCATCTGCCATTTCGTGTGATATGCCTTCCCCCGATGCGCTCGTTCTCGGGATTGAGAGCAGTTGCGATGAAACAGCCATTGCCATTGTGAAGGGGGACCGCACGATCATCGCGCAAGCCTTACGTTCGCAAACGGAGGCGCATCAGGCTTATGGCGGTGTGGTGCCTGAAATTGCTGCGCGTCAGCACATGCAGCATATTGAGCAGCTTTTGCAACAGGCGCTGACGCAGGCGCAGCTAGGCATTGCCGATATGGATGCGATTGCCGCCACCGCAGGCCCGGGGCTGATTGGCGGTGTCATCGTCGGATTGATGACGGCGAAAGCTTTGGCCAGCGTTCATCGCAAGCCGCTATATGCGATCAATCATCTGGAAGGCCATGCGCTCACCGCGCGCTTGAGTCATGCAGTGACATTTCCCTACTTGCTGTTGCTGATGTCGGGTGGGCATTGTCAGGTTCTCGCGGTAGAAGCGGTCGGGCGTTACCGTAAATTGGGCTCGACGCGTGACGATGCGCTGGGTGAGGCCTTCGATAAAACCGCGAAAATGATGGGCTTGCCTTACCCGGGTGGCCCGCAGATCGAGGCCATTGCCAAAGGGGGCGATGCGTTGCGCTTTCATTTTCCATTGCCCTTTGTGGGCGAGCCGCATGGGGATTTTTCTTTCTCCGGTTTAAAAACGGCCGTGCGCCGACAGGTGGTCGCACTTGGGGAAGCGGGCGCGCTGGATCATCAGGCGAAGGCTGATATTGCGGCCTCTTTTCAACATTGTGTCGCCAGAATTTTAGAGGATCGCCTGCATGTGTCTCTGCGTCACTTTTTTCGGGAATATGGCAGTGGACATGCGCTGGTCATTGCCGGTGGTGTGGCGGCGAATCAGGCACTTCGCGTGGGGCTTCATCACACGGCGCAGTCTTATGGGATGTCGCTGGTGGCACCACCCATGGCGCTTTGCACAGACAATGCGGCCATGATTGCATGGGCAGGGTTGGAGCGGTTAAGCACATTTCCGCCTGATGCGTTGGATGTGCTTCCTCGTGCGCGCTGGGCCTTATGTGACTAAGCGGGCGGAAGAAATCCGAAGCGTTGAAAAATAGTGCGGGCTTTATCTGATGTCAGATAATCCACAAAATGTCGTCCACCCGCCATGTTTTCGCCAGCGATGGTCACCGCTTCATAGACAATGGGCACATGTGAAGCAGGTGGAAAGATATCCACCGTTCCAAGCGAGGGTCGTAATTGCACATCGGTTTGAAACACCACCCCGTAGGCACCCGGACTATTAAGTGAGTCAGCCAGTGCGCGCATGTCACGAATAAACACAAAATGAGGCTCCAGCTCTGATTCCAGCTTTAAATGAGAAAAAGCGTCCAGCGCATAAGTGCCCTCCGCAGTAAATTCAGGATCCCCAAGCGCCAGTGACACGTCATCGGCGGTAAATCCCGCTGGCGTCAGTGCGGACGTAGTCAGTCCCTGTGATAATCGAAGGGGAGGCGAGGGAACAAAATGACGAAGTGTCGTCAGTGCCAACTGGTTGCGTGCCACTGGGGTGCGGGAATAGACATCAATTAATCCCATGGTCTCTAGCTGACGCAGCCAAATCGCTTTGGCGGCAATGAGAACGTTGGCTTCCGCGCCTTCTTCCAGTTGTTTGATTTGTAAATTACTGGCGGCAAACTGAGCGGATACCGGAATTTGGTACTCCGTTGCATAGGCGCGGGCGATGAGGGTGATGGGTACAATCAGGCTCTCATCGGCCATGATATTGATGCCCATGGGGACAACTGTCGGCACATTTTTAGCAAATGCCGGATTCATTAACCCTTGCAGAACAAACAAAAACCAAAGAAAAATGGTTGTTTTGGTCATGACTCTCGTAGAAATGTTAAGAATTTGTTAATAAAGCGCCTCTTGGTATTGCTCCGTGTGGAGGCTGGTGCTATGACACCACGTTTAATGAAGTGACGCAAGTGTAAGGCTGTAAGCACACGCAATGGAACAACAGAAAATAGTGTTACTCTTTGGCGCGATCTTTGCGCTCGCCTGCCTGCCGTTTCTGGTGATTTATCCCTCCGGAGAGGCGAGTGCTGGGCTGAGTCATGGATTCCTCTCGATGTTGAACTTCAACCGCGACTTTGTACTTATTGTGCTGGTCGGCGTGTGTGCGATGAGTGTTGGGCGCGATGCTATGCTGATTTTGCCGCTGACTTTCGTGCTTTTGTACGGTGTGGCGGCCATGGTGCACATAGAGGTCGAGCGTTATCCGCAAGTGCCGTGGTTCATGCT
>JAIEPI010000086.1 GCA_019749855.1 Rickettsiales bacterium | reverse complement strand
GGAAGGGCTGGCAGGTCTTAGTATGGGCATGAGCAGTGATTACGAGATTGCTCTGGCGCTGGGGGCAACGCATATTCGTCTGGGAACCGCACTTTTTGGGGCGCGTCATTAGGCGTCCCGCGCGATATGCTACGCCTTCATGTCAATGGCAACTTTTTCCAGCTTCATGCGTAGCTGTTCCTGCTTGCCAGGTTCTTTGAAATCGAGCGCTGCATCGCGGTAGCGATCCATGGAGTGCAGCGTATCAGCCACCTGTTCGCTATTTTGCGTGGTGAGATCAGGTGCTATGGCGCTTTCCTGAGTAGTGCCTGTCACCGCGATGACACGTGCCGAGAGCCCGTTGTCAGGCACCAGTGGCGAACCGCTGGTCGCAGCGTAGAGTTGAACGGGTGGACGCGTAATATCTTCCATGCCACCCATGACCATTTCTCCGATTGTCTCTCCAGCGGCAGCTTCGATTGCTTCTGTCGCCAATAGGGCCACCGAACAAACCGCCACCTAACACATTGGCGATGCTTGACATTTTGTCACCAGAGGCCTCCTGATAAATACTGGAGATCACAGGAATATGCTGCAATGGATTAACAATATCCAAGAACGTGCCAAACAGACCGTCAGAGGATGGCTGTTCTTTTTTGACTGATTGAAGCGGCGTGGACTGAAGCGACGCACGCTCTTTTTCTTGCGGCGCGTTGAGAGAAATAGGGGTGAGTGATGCCATGGGCTAAACTCCTGATGAATTCAATTTATTCCACTATCTAGCAATAACCATGCCAATTGCCGTTTATACAGCATGAGCATATCGCATAACAGATTCTTCAAAAGGCATTCTGATTAGGTAACAATAGAATAGCCGTCCTATTGTATGGATTTACTGCGAGGCCTGACTGAGCGGATGGTCCGTCACAGAGTGAGAAAACCTCCAGCAAAGCGACACAGGCGGGGAGGAAAAATAGTACTCACCGTCTATCCACGAGTAGCGTAAATACTGAGAAAAAACTCGCTCATCACGATGAGGGCAACCGCAACAATGCGCGAATGAAGCTGATGGCTTGATTTAATAAAGGTGAGAAATAATTATGCAGAAGCTTGTTGTGTGTCCATGACATGCTCAGCCAGAACGGTGCAATGATTATCATGAATTTCCACATACCCACCGGCGACGTAGTAACTGCGTACTGCATCACCAGTGTGAACTTCCACTGTGCCAGCACGCAGCAGTGAGACGATGGGGGCATGGTTCGCCATAATACCCATATCCCCGAGCGCTCCAGGCACGACTACCATTTCAACAGGCGCAGACAAAATAAGCGCTTCTGGCGTCACGAGATCAAGATGCAGCATTGCAGTCATTTATATCTCCGAGTGCGTAAGAAGGGGAAGTGCAATCACCCCCCTGCCCCTTACTGAATCATTATGCGGCTTCCATCGCCAGTTTTTTTGCTTTGGCGATGGCTTCGTCCATTCCGCCGACCATGTAGAAGGCGGATTCAGGCAAATCATCATACAGTCCGGCTACAATGTCTTTGAAGCCTTTAATGGTGTCTTCAAGGGATACTAGCTTGCCCGGCGCACCGGTGAAGACTTCGGCAACATGGAATGGCTGTGACAGGAAGCGCTGGATTTTACGAGCGCGGGAAACCACGAGTTTGTCTTCTTCAGACAATTCATCCATACCTAGAATCGCAATAATATCCTGCAAGGATTTATAGGTCTGCAGAACTTTTTGAACGTCACGGGCGACGGCATAATGCTCCTCACCAATGATGCGTGGATCAAGCATGCGCGAGGTTGAATCGAGTGGATCCACCGCCGGATAAATTCCCAGCTCGGCAATTTGACGCGACAATACCGTGGTGGCATCCAAATGCGCAAACGAGGTCGCGGGCGCTGGATCAGTCAAGTCATCGGCCGGCACATAAATAGCCTGCACCGAGGTGATGGAACCTTTACGCGTTGAGGTGATGCGCTCCTGCATCGCACCCATATCGGTGGCCAGTGTGGGCTGATAACCCACAGCTGATGGGATACGGCCAAGTAGCGCGGAAACCTCGGAGCCTGCCTGAGTAAAGCGGAAGACGTTATCCATGAAGAACAACACGTCTTGGCCCTCTTCATCACGGAAATACTCCGCCATGGTGAGTCCGGTCAGTCCAACGCGGGCACGCGCTCCGGGTGGCTCGTTCATCTGTCCATACACAAGCGCTACTTTTGACTTGGAAATATCCTCAAGGTTAATCACCTTGGATTCCATCATTTCGTGGTAGAGGTCATTTCCTTCACGCGTACGCTCGCCAACGCCTGCAAACACGGAGACCCCGCCATGTGCTTTGGCGATGTTATTGATCAGCTCCATAATGAGGACTGTTTTACCTACACCGGCACCGCCGAACAGACCGATTTTGCCGCCTTTGGCATACGGTGCCAACAGATCAATGACCTTAATTCCAGTGACGAGAATTTGTGATTCCGTGGACTGGTCAACAAATTCAGGCGCACTGGCGTGAATCGGAGCCGTCAACTTGGTTTTCAGAGCGCCTCGCTCATCAATCGTCTCACCGATGACATTAAAAATGCGCCCCAGTGTTTCCGGACCCACGGGCACGTTGATTGGAGCACCTGTATCCGTCACCGCCTGACCACGTACCAGACCGTCAGTTGAATCCATAGCGATGCAACGAACACTGCCCTCACCCAAATGCTGCGCAACTTCCAACACGAGACGATTGCCCTGATTTTCTGTTTCCAGCGCGTTGAGAATAGACGGCATTTCGCCATCGAACTTCACATCGACGACTGCCGAAATGACCTGCGTAACGTAGCCGTTGCTAACCGTAGAGTTTGCTGCTTTTTTCTTCGTAGCCATGAGACCCTCTTGACGAATGAACCTGTGATGATGCGCGCGTGTCATAGCATCAAGTTTTTTCAGAATCCAGTCTTTTGCTCAGGATTTTTAAGTGGCGAGGGCTCGCGCTCATCTATCGTGCCTTGCTGGCGGTTCCGCCACAGATCAGCCAACTCAAGGAAAGGAGCCAGCAACAGGCTCTGAATGCTGTGATGCGCTCGTAAGCCTGATTCGGGCATATGGGCAATACCGAGGCGGAATGTTTCTTGCTCAACGGGCACATAGGAGGTTCCCATCCAACGATCCCAGAACGGCAACAGATAGCCGAAATTTTTATCAATATGGCGTGCCTCGCAACTGTGATGCAGTTGGTGTTGTGCCGGACTAATCAGCCACCGCGTTAACCAGGCAGGATAGTTCAGCCAGATATGGCTATGACGCAGATTATGGGTTGTCAGGTAAGACAGCGCGACGATGATGTGGTTGCCAAATAGAGAGAATTGCGTGGCGTCGGGTAAAAACAGGTAACGGCACACGCCGCCCAATATCCCGACAAAGCAGGCGGAAAACATGACATTCCACAACGCATCCAGCGGATGAAAACGCAAAGCGGTGAACGGTACCAGCACCTCCGCAGAGTGATGCACTTTGTGAAAGCACCACAAGGCGGGATATTTGTGGGTCAGGTAATGCGAATAGAAGAAGCCAAAATCAATGGCTAAGAAAACGGTCAACGTATAGATCGCACGCCCAATGGTTGGGTTTAATGGGAAAGGAGAGAGGCCAAAGAGCTGCTCACATAATTGCAGCACGCCACCAGAGCTCCACTGCATCCACGCCACCACCGGCGCGATCATTAACACAAAAAAGGGTTGTATAATAAGGTAATAACGAACATCCAGCTGTGCTGAGGGGCTCTTCCACAGCCGCGAGGGCAACAAAAATGCGCGTATTCCACCCTCCGAGCGACGGCCAGTGCGGCGCGCCAGAAAATACAGCAAAATGATCAATAGCAGGTAGAGCGAGAGATTGCTAAAGGACAGTAATTCGCGCGGAGAGAAAAAACTAAAAACTCCCCAGCCGAGCTTTATCGGTAACACGCCCATATCTGGTAAAAAACTCATCAATTGAGAATGCCAGCGTCAGCATTGTCAGCGCAAGTCTAAAATAGGAAAACGAATGACTAATCACGGCCTTAATAAAAACTTAATTATTTTTTGGGATATTAATTATAGATCACAAAAAAGGCAAAAAAGCATGAAAAATGGATTTTCACTTCTGGAGTTGAGCATCGTTCTCGTCATTATTGGCCTTCTGGCCAGCGGTGTGATGGTCGGGCAGTCACTGGTGCGTGGCGCAGAATTACGTAGCATTACGACGGATGCGCAGAAATATATGTCAGCAAGAAATTCATTCCGCCTCAAGTACAACGCGGTGCCGGGTGATTTTCGCGAGTCAACCCGCTTTTGGGGTCGTCAGGTCAACGTAGCAAGCTGCGGAACCAATAGCGGTGCTGCTGTTTCGACGAACGGCACCTGTGATGGCAATGGCGACGGTATAATTATTGCCGGTTCTACTGGTGCTGGCTTAAGCGGGGAAGTGTTTCAATTCTGGCGGCATCTCGCACAGGCAGGCATGGTTGAAGGCAATTTCACAGGCCTTGCTGGCCCGTCAAGTACAGCCCATCACCAGACAGGAATTAATACGCCGGAATCTAAAATTGCCTCTGTCGGTTGGGGTGGAGGATTCATTGACAATTCTGATGGCGCTGCTCCCGCCACTTTCCGAAGAAATTATTCGAATAGCTTT
>JAIEPI010000023.1 GCA_019749855.1 Rickettsiales bacterium | reverse complement strand
AGCGGCTGGCGGCGGCAACCGCAATCTGGTGATCCGAGGCGTTCGCATTGAAACCTTCAACATGGGCGCAGCCTCCGCCACTACACCCACGCTTTTACAATGGGCGTTGGGCGTGGGCTCCACGGCGGTGTCACTGGCAACGGCGGATTCAAACACCGCAGGCACACGCGCACCGAGGCGCATCCCGCTTGGGGTGCAATCTATCCCCATCGGCACGGCAATCGGTGGAAACGTCGCGCCGATTGATGTGAACCTCGATGCGCCGCTGTATGTGGCAGCGGGAACATTCGTTCACATCATCCTGCGTATGCCAGTCGGCACAGCCACGGCCTCGCAGATCATCCGTGGGCTTGCCATGATTAACGGCTACTTCGAATAACCAACCCTTCAACCCGCAACCAAGCACCGCCCTTTGAGGCGGTTTTTTTATGTCCAAAACCCAAGGAGGAACCATGTCACCACCCGACGATATTGATGTGCGCTCACAGCTGGCTGTGATGAACGCGCAAATCCAAACACTCACCAAAACAGTCGATGTGCTGGCCGAGGAAGTCAAATCCCTCACAGCACTGGCAAATCAGGGCAAAGGGAGCCTTCGCACCCTCCTGATAGTCGGCGGCCTATGGACGGGCTTGGTGGCCTTTCTCAGCTTCGCCGCTGGTCATCTTTCTTGGAAATAATGGAGGTTCTTATGATTACGCTACTCGGTTCTTTACTCGGCTTCCTGTCGGCAGCCTTTCCTGATTTCTTAAAACTGTTCCGCGACGCGCAGGATCGCAAGCACGAGCTTAAAATCTTAGAAATGCAGATGGAGCAGCAGAAGCTTGGTGCTTCCCAGCGGCTGGAAGAAATCCAAGTGAACGCCGACATCGCCGAATCCCAAGCCCTTTATCGGACATACAACACGGGCATTCGCTGGGTGGATGCGCTTAACGGCACGGTGCGGCCTGTCATCGCTTACAGCTTCTTCATTCTCTACGCGCTGGTGAAGGTGATGCAGTTTTCCGCAGATCTTCCGTGGTTGCTATGGACGGCGGAAGACCAGGCGATTTTCGCAGGCATCATCAGCTTTTATTTCGGCCAACGCGCCATGAGCAAATTGCGGAGCGGAAAATGAGACACATATCCAGACAAGGGCTTGACCTGATTTGCCGCTTTGAGGGGTTTTCGCCGATCATTTACATGTGTCCAGCGGGGTATCCCACGATTGGCTATGGTCACCTGATTACCGAAGCAAACAAAGAGCAATTCCTGGATGGGGTGGACGAGGACGAAGCCCTCGATCTGCTCCGTCAGGATGTGGCGGTTGCAGAACGCGCCGTGCTACGCCTGATTAGCGTGCCACTCACGCAAGGGCAGTTCGATGCGCTGGTGTCATTCACCTTCAATCTCGGCGCAGGTGCGCTTCAACGCTCCACACTTCGCCGCAAGGTCAACCGCGAGGAACATGCCGACGTGCCTGCCGAACTCATGAAGTGGGTGTGGGCTGGTGGTCGCAAGCTCAAGGGACTGGTGAAGCGGAGGAAGGCTGAAAGCCAATTTTATATGGCTTAAACTCCCTCCATCTCCGTTTGTGCTTTTATTGCCTTATCCCTTTCCACGAACTCTGTGATGCCATGTTCTAATAGGAACGGTGCGGATTCAACCTGCTGCTTGAGGTTTAACAACCTGCTGTGCGCCCGAGTAATCACGGTATCATACGTTAGCGGCCTAATAATGGTTCTATCCTCTTTGCGATCACTGTTTTCCAATGGATCAATTGAGCTTCCTAGAACGAAACAAATCACATCCGTATCGTTTGAAATTGCGCCCTTTGATTTGAACTCTTTAACATATTTCCAACACTGATCTTTTTGCTCCGAACCAATCGCAATACCTGGTTTTTTAAGCTCAACAATCACCAGTTTTCCAATCCCAGCTTCTCCACCATCATCTTCACTAAACTTAGGAACTGAATATGCTCCAATACTTGAGTTTCCATCTGGTAAAACTACAAAATCAGGGCGATTTCTACTGCCTTGCTCATCTATGCCGAAAAGCGTTCGCAAAATGTGCGTAATGCCCTTATTCGACGTAAAGTGTATTGATTCATACTCTGGACCAAATATCCACAAACCGCGCTCAAATAGTGGCTGCAAGTCCCTCAATTCGTCGGTTAGAGTGCTGCGAACTTTTATTTCCAAATCTTTGATAAGCACCATTCTAACAGCAAGCTCGTCTAAAACGATTTTAGCCATATCAACCGTCCACTCGGTTAGAATCTTATCAAGATCATCTAACTGTGATGGGTTATAATTCCCCAGCTTGTGAAGCAGCGCATACCGCGAGTTTGCCATTAGCATGTTGGCAAGAATCTTTGAAATATCTTCCAATACATCTTCGGAAACATTATCACATTTTTCTTGGGTTTCTTTTACAAATCCTTCCCAATTTTGCAATTCCATCGGGCTAAGTTTTTTGAGGGTCGTTTGATTAGCCTCTTTTATATTGTTGAGTGTTTCAGTGCGTTTATCCTTAAAAAATTCAGAAATAAATTTCTGAATTGCTTCAAGCACTGCGTCGAAAACCGTTTGATACAAAGGTTCTGCAGATTGGAAACCAGTCCAATCTGGTTTTATAAAATCAGACAAACAGTCAGCCTTCACTAGAAACGTGAAGCGTTTTGCGATGGTTTTTCGCCCATCGAGAAATCTCTCGCCGCTGGGACCTTTCCATGAACATTCACCGACAAGGCGACCATTTACATGCCATGCAACGCCATGCTGTTTTGTTGTTCCATCGGGGCGAGCAGTATCAATAGCAATAATCTGAATCGGCTCTAAGCCCTCTAAATTGGCTGTAAATCTATGAACATTCAAATCAGGTATATCAAGCAGATTTACCAGCTCGTTATTCACATATATCTGAAAGTTAGGGTCACTTAAAAAGCGCATCCCAATTTCTTTTCGCAGATCTGCAATATCGAGAGAACGGCACTTAAAGTCGGCAGTGGAAATCTTGGTGCCAGAGATTTGGAAGATATGCTGGGTTTGTATCTCTGTTGCCTCAAGGGGATCAGAGCCTTCTTTCCTAGTCACATGATAAGCATTGGAGTTTTTACCATCTGCTGAAGTTTCCACCTGGTAGCTGTCCGCAAAACAAAAGGCCGCTAATCTGCCCATTCCGTTTTTGCCATAAGCCTTCCTCTTTCCCGCTTCAATTCCTTTAGGAAACATGACGAAGCTGCTCTGTTCTTTTTCTCTGTTGTAGCTGATGGTCATATAGCGATCTTTGAACTGCTTTTTGTCCATTCCATGACCGTTATCTAGTATGTAAAAGGCATTATCTTCGCTTTTTACAGGCCACTGAATATCAACACGTCTTGCGCCAGCATCCCAAGCATTTGCAATAAGCTCTACGATTGCCACGCGAGCATTAGAAATCATATTTGTTCCAACAAATTGTTGGATGAATCGTTCATCATAGGAGGGTTTTAGTACACTCATTTAATTACCTCCTCGATGATCTGGATTTCCTCTAACGTGAGGGCGTAGATTTTCCGCCCACTCGGTCATAATAGCCTCATGCTCGCTTGGCAGTGGCTTCGAGTTTTTGATATTCTTTTCGATCAGGCGCGCGTTAAACAGAGGCATTATTTCCCAGCCTCCTGTTTTTTGATCCACTTCTCCAGCTCGCTCTTACGAAAGCGCCATGATCCACCCACCTTGAAGCCAGGGATGTCACCGCGTGCGGCAAGCGCATAGGCGGTTTTTTCCTTCAGCTTAAGGAATTCAGAGACTTCTTTAATGGTCATGATGTCCGATTTCATGGGCTTTACCGAAAAAATTATCTTATGAAAATATCGGAAAGCGTAGAAATTACAAGAAACAATGGTTGCCATCATCGACAGCTATTCGCTTACAGCAAAGCTGTTTAGGCCACCTGCAATTCCTTCCGTGCCGATCTGATGATTCGCACTGCGCCAGTGATGGCAAGCCAGCCGAGGATGGCAGCCACGAGAATATCAGGCCAGATGGTGCTGGTGGCGAAGACACCAGCAGCGGCGATCATCACCGCGATATTGCCGATGGCATCGTTGCGGCTGCAAATCCAGACAGATTCACGGTTGCTGTCACCGCCACGGTATTTGTAGAGTAGCACAGCACAGCCGACATTCACGGCAAGTGCCACCACGCTGATAATAACCATGAGCAAAGGCTCTGGCAGTTGGGGTTGTAGCGAGTGATGCAGTGTTTCAAAAGCCACCCATAAGCCCACCAGCCCAAGCGAAATGCCCTTGAACAGTGAAGCCTTTGCTTTCTGACGCAGGGAGAGGTTCAGCACATACAGACTGATGCCGTAGTTAGCAGCATCTGAGAAGAAATCTGCGCTGTTGGCCAACAGTGAAACCGAGTGTGCGGCATAGCTGGCAATCATCTGCGCGACGAACATCACCGCATTGGCAACCAAACATATCCATAGCACCTTGCGGTATTCTGCCGATACGTTTGGTTGCTCGTTGCTATCACAGTGATCGTGGCAGGAGGTCACAGTTTCTTCCCTGTCATTTCTTCGCAGATATGCGCGATACGGCCAGCATGTTCAGCCCAGCCTTTGCCTTCTTTCTGCTTTTTGGCAGCGACTTTATTGGCGCAAGCAGTTGCCAGTTCTTTC
>JAIEPI010000031.1 GCA_019749855.1 Rickettsiales bacterium | reverse complement strand
ATGTCCGAGTCAGCCATGCCTGTCCCCCGAAGCTTCAGCGAAGGGGGAAGCTAGCGGAGCGCTGCTTACTTACGGAGGCAGTAGCCCGTAGCAGAGACAAACGTAAAAACTACGCTGCTTTTGAGCTATCGCTATCTTTCAGATCATGCACATCTTTGTTGGTGATGGTGGTGAGGTTCTCAAGTGGCATCGTGACCGCCTTCACCGCCTTATTATACAGCTCAATATTATGAAGCTGCGCCAGTGTTTCTGATTGCTCTAATACCTCAGCAAGATCGGACATGGTGAGTTTCTTGTCGGTGCGTGGCAGATCAATGACGGCGCCTGATGCATAAAAAGGATCATGCGCCAGCACTTTAATGCCATGCGCCATCAGCTTGGAAGCCACCATCAGTGCGGGGCTTTCACGCAGATCATCCACATGTTCTTTAAACGCAATGCCGAGCAGGCCCACGACCTTAGGCTCATGGCGCATAATGCGCTCCACACCCAGATTAATCTGCTCCTCATTGGAGTCCAGCAAGCCGCCAACCATGGGAATTTGCACATCAAATTGCTTGGCCAGCGCCAATAAACCACGAGTATCTTTCGGCAGGCATGATCCACCAAATGCAAAGCCTGGGCGCAGATAATAGGGGGAGATATTCAGCTGATCATCGGCAAGAAACACATCAAATGTCTCAAGCGGATTACCACCAAACGCCTGACAGACGCGGCCAATCTCATTGGCAAAGGTCACCTTCACCGCGTGCCATGTATTATCAACATATTTGGCAAATTCCGCCGTTTCCACCGATACTTTGACGCGCTTGCCGATGACGTCCTTATACAGCTCAGCGATGGCGTCAGCGGTCTGCTCGTTATCGGCACCAATGACGACGCGGCCTGTATGGAAGAAATCCTTTACGGCTTTGCCTTCACGAAGAAATTCAGGGTTGGAGCCAATATGGAAGCCCTCACCGATGGCTTTGCCGCTGGTTTGCGCAATGATTTTGCCAATGCGGCCACGCATAGTGCCAGGCGGCACGGTGGAGCGCACCACCACGATGGGCTGATGGGACACGTCACGTATCGCCTCACCAATCGCTTTCGCCACCGCATCCAGTTGCGACAGATCAGGAATGCCCGTTTCCTCAGGAGTTGGCGTACCCACGGCAATCATGATGATGCGAGAGGAACGGATCGCCTCTGCCGCATCGGAGGTAACGCGAAAATGCCCTGCTTTTTGTGTTTGTTGAATGATTTCGTTGACTTGTGGTTCAATAAACGGCGCCTCCCCACGCGCGAAGGCCGCCACGCGCTCTGGGTTAATGTCGATGCCCACCACGTTGAAGCCCTGCTTTGCGATACACACGGCAGAAGTCGTGCCGACTGGTCCCATGCCCAGCATGCACATATCATAAGTCATGGTCATACATTCCCTCATCAAATTACTTTTTTTGTGGTGTTAGCTCCATGAGATAATGATTGCAACATAAATTCTCGATTACCACGCAGGCGTTCATTCCCACGAATTAGTCACTTACCCTTTCATTTTACTAGGCAAATCATGGCATCACTGTCGGATTGGTTTCATTGCTTTTGCTGGTATCGCCAGAAGGTAGCGCCTCTGTGTTGCCAATGTCGCCGCCTGAACAGGGATCATTTTCTGCTGTTACACCCAGCTTATCCGTAATGTTTTTGCCGAGAAAAGCGAATCCCAGGCTGGTGCCGCCGGTAGCAATGCCCAGCGCCACCTGCCCCACCTTCAGGGCCGTGCCGCGCGCATCCGGACGCACTTTGAGGTTTTGCCAATTACCGGAGACGCGTATGGGTACAGCAATATCTGATAAGCCGATGATTTTAGCTCTCGGGCTAAAAACGAGCCTTGCCCGCTCTTCGCCAAAATCAATCGTACCATCACCGCTGACAATGGCACCTTTGGTGACCATACCGAGCGCTTGCGTGGTGGCAACGCCCTCTTTCACATCAAAACGCCCAAGCGCGCAGGAAATCGTGACATCCCCGCTAGCATTACCGCGCAAAAGGTCAAAGAAGTCGGTGAGTGCCGCAGCCACGGCTGGGCTGCGATAGCGCACATCCGTCAATGAAAATCCAATGGTGCCAGCCAGACTACGTATCACGGGGTGCATCGTGTCACCGGCTCCCTTGAGTGCGACAAACAGTTGCGCGGTGCCACTGGTGAAACGGCCACTTCCATTATCAGGTCGCGAGATAAGCTTTTCCAGTTTCCAGTCTGCGCCTTTGAATTGTACGGCAAATTGTGGAGGTTTAGCCTGACTATCCACCGTCAGTTCACTCGTGAGCTTTCCGTCGAATCCTTCCATCTGCCAGGGCTTCACGCGAAGCAGCCCATCTTTCAATACCGACGTCAATGTCATGTTTTTAAGCGCGATATTGCCATATTCAAAGCGGGGCATGGCTATATTAAGCTCAGCGTCCAATGCTTTCATCCAACCCACCGGTAGTGGCAAGTCGGGTATCAATGTCTGCGTTTCCTGAATGGTTTTTTGGCCATCATTGGTCATTGGCGCTGCCGGATTTTCTGCCGCATCCTTGGGCTCCAGCATCACGGCGGGAAACACCAGATCCGCTTTCAATGACGGTCGAATGCCACTAAGGCGAATATCCGCCTGCCCTGTAATGTCGCCCTGAGCTAAAATACCCAGTACCATTTTGGATAATTTGATGCGTGTTGATGTTGCGGAGAGGTTCGCCACCAGATCCAGTGATGAGGTCTCTTGCAGTGATTCGCTGAATGGCTGAAACGCAGCCAGAGAGTCCGCATGTACCTCTAACTTACCTTTGAGTGTAGGACTCTCGACAGGATCCGTGAGCGCGCCATCAAAGCGAACACTGCCCTTTTTTTGTGGCGTATTCGTTTCAAAACGGATGATGCCACCTTTTTGACTCGCTGCAGTTAAGCTCTCTCCTGTTGCATGCAGTGAACCAACCAGACCGCGATAGCCATAATCAACATCCAGCTGCAATGTGTCCTTCATCATGAGTGTTGCCATTGGCAACGCAATTTTCTGGGTTTCCAATGTGGGTTGCCTATAATTGAGCACGACATTTTCAAGCCGTATTTCCGCAACCTCTGGAATGATCTTTAGACCGGTTTCTTTTTGCGCGACTTTCAATTCCGCATTAGCATCCTCCTCCGCGACTAGCCTCCAGCTTTGCTGGCTCGCTTTCGTACCTCGCTCCAATTGAAATTCAGCGTCTTTTACGTGAATGTCATGAATGATGACACGTCGTTTCAGCAATGGCAGCAATTCAAAATTTATCTCCAATGCACCAATCGAGGCGAACTCTGGCTCCTTGGCCCATGTCGGATTTTTCAGGGTTACATTCTCAGCACGCACAGTCGGTGACCATCCGGGTGCAACAGATAGATTACCGTGCATGATGAATGCACGCCCCGTTTGTGCTGTAACAACTTTTTCAATCAGCGGCTTTAGCTGGTTGAGATTATAAAATGATAAAATCAAATAAACAGCGATTGGTACTAGTACGGCGAATGCCCCCAGAAACGATATAAACCAGAGAATCTTGCGATAGAGTGACTTCATTGTTGATCCTTTGAAGGCAGAGATTTCACATTGCTAGGCAGCGTATAAAGACGCGATAGGTAAGCGCTATGCATCTTTTTCCATATGGCGCAGACCGGTCTGCAAGTACACGTAGCCGGTGACAAGAGTGAGCACCGCGGCCAGCCATAACAAGCCGCGCCCAACCTGTGACGCATAGCTCCATTCGGGAAGACCTGGCCCAATCAGCAGCAAAAATAACGCCACCATCTGCAGGGAGGTTTTATATTTAGCCAGATGCGTCACCGGCATACTGACGCGCAGCTCGATGAGAAACTCTCGCAATCCTGAAACCAGTATTTCACGGCAAAGAATGGCGACGGCGGGCAGTATATCCGCACGTCCATCCTGTGCCAGCATAAACAGAGCCACCACCACCAGCAACTTATCCGCGATAGGGTCGAGCACACGGCCAAAAGTGGTGCTTGCCTGCCAGACACGCGCCAGATATCCATCAAAGAAATCCGTCACACAGGCATAGAGGAAAATCGCAGCAGGCACCCAATAACGCTCGGGGGCCGGCAAATAAAAACCCGCCAACAGCAACGGAATCACCACGATGCGGCTGTTGGTGAGAAGATTCGGAAGCCGTTGTTTGAACGACATACTTGCCTGTCATGCGCGTGGTTCGTTTAAGATGATTTACCTTTTTGCAAGGCGACAGGCCAGCCTTTTCATGGAGGCCATCTTGCATTTCTCATGATCACCTGCACCGCTTCAGTCGCTGAGGCAAAGCGCTACCCAATCGTCTTTTTGATACCGCTGCATCTTCATGAAGCCTGCGGCAACACAGGCTTCCTCAAGTGAATCGGCCTGCCAGCGAAGCACTCCGCTCAGGACAAGCTGGCCTTGTGGTGCCAGAAAATCCTTGAGTGGTCGAAGCCAGGGCAGGAACACTTTATAGAGGATATTGACCAGAATGATGTCATAGGGCGCCGATGCTGCGATCAGGGGATGACGGATGCCATCAGCCTGTACGCAGCGGATTCGATCAGAGACGTGATTCAGCTCTGCATTGCGCTGTGTTTGCAACACGGCAGATTCCTGCAGATCACTGGC
>JAIEPI010000037.1 GCA_019749855.1 Rickettsiales bacterium | reverse complement strand
ACACCGAGCGGATGGAGTGCGCATCCCACAGGATGGCCACGCCATGCTGGGCTCGGATGCGGTCCAGCTCAGCACGCAGGCTCTGAAATTCGGTGTTGAGTCCTCTGCGCGCTGAAGCACTCAGCGCCCCTGAATTCGCCTGCGTGGAGAGTGCCGCCAGACGATCAACGATATTTTGTGCCTGCTCTACTCCGCCATCGGCGACTTCCAGAAAACTCGAGGCCTGCGACACATTGAGCAATGCACCGCGCAATCCTGTCAGTTGTGCTTGCAGGCCGGTCGCTACCGAGAGCGCCGATACATCCGTGGAAGCCTGCACCAGCCGGTTGCCGCTGGAGAGCGAATTAATTGAATTACGTAACCCCCTGCCGGAAATGCCCAGCAGTTGCAACACCTGTGACGATAACGCCGTGCTGTTGATGCCTGATACCATCGCTCATTCTCCCCCTAAATCATTTCAGTGCGACGTATGCTCGCCGCTACTAAGTCTGCTATTATAAAGGAAAAATGATTTTCAGATAGTTAATTTTATCAACAATTTTATTAATTAGCGCCCAAGCCCCTGTTATACTAACGTTCTGCTCGCTTACGATCAGGCGGATAGACCCCCAGCACCTTCACTTTTTTGGAAAAAAAGCTTAATTCCTGCAGGGCCTGCTGCACTGAGCGCTCATTCGGGTTGCCCTCAAACGTCGTAAAAAACTGCGATTCCGTTGAACCACCGCCACGGATATAGCTTTCAAGCTTAATCATGTTAATGCCGTTGGTGGCAAAACCACCCAATGCCTTGTACAGGGCGGCCGGAATGTTGCGCAGCTCAAACAGCAGGGAGGTCAGCATCGGGCCACTGCCAATCGCGGGGTCGAGTGGCTCCTGACTCAAGACGATAAACACGGTGCTGTTGTGTGGATCATCCTCAATGTTGCTGGCCAGAATCTCCAGCCCGTACAGCTCGGCTGCGAGGCGCGAGGCAATCGCTGCTTTGCTTGGGTCTGCCCATGCCGCCACATCCTTCGCCGCCGTGGCGGTATTAGAGTGAAAGGCTGTTTCTTTGTTATGGCTGCGCAGAAACTGCCGACACTGCATGAGGGCTTGCGGGTGAGAATAGACGGTGTGGATGCTCTCCAGCGTCGCTCCTTTAGGAGCCAGCAAATGATGCTCCACCCGCTGGATATGCTCCGCGACAATATGCAGCGGCGTTTTGGGCAAAATCTGGTGTATCTCGGTGACGCGCCCAGCTTGCGAATTCTCAATTGGGATCATGCCGTATTTGGCGCGCCCATCTTGCACGGCGTCGAACACATCCTCAAAGGTGGGCAATGCCAGCGTGTCCATATATGGCTCGGCCTGACGGCAGGCGAGGTCCGCATTGGCACCCTCAACACCCATAAAAGCAATGATATTGGCTGGGTTAGTCATATCCACTCTTCACAAAACCTTCATACACAGGATGTTTTAAGGCATTATCATAATGGGTGGAAGTTTTAAATTCCTCTAACAATCCTAAGCATGCCAAAAGCACCGAAGACACCATCAGGACGTAATACCAGACTTGATGATCCTTTACTAGCGAGCTGGGTAGAACAGCTTACTCGTCATGCGGATGATATGGTCATTGAAGCAAGTGACCTCTCTAACCCTCAAAGGCCAGCATTATTGGGCGCATCCGAAATTTTAGACGAAGTGATAACAGAATTAACAAAATGCCTTGCTCCATCGAGGCTATCCCGCAAACGTGTAAGATTGTCCTTGCAGGCCTCGAGTTTAGATGGTGACGACATTTGCGCACTGCGTGAGCGGATTGCTATCCTAAATTATCCATCAAAAATAACTGAGATATCTGTAGGATTAACACATTTTATTGCCTGTAGTGATAATCCTGGGGACACTCGCATTCTGGTAGGGTGGAAGCCTCATAACCGTCCGATGGAAATTGTGACCATTCAAGATAAGAAAGTCATACGAGTAGATCGAATTGAGCGAGACAGTTTTCCATCATGCAGAGGTGTCAGTTACCGATATGGTCATACGACACACGATGCGGTCATTCCAACGGATGAATCCTATATTTTACCAAACAAAATTGAAGGCATGGAAACCAAAGCACTGCAATTAATTCATGAAAGCACTAGAGAAAATGTCCCACTGAGTGAGATTAATGAAAAATATGCCATACCGATGGAATTTACTGCACAGTATTTGAAAACTGCACCGCAGGAGATCAGGCGGCGCTTTGAAGGGGCAAAGTCACAGGGCATGTAACTGATGGCAGAATCGCGAACTTAGCCGCGCCCTTTTGAGGGGGTGGGAATGCCCTGTGGCCATCGCGCCAATTGCTGCTGGCACAGTTGTTGAATCTGCGTGACCAGCGAGTTTACTCGCATGAGGGATGCTTCTGATTTACCGGCCAGAGGATCAGCGCTGAGATGATCGCTGGTTCTAATTCCGACTACCTTTCTAAGTTCATCACCTGCCAACTGAAGCTGCGGCAGCACATCCGGAGCGTGATCTGATGTCAGTGCGACTGGGATAGCGCTCACCGTTCTACCCTGCATGGCGAGATACACCTCACAGTGGCCTTTAATTTCATTCAGATAATGGGCGTTAGCCTGCGGCGTGCCATCACGCGCAATCCACCCCAGCATGGCGATGTCACGTACAATATAGCGCAGATGCCAGTGCGCGGGCAGTTCAGTTCTGATGGTGGTCATGTGGGATGATCTTTCATGATAAGACTCTATCATTAAAACTTATTAACCTTTGTGGCATTTTCATGACAATTATCTGTTGCATCTGCGAAGAAAAAGCGCAGAATATCACGCAATTTAACAGGTACCTGATATGAAAGCCGCCATTGTGAAACCCCGCCCCTCTGCCGCCTGGTCGCTGGAAAGCTGGCGCGACAAGCCGATTCGCCAACAACCTGCCTATAGTGATCAGGCCAAGCTGGCGGAGGTCGAGCAGAAGCTGAAAACCGTGCCGCCGCTCACCTCGCCCAATGAAGCCGCACGCCTGAAGCGTGAACTGGCCGAGGTGTGCGAAGGCCGCGCCTTCCTGCTGCAGGGGGGCGATTGTGCCGAGAGTTTCGCTGAATATACCGAGGATAATCTGCGCGCCTACGCCCGTGTGATGCTGCAAATGACGATGGCGCTGATGTATGGTGCCGGCAAGCCGGTGGTGAAGGTGGGCCGCATTGCCGGACAATTCTCCAAGCCGCGCTCCGAGCCGATGGAAACACTCGGTGGCGTGGAACTGCCCAGCTACAAAGGTGACATGATTAATGGCATGGAGTTTACGCCCGAGGCGCGCTACGCCGATCCCGAGCGCTTGCTGCACGCTTATTACCAGTCCGGCGCGACGCTCAACTTCCTGCGCGCGCTGTTTCGTGGCAGCTTTGCCTCGATTGACACTATCACGCGGTGGAACACTAATTTCGTGTCAGAATCACGGCAGGGCCAGCGTTTCTCGGCACTGGTGGAGCGGATTGACGAATGCGTGCAGTTCATCAAAGCGACCGGCCTGACACCGGAGCGTTCTGCCCAGCTCTCGGAGGCGACATTCTACACATCGCATGAGGCATTGCTGCTGGGCTATGAATCCTCCCTCGCCCGCCAGAATGATGATGACGATCTGTTTTATAGTTGCTCGGCGCACATGCTGTGGATTGGCGATCGCACGCGCCATCCCGATGAAGCGCATGTAGAGTTTCTGCGTGGCCTCGAAAACCCGATTGGCTGCAAAGTCGGCCCTTCCATGACCAAAGACGATCTGCTGCGCTTATGCGATGCGCTGAACCCGAAGAACGAAGCCGGTCGCCTCACCTTCATTTCGCGCATGGGGGCTGGAAAAGTGGCGGATCATCTGCCAATGCTGGTACGCACCATGAAGGACGCGGGGCGCAAGGTGATCTGGTCCTGCGATCCGATGCACGGCAACACCATCAAATCACCCAATGGTTACAAAACCCGCAAATTCAATGATATTCTGTCCGAGGTGCGGCAGTTCTTTCAAGTGCATCAGGCAGAAGGCACTTACGCGGGCGGTGTGCATTTTGAGATGACCGGTCAGGATGTGACCGAGTGTCTGGGTGGGGCGCAAGCTATTTCAGAGGTGAATCTGTCAGACCGCTACCACACCCATTGTGACCCGCGCCTGAACGCCTCGCAATCACTCGAGCTGGCTTTTCTCATCGCGGAAGAATTGCGGAAGCTCTGAAACGGCATCACGAACAGTAGATGCAGGATGCGCCATGCAGCCTCTCCTTTATTTGTTATCCCCGCGGAGACTCATAGCACCGTCATCCCAGCGGAGCCCCATAGGGTTTGTCATCCTCGGGCTTGACCCGAGGATCTAAAGCCACGTGCGATGGGATCCTCGGGTCAAGCCCGAGGATGACGAGTATTATATCTGTTTGAGTTAGCATGCCTGCCTACCGTAGCCTTGGCGAAGGGGGATGGGGGTGTCCCTTACCTCTAGATTCCCGCTTATCAAGGGAATGACATTCCTTTTCCTCTTGTCGTCCTCGCGAAAGCGGGGACCTCTGTTTCTGCTTCTCTGTATTCCTTAAGTTCACAAACGAAGTGCAACACTATGATAAGGTGTTGTGCTTATGGGAAAAACCTATCGACAGCTCAC
>JAIEPI010000172.1 GCA_019749855.1 Rickettsiales bacterium | reverse complement strand
ACCGGCTTTTTTAGCATCCACCCCATTAGCTGTTGCGCCTTCAATAAAGGTTGTTCGTTGTGCGGCCATTTCCTCTTTAATCTTTTTACCCATCGCCCGCCGCAGCAAATCAGCGCCGCCGAGCGTATAGCCAGCCAGTACCTGAGCGATCTGCTGTACCTGCTCCTGATAAATAATCACCCCATATGTTTCGCGCAGCACCGGCTCCAGCAAGGGATGCAGATAGTCCGGCTTTTCTTTGCCATGCTTACGATTGCAATAGCTTGGGATATTATCCATAGGGCCTGGACGATAAAGCGCTCCCAGCGCAATTAAATCTTCCAGACGGTCAGGTCGAAGTTTTCGCAAGCTGTCACGCATACCCGCGGATTCAAACTGGAAGACCCCCACCGTGTCGCCGCGTGTGAGCAGCTGATAGGTTTTTTTATCATCAAGCGGTAACTTCAAAAGGTCGAGAGTGACGCCTCGACGCGCAATGAATTCCAGCGCTTTTTGCAATACAGTGAGTGTCTTTAAGCCGAGAAAATCGAACTTCACCAAGCCAGCATATTCAGCATATTTCATCGAATACTGCACAACAGGCATATCTGAGCGCGGGTCACGATACAGCGGCACCAGCGTATCGAGTGGACGATCCGCGATTACCACACCGGCCGCATGCGTCGAGGCATGGCGATAAAGCCCTTCCAGCTTCAGCGCCAGCGTGATGAGTCGGGCCACCGATTCATCATCATCCCGCGCACGACGCAGCATCGGCTCCACCTTGATGGCCTCCTCCAGCGTCAATGGATTAGCCGGATTATTAGGCACCAGCTTACAGATGCGATCCACCTGCCCATAGGGCATCTGCAAGACGCGGCCCACGTCACGCAGCACGGCGCGCGCCTGTAATTTACCGAACGTAATAATCTGCGCGACACGATCACGCCCATAGCGCTCCTGCACATAACGGATCACCTCGTCACGTCGCTCCTGACAGAAGTCGATATCGAAATCCGGCATGGAGACACGCTCAGGATTCAGAAACCGCTCAAAAACGAGACCATACATCAGCGGGTCTAGGTCAGTGATGAGCAATGACCATGCCACCACGGAGGCCGCACCCGAGCCACGACCCGGCCCAACCGGTATGCCCTGCTGCTTACTCCAGGTGATAAAATCCGATACGATGAGAAAGTAGCCTGGAAATTTCATCGAGATGATAACATCCAGCTCGAACTCCAGTCGCGCATAGTAAGGCGCGGCAATGGTATGCTTTTCTTCCTCGCTCATCGCCTCGCTAAAAACGAGGGACTCCAATCGATGACGCAAACCTTCGCGTGATTTCAGCCGCAATGCCTCTTCTTCTGATAGCTCCCTTCCTTCTTCTCGAATGGTGAAGCTTGGCAGAATAGGTTTATGCTTATGGGACATCACCGCACAGCGTTGTGCAAACAGCACTGTGTTTTCGATAGCCTCAGGCAAGTCAGCAAAAAGTAAGCGCATCTCTTCAGGTGTTTTAAAACGATGCTCTTGCGTCAGACGGCGACGATTATCCTCAGACACATAGCGGCCACCGGCAATACACAGCAGCGCATCATGCGCGAGGTACATCTCATGATTGCCGTGGAAATAAATATCATTGGTGGCCACCAGCGGCACCTGATGCTCCATCGCCAGTGCCAGCATCTCCGCTTCACACGCTCTTTCATCCGGCAAACCATGCCGCATGATTTCCATATAAAAACGATCACCAAACATTTCGAGCAGCTGCAACAATAATGCCGTCGCCTCTTCTTTTCGGCCTGCCACCATGGCGCGCCCGATTCCCCCCATTGGGCCACCACTCAGCGCCATCAACCCCTCAGAATACTGAGCAATCGTAGCATAGGAAAGCAATGGCCCGCTGTCCTCTTCTGCATCCAGATAGGTCAGGCTGGCCAGCTTCATCAGGTGAAGATAGCCCACCTCGTTCTTGGCATAGAGAAGCAACTGATCGGGCAAGGCGTTTCGCCCCCCCGTGCTTTCACTGAGGGGGCGCACGGAAAACTGGCAACCAATAATGGGCTGAATGCCCTTGGCAGCAGCATCCTGCGAGAACTCCATGCTTCCGAATAAATTGTCTTTATCGGTGATGGCCACCGCTGGCATTTCATAGCGCTGGCAAAGCGCAATAAGCTCTGGAATCCTGACCGCCCCCTCCAATAAAGAGTAGGCGGTGTGCACGCGCAGATGAACAAAGGGAGGAGTTGTTGCCATACGCTATCTGTAGCGCTCTGCCCCAACTCGCGGCAAGCAGGAATATCAACAATAGGATAACACAGGCAGTTCTTAAGCGATGATACTGCCTTTGGAGAGGCGCAACACGCGATCACAGGCTGAGGCTAACTCATGATTATGCGTAACAATCAGCGCGGCAGCCGCACGCTCGTGCAGCACGGAGCGCAGCAATGCAAAAACGGAGGCGCTTGTCTCCGGATCCAGATTACCGGTGGGTTCGTCCGCCAGAATCAATGACGGGCGATTGGCAAGCGCACGTGCAATGGCCACGCGCTGCTTTTCACCGCCGGACAATTCAGCGGGACGATGCGAAAGCCTTGGCGATAACCCGACACGATCCAACAATTCAGCCGCATTTTTCGCCGCAATATCTTTTTGATTTCCTGCCAGCAACGCAGGCATCATCACATTCTCAAGCGCGCTTAGTTCAGGCAACAGGTGATGAAACTGATAGATAAAACCGATGGTATCACGCCGCATGAGTGTTTGCGCAGACTCACTCAGCGTTTCGCAGGCCCTGCCCTCAATCAGTACTTCCCCCGCATCAGGACGAGCCATCAATCCGGCAATTTGCAGAAGAGTGGTTTTACCGGAACCCGAGGGGCCAACCAGCGCCACCATTTCACCCGCCGCGATTGATAGACTCAGGTCACTCAGAATCTGCAACGTCTCAGCACCCTGAACAAAGCCCTTACGAATATGTGAGAGATGAAGAATTATGCTCATCAGACGAATCCATCAATCATAGCGCAATGACTCCGCAGGTTCATATGAAGCCGCTTTCCATGCGGGATAAAGCGTGGAGAAGAACGATAACAGCACCGCCAACAAAACAATACCCAGCACTTCCGCTGGATCGGTTTTTGTCGGCAGGCTGGAGAGAAAATAGATGTTCTCAATCAGAATCGGTTGTCCAATCACTGTCTCCAAGCCGCGACGTATGGCATCGAGGTAAGTAGCACCCAACCACCCAAGCGCCACTCCGGCGAAAGTACCCGCCAAGCCAATGCCCATGCCAGCGAGCATGAAGATCCGCAGCACCATGCCACGCGTTGCCCCCATACTGCGCAGGATCGCAATTTCACGCGATTTGTCCTGCACCAGCATAATCAGACTGGAGATAATGTTGAAGGCAGCCACCAGAATAATCAACGCGAGAATCACGATCATCACGCGCTGCTGCACTTGCAGTGCGGTAAACACGGAGGCGTTCGTTTGTTTCCAGTCCAGTATGCGCAGCGCTCTGCCTTGCAACTTATGTTGAATGTCTGCCGCAAGTTTTTCCACGTTCTCTGGATGTTTAAGCGTGATCTCTAACGCGCTGGCAATGCCCCCTTCGATGGCGGGCAGCGCAAAATACGTTTGTGCATCAGCAAATGGCAGCAACACGAGCGAGCTATCTATCGCATGCATACCTAAGGTGAATGTCCCCACCACCGGATAGCTCTTAATACGCGGCACCACACCAGCAATGGTAGCGCGGCCCTGCGGTGAAATCAGCGTCAATGGATCACCCACGCGTAATCCAAGATTTCGCAACAAGCCAGAGCCGACAATCACGCCCTTTCCTTCGCGGTATGCGCTGAGCGCCCCTTGCGAGAGACTACTGGCCATACGCGCTTTCTTCGCTAAATCCTCCGCATGCAACCCCATGACCTGCGCACCAAGCGATCGTCCGGCGGACGTCACCATCACCTGCCCCTCGATACGCTCAGACATGGACTCAATGTCATTATTCGCGGCAAAAGCAGCTTGCAATTCGTCAAGCAACGTATCACTTCCCATCACGTAGCGACCCGGGCCATAGATCGTGATATGCCCATCGACACCCACAAAATTAGCGGTCATTTCCTCGCGGATGCCATTCATTAGCGAGGTCACCAGAATCAACGTGGCAACACCAAGCGTAATGCCCAGCACGGAGAATGCGGTGATAATGGAGACAAACCCTTCCCGACGCTTGGCGCGCATATAGCGCAACGCTAAAAAACGTTCGGGATAGGAGAACACTCAGCGCGCTCCCTGCATACTCCATCCCCCTCGAGGGGGGAGGGCTGGGGTGGGGGTGATCTTATGAAAACCGGTATGGGTAATGCCTGCGCAGGAACAAACGCCTGCGGCGTCACCCCTCATCCGCTCGCTATGCTCGCACCTTCTCCCCCTCGAGGGGAGAAGGTTTGCGGCGCTGCTCGAAATAAAGACCATTACTGCACCCTGCTTAAAGCAGCATCAAGCGACAGTATTTCACGCTCACCTGTTGCGCGGTTCTTAACCTCAAGCTTACCCTCAGCCGCATTTTTTGGGCCGATGATAACCTGCCAAGGCAGGCCAATCAAA
>JAIEPI010000144.1 GCA_019749855.1 Rickettsiales bacterium | reverse complement strand
ATCCCGCGTGGTCACCGTCCATCCATCATGGCGTGAGAGTAACGTGCTGTATTTGCCAGCGTTAATCATTGGCTCTACCGTGAAAAACATGCCCTCTTGCAAAACTTCACCAGTACCGCGTGTGCCAAAATGCATGATATTAGGCGCGGTATGAAAAATACGTCCCAACCCGTGCCCACAGTAATCGCGCACCACACCGTAACCATAACTCTCAGCATATTCCTGAATGGCCGCGCCAATATCGCCCACATGCGCGCCAGGCCGCACTTGCTGGATGCCCAGCATCATGGCGTTATACGTCACTTCGGTCAGGCGCTTCGCTTTTTGAGGAACCTCACCGACCCAGAACATACGGCTGGTATCGCCATGCCAGCCATCGAGAATCACTGTCACATCGATATTGACACAGTCACCGTTTTTTAGTGGCTTATCATCTGGAATGCCATGACACACCACATGGTTGATGGAGGTGCAGATGGATTTAGGAAAGCCACGGTAACCAAGCGGCGCCGGAATTGCGCCCGCCGCTAGAATCATGTCATGGCAGAAATCATTAATCGCATTGGTGGTAACGCCTGGATACACCCGTTCCACCAGCGCATCGAGAACACTTGCGGCCAGATGTCCAGCGCGACGCATGCCCTCAAATTCAGCCTGAGTATGGATGGTAATGATACGATCATCGGTCATGCTACTTACTTAGCCGCTTCCCCCCATCGCTGCAAACTAGAATCTTGTAAAAAAGCCGCTATAGTTGCCAGATGAACACCACCATCCATGCCTGTCTCATTATTATTGGCAACGAGATTCTCTCGGGCCGCACCAAAGACACCAACCTCGCATGGTTGGGTGAACAGCTGAATCACTGCGGTGTGCGTTTGTATGAGACGCGGGTGATCCCCGATGTGGAGGCTGTCATTGTGAGCACGGTGAACAGCTGCCGCTCCCAGTTTGATTATGTGTTTACCACCGGAGGTATTGGGCCAACGCATGATGACATTACCACGGCGGCGATTGCCAAAGCATTCAGCGTTTCATTGGAGCTTAATGCGCAGGCGCACGAGCTTTTACAGTCACATTATGAGCCAGACCAACTGAACGCCGCGCGCTTGAAAATGGCCTATTTGCCTGTGGGTGCCACGCTGATTGCCAATCCGGTGTCCTCTGCCCCGGGATTTCAGATGGAGAATGTGTTTGTGATGGCCGGTGTACCGCGCATCATGCAGGCGATGTTTGATGATCTGCGCCCGCGCTTGCGTGGTGGCGCTGTCACCCAGAGCATGACGTTACATACGAATCTACCGGAAGGCGCTTATGCAGCGGCGTTGACGGAACTTCAGCAGCGCTATGACGGCACAGAGATCGGCAGTTACCCGCATTTCCGCGCCGGAAAAATCTCGGCCAGTCTGGTGGCGCGTGGCGTTGATGCACAGCAGTTAATGGCGCTGAAATCAGAACTTGAAACCATGATCGCTTCCCTCGGCGGTCATCTCATTGATGAAAAGGAGACTACATGACGCAGACTCTGCATGCGGATGCCTATCTGCAAGTAAAAAAAAGAGGGTTTATTAGCGATATTCAAGCAGCGTGGCGCCAACCCACCTCCAATGATCCGAATGGTTGGAGCCGCATTCGTCCTGCGCATGGCCAATGTGTGGTGAGCGCCTTGAAGGTGCAATCGCGTCTGCAGGGAGAAATTTTGCGTGTCATGGCCACTACACCTAGCGGCAAAACGGTGAGCCATTATGTAAATTTGTTGCCAAACGGCGAGTTACTTGATGTGACGGCGTCACAA
Organism: Rickettsiales bacterium; assembly: GCA_019749855.1. Taxonomy (GTDB): domain Bacteria; phylum Pseudomonadota; class Alphaproteobacteria; order Rickettsiales; family UBA998; genus UBA998. The sequence goes on along the minus strand of JAIEPI010000144.1, from coordinate 2,581 downwards.
TTCCCAGATCATACAATTTTTGATCCACCCATGAAGGATACGCTGGGTACCCCGAACATCGATGAGCTGCGCGCCGCGACACAAGAGCATCTGGATAAGAGGGGATTTGCCTCCATGCGTGAGTATTTGTTAAGCTCGCCGGATACGAAAGCTCGTTATGAGACATTTGAAAAAGAGGTGCAGCTTGCGGAGCAGCGGAGGTTGCAATCACGTAATCGCTAGCTACTTTTGCTGAAGAAACTTAATCCTGCCGGAATAAAACTGCACGATATTCTTTCATGTTTTCCAGCACCTTGCCGGTGCCTAGCGCGACGCATGGCAAGGGGTCATCCACCACAAACACTGGCAGTCCGGTGGCGGAAGAAATCACCGCATCCAGATGCTTCAACATGGAACCACCACCGGTCATGACGATGCCTTTATCAACAATGTCAGCCGCCAGCTCTGGCGGTGTGCACTCCAGCGCCACTTTTACTGCTTCAATTATCTGATGCACTGGCTCTGCCAGCGCTTCGGCGGCCTGATATTCGGTAAAGGCGATCTCTTTGGGTACGCCATTCATTAAATCGCGGCCTTTGATGTCCATGTGGCGGCCCACCGTTCCGTCCAGTGGGAAACAGGCAGTGCCGATTTCTTTTTTTATCTTCTCAGCGGTGGTTTCACCGATCAGCAGATTATGATGACGGCGAATATACGAAATAATCGCATCATCCATTTTGTCGCCGCCGACGCGCTCCGAGCGCGAATAGACCACGCCACCCAGTGACAACACGGCGACTTCCGTTGTACCGCCGCCAATATCCACAATCATCGAGCCCGTGGGTTCTGTCACCGGTAAACCCGCCCCAATCGCTGCCGCCACTGGTTCTTCAATGAGGAACACCTCACGCGCCCCCGCATTCTCAGCAGCTTCCTGAATCGCACGACGCTCCACTGGAGTGGAGCCAGAAGGCACGCAAATAATAATCAAAGGGCCGGTAAAGCTGCGACGGTTATTCACTTTAAGAATAAAGTGCTTAATCATTTCCTCGGCGGTGCGGAAATCAGCAATAACCCCGTCTTTCATCGGGCGCTTGGCCTCGATCTTCTCAGGTGTTCGCCCTAACATCAACTTGGCTTCATTGCCAAAGGCATAGGGAACGGACACGCCGTCTTCATGCTTAATGGCCACTACCGATGGCTCGTTGAGGACGACTCCTTTGCCGGGCACATACACCAACGTATTGGCAGTACCCAGATCAATGGCCATATCAGCGGCTTTCCAGCCAAAAAATTTTGAAAACATCGACGTCTGTCAGCCTAGCAAGGTTTGATGCAGTGTACGGGCTTTGTGCAAGGTAGCAATGATTTTTCGCTGCAAAGGGATCATCAGCGCACTGCATATTCAGCAAAGCGCATCTGCGTTGCCTGCGCGCTATAGTTTGCGTGGTATGTTTCGCGCATTTAGTGAGTCAGCTAGTCGTTCAGCTAGTTTGTCAGCAGCGTTATTTTTTCCTGCAAGCTACCGATTTTTGCCAAAGCGTTGATATAGGCTTTCGCCGAGGCCACTAGTGTATCGGGATCATTGCCGTGGCCATTGATGACGCGCCCCGCTTTCTCAAGACGAACGGTGACTTCCGCCTGTGCGTCCGTTCCACCGGTGATGGCATGCACCTGATACAGTTTCAGCTCTGCCCCCTCTGCTTCAGGAACTAGCGCGCGAATCCCCTGAAAAATAGCATCAACAGGACCATTGCCTTCCATGGTGATCTGACGCGCCTCGCCATGCACTGTCATGCGTAACACCGCTGTTTGTGGTCCTTCTGTGCCGGAATGGACGGCCAATGAGCGCAAAGCTAAGCGATTTTCCGCTTCGCTATCCACATCCAGCAGCGAGATAATATCGTCATCGTACATCTCTTTTTTCTTGTCCGCCAATTCCTTGAAGCGCTCAAATACGTCCTCAAAGGCGTTGTCACCGAGTTCAAAACCGAGCGTTTTTAATTTATCGCGGAACGCATGACGGCCTGAATGTTTGCCCAGTACCAGACTGGAGCTGTTCAGCCCGACTGATTCCGGTGTCATGATTTCGTACGTTCCGGCATGCTTGAGCATGCCGTCCTGATGGATGCCGGACTCATGGGCAAAGGCATTGGCGCCGACAATGGCCTTGTTCACTTGCACGCCCTGACCGGTAATGGACTGAATAAGGCGCGAAGCACGCATGATATGCTCGGACTTGATCCCTGTTTCGAAACCGAAACGATCCTTGCGCGTCTTGAGGGTCATCACGATTTCTTCCAGCGCCGTGTTGCCCGCGCGCTCACCGATGCCGTTGATGGTCACTTCGGCCTGACGCGCACCCGCCTGCAAAGCAGCCAGTGTATTGGCCGTAGCCAGCCCCAGATCATTTTGCCCGTGGAAAGAAAAAATGGCGCGATCCGCATTGGTGACATGTGCCATGACGTAAGTGAACATCTCGCTAATGTCGGTGGGTGTGGCGTAACCTACCGTATCAGGCAGATTGATCGTGGTCGCGCCGGCGGCAATCGCGGTTTCCACGGCCTGAGCGAGAAAACCATGTGGTGTGCGCGTCGCATCC
>JAIEPI010000187.1 GCA_019749855.1 Rickettsiales bacterium | reverse complement strand
AACCGCCTTCAGGCCCGTACGCAGTATTGCCAAAGCGTCGGAAACGGGGCATGGCACCAACGTGATTCAGGGGCTGGCGGTCTCACTCGAATCAACCGCTCTTCCCATCATCGTCATATGCGTGGGTATTATTCTCTCCTACACATTGGCCGGTTTGTTTGGCATTGCGCTGGCGGCCACCACCATGTTGGCGCTGGCGGGGATGGTCGTGGCGCTTGATGCTTACGGGCCTGTCACGGATAATGCCGGTGGCATCGCTGAAATGGCCGAGCTTCCGCCAGAAGTCCGCGTAACAACGGACGCACTCGATGCGGTCGGCAACACCACCAAAGCGGTCACCAAAGGCTATGCCATTGGCTCGGCGGCGCTGGCTTCGCTCGTCCTTTTTGCAGCTTACACCGAGGATTTAAATTTTTACTTTCCCGATGTACCCGTGCGCTTTGTCCTCAATGATCCCTATATTGTGGTGGGTTTATTTATTGGTGGCCTGCTGCCTTATTTGTTCGGCGCCATGGGCATGATGGCGGTGGGGCGTGCGGCCGGTGCGGTGGGGCGTGCGGCCGGTGCGGTGGTGCATGAGGTGCGCCGTCAGTTCCGCGAGATCCCTGGCATCATGCTTGGCACTGCGAAGCCGGAATATGGACGTGCCGTGGATATGCTCACGCGTGCGGCGATTAAGGAGATGATCATCCCCTCACTGTTGCCGATCGTCGTACCCATTGCGCTTTATTACCTGATCGCCAACATTGCCGGCCAATCTGCGGCGTTTGGTGCGCTGGGAGCGATGTTACTGGGTATTATCATCACGGGGCTTTTTGTAGCCATCTCCATGACCTCCGGCGGAGGCGCGTGGGATAATGCCAAAAAATACATTGAGGAGGGCCATTACGGCGGCAAAGGCTCAGAGGCGCACAAGGCGGCGGTCACCGGTGACACGGTGGGCGATCCCTACAAAGACACCGCGGGCCCTGCCATTAACCCCATGATAAAAATAGCCAATATTGTCGCTATCTTACTGCTGGCGTTACTGGCTCATTAGGTCTGGCAGTTAAGCATCTTCACATAATCTTCATGCACATAAAGCTCCTGATTGTGTAACAAGCTCTCAGTTTATAACAGGAGCAAGAACATGGTGCATGTAACCAATTTACCGAGAGAGGCCAGAGAACAGGCACGCAGAAGGGTAATTGAAAATGGCCGTGACGCGATATCCAGATTAACCGATGTGCTTCGTGAAACGAGAGATACGTTGGGCGAAATGCTGCATGATCCGCGCTATAGTGAAGTCAACGAAGAGCTTATAGGTCGTTGTATCAATACTGAATTGCAACAGTTATACACCTCTTCTAAAGAATTGTGGACAGTGGCTAAAGACAATGATTTTGATGATTGGAGTGTGTTTACCCGTAAACAACTCAAATGCTTAGATGATAAGCTTATGAAGCTAGAAAATAAACGGCCTAATACACGACTTCTTCCACATGGTGCATTTCATAAGATGGCGATTGAATCTTCCAATCGAGTGATTGATGCAGGGACTTTCGATATGCTTCATAAAACTGTTGCTGCGCTAAATCACCGTGATTTTATAGCCGATCGTCACGGAATGTCACGCTAGAGACACTGTCTCAATTAGAGCTGCCATAAATCATTGAGTACCGCTGGCAGCATATCCGGCAAATCCTCAGCGATTAAGCCAAGGCCAAAGCGTCGCGCCGCTTCAGCATGCAGCGACACGCCGGCGCAAGCCGCCTCAAACGCTGGCAACCCCTGCGCGCACAATCCACCGATGATTCCGGCCAGAGCGTCGCCGCTGCCAGCGGTGGCGAGAAGTGGCGAGCCGTTATTGCTGATGACCACACGCCCATCAGGCGAGGCAATGACCGTGTCGTAGCCCTTGAGTACACACACCATGCCGCTGCGCTGCGCCACCTCACGCGCCAAGGCCCATTTGGGCTGATCTTCGTTTAATCCGTTAGTGGCAAACAAGCGCTGAAGCTCGCCACTATGAGGTGTCATGATCACAGGGCCACGCACTGCATCAAAAAGTGTCTGGGCATCACCCTCAAATACACTCAGCGCATCGGCATCCAATACTGTCGGCTTGCCCGTTGCCAACGCGGCCAATACACATTCACGCGTGTGTTGCGTGATGCCTGCCCCTGGGCCAAGCACCACAGCCTTGTGCTGGATCTGTGCAATAAAATCAGCAAACTCCTGAGGGCTGTTTGCTTCATGCACCATAATGGCAGTAACATGCGCGGCATGAATGTCGATGGCCTCACCATCAGCGGCCAACGTCACCACCCCTGCTCCTGCACGTAGCGCGGCCTGCGCGGCGAGTCGACTCGCGCCTGTCATGCGCTTGGGCCCACTCAACACAACCAACGAGCCACGCAGGTATTTATGATCGCCTGGTTGTGGCCAGTGAAAATGACTCAGCCATAATTCGGGACGATTTTCATATATTTGCAGTGATCTCCCCACATCATCTACGTGCGCACTGATACCTATATCCACACACGCCACCACACCACACAGTAATGTTGCTGGCATCAACATATGGGCTGGTTTTTTGGCCCCAAACGTCACCGTGATCGCTGCGTTGGGTAATAATCCTTCGAAAAATCCCGTCTCTGCCTGCAATCCGCTTAGCAGATCTATCGCAATCAGCGGGGCGCCCTGCAGAGCAATCTGCTCAAAAAGCGTGATGATTTCCTGACTCAACGGAGGATTGAAACCCGTACCAAACAGGGCATCCACCACCAGCGTTTCACGAGTGATGGTTATGTCTTCGAGCGGTAAAATAATTCCCCCCCACGCCTCTGCTGCACGCTTGGCATCACCTTGCAATGCGTCAGGCTCAACCAGACACCCCACTTCCACAAGCCAGCCTGAGCGCTGCAGAGCCGCCGCGGTGACAAAGCCATCACCACCATTGTTGCCTGGCCCACATAAAACCGTGACAGGCATCATCTGATAACTCAGCGTAATGATTTCAGCCACCGCCTCACCGCCTCGCTGCATCATTTCCCAACCAGTGATAGCACCAGATTCTATGGCGCGTGCTTCTGCATCACGCATGCCCGCTGATGTCAGTATGGTAGCGGTCGTTGCTTCGCTTAGCATTTGCATCCTCTGTCAACTATGAGATAAGACTGATGCGCACTTTACCTAACCCACAAACGTTACGCATGCGATTTTTTGCACTGATCCTATCATTCATGCTGCTTGTACCCACCTTTGCGACAGCTACGGCTGAGTCGGAAGCGCTGATACATATCGAACGTCAGCAGTGGAGCCGTTTAAATCAGGTGATACCGCGCCTCCGTGATCCCCTGATTCGTGACATTGCCCTGTGGTACGATCTGGCAAACAATCAACAGATGGATGATTTTTCTCAATATAGTGCATTTTTACAACGACATCCTGACTGGCCACTGCAGGAAAAACTGCTATTACGCGCTGAACTCACATTACTGAATGGCTATAACTCCGAACAAACCATTCTCGCATGGCTTGCTGCGCATCCCCCCAAAACAGCACGTGGAATTTTTTATGTTGAGGAGAGGAAAAGTAAGAACAAGCCGACCGCATCAGCAATTAAAAATGCATGGATACAAGCAGATTTTACGGAGCTTGATGAGAAGCGTTTTCTGGTCAATTATCGCGCTCAGCTCTCCACCGCTGACCACATTGCACGCACGGATCGCCTGTTGTGGGAGGGTCAGTTGAATGCCGCATCACGCATGTTGCTGCGTATCCCTAAGGACGAAGAAACCATGTTTCAGGCGCGTATCGCACTCATGAAACGCAAGGGCAACTTTGATGCCTTGCTGGCGCGTGTTCCGGCAAGGCTCAAAAATTCACCAGGCTTGCTCTATGAGCGTATGCGCTTTCGTTTTGACAAAGAAATTTATGATGGCGTGACGCAACTGCTTTTACTGGCGCCTGCCTCCCCACCTTACCCAGCCAAATGGTGGCCGTATCGTCGTTATATGGTGCGTGAAGAGTTGGATCGTCACAATTACAAACTGGCCTTCCAACTGGCAGAAAAACATGGTCAAAAAGATAAAATTGAGCTTTCCGAGGCACTGTGGCTGAAAGCATGGATCGAGCTGGTCTATCTCAATCGCCCTAAACCAGCACAGCAGGATTTTGCGCGCATGTATGATGTGGTGGAATTCCCTGTGAGCAAATCACGCGCAGCATATTGGGTGGCGCGCTCAGCACGTGCCAATGGAGATGGCAAAGGATTCCGTTACTGGATGCAAATTGCGGCGCAACACCCGACGACCTTTTACGGTCAGATTG
>JAIEPI010000094.1 GCA_019749855.1 Rickettsiales bacterium | reverse complement strand
GAATCGCTGGGGCAAGCGGAAAAAAACTTACCGAGTGGGTCAGATGGAGCGTCGAATGGGGCTCCCACATCGGGTTCCTTAGACGCATAGAAGAACAGGACGGCAAAACACCCTCAGCCTTGCTGCGGGAACCAGAGATATTTCCTGATCTTCTCGACATACAGGATGCGTTTATCTTCCTGTCCCCAAGTCGGACAGCTGGGTTTGGCACAGGCTTTATCCCGCTGTCTGAAATTGAAACCTATCTGCGCCTGTTTCCAACGGATGATATTGAACGCTTCACCATCCTCATACGGGCGATGGATCATGCCTATGTAGAATCAGTCGAAAAGCGGGCGCAGCGCATGGAAAAGAAACCCCGTGGAATCCAGACTCGTCGTAACCATTGATGGCCGTGGGGCAACCAGCGGCAGCAGGCAGGTTAATAGCGCCATTGATAGCGTGCGCTCCAACGCCCGTGGCATGGTCACGGAGGTGGACGGTAGCTTCAACCGCTTGCGCCGCAGTCTGTTCTCCATTCAAGGCGCAATCGCAAGCCTTGGCATCGGTGAGTTTGTCCGTCGTTCCATCCGTTCCTTTGCCGAGTTCGAGACGGGGCTGGTTGGCGTGGGCAAAACCACCGGCATGGCAGGTCAGGAGCTGGAAGAGCTGGGCAAGCGCATTATCGCTCTTTCCAAATCCACGCCTGTTGCGCGCAATCAGCTGCTCGATATTGCTCAAGCCGCAGGTCAGCTTGGCATTACCGGCAATGATAACATCCTGAAATTCACAGACACCATTGCCAAAATGGGGGTGGCAACTGACCTGGTGGGCGATGAAGCCGCTGTCACAATGGCGCGCATACTAAGCATTACGGGTGAAGCTGTTCAATCTGTCGATAAGCTCGGCTCCACGCTGGTATTTCTCGGCAATGCGTCTTCAGCCACAGAAGCCGAAATTGCGCGTATGACGATTGAGCTCGCCAAAGCGACGGCGCAGTTCAATGTTTCCAGCGCAAACCTTGCGGGGCTTGGCACGGCACTGAAAGAGTTTGGCCAGCAGCCTGAGCTTGCGCGGTCATCGATCCTGCGAACCTTCCTGACACTTAAAAGCGCAACCGATGAAGGCGGTCAGAAACTGCGTATCCTTGGCAAGTTGGCGGGGCAGACAGGCGAACAATTCGCCCAAGGCTTCGGCAAGGATGCGTTTGGCGCATTTATGAAGTTCATCGAAGGCTTGCGCGGGGTGATTGAGCAAGGTGGCAATGCCGAGAAAGTGCTGGAAGCCCTTGGGTTGAATGGCACGGAAATCAACGCCGTGTTGCCTTTGCTTGCGGTGCGGTTCGATACGCTGAAGCAACGGGTGAAGGAAGCAAATGAGGCATATTCAGAAAACACTGCGCTGAATAAGGAAGCTGCGGTTGCGTTCACGACCCTCGACAGCAAACTGACCGTCCTGAAAAACAACGTGCAGGATGCCACGCGGCGGATCGGGGCGCAGCTTGCACCCGCGCTATCCACGCTGGCCGATAAGCTGATCGTTTTCGCCAATAGTGGCTTTGCCGATGCCATTGGCGCAGGACTTGGTGCAGCCTTGCAGGTCATCGCCGATAATATCGGACTGATTACGGCAGCGCTATCCGTGCTGGCGGCGGGGAAACTCTTAAGCATCTTCATCAATCTGAGCAAAGGGGCGCTTTCGCTTGCAACCAACCTTCGCCTTGGTGCGCTGGAAGCCATTGCACAGGCAAGCGGCTTAACCCGTGCTCAGGCTGCGGCGAATCTCTACGTCACAGGCGCAACGGCGGTTGCCACGTCTTCCCGCAATGTGTCCTTGTGGACGCGCGCGGCTGCGATTGGCACATTCGCCCTAAACACCGCACTGGGTTTGGTAGGGCTGAATCTTGCCACAGTCAGCGGTGTCTTCAGCCGTTTGAGCGCGGTCATGTCATCTGCCGGTGGGCTGTTATTGCGCGTGGGCAGTAGCATTGGCGCAGCGGTTGCGCCGTTTCTCACCATGAGCACCGTCACGGCGGCAGCGGGTATTGCGGTTCGCGGGTTGGCAGCGGCCTTTGGCATTCTTCTAAGCCCCATCGGTATCGTTGTGGCGGCAATCACGGGGCTTGTCTTGCTGTTCCAAAGCTACAAAGACGAAGTGGTGCAGATCGGCGAGCTGAATGCCTCGGTTGGCAATATCCTTCAGGCAATCTGGAATGTGACGCTCACGCGTATCCGCGAGACGATTGCAGGCTGGGTCGAGGGCGTAAAGCAAGCCTATAACGGCCTTTCCATCTATATCTCCGACCTATGGCAACGCATCACTCAGGCGATTGGCGGATATATTGATAGTGCTATATCCTTTGTGTCCGAAGGTGTAGCAGCGATTGCCGAACGGTTTAACTTTCTGCCTGAGCCGGTGGTTGCAGTGTTTAGCAGCATCTATGAATCCATTCGTGGATTCTTTGAGCAGATCGTTACTTTCATCTCTGAGAAAATCGATGCGATTCTGGGCTTCTTCCGCAAGCTCAAAGAAGAAGCCATGTCCCTGTTTAACGACATCAAACAGGGATTAAGCGATGCGGTCGATTCCATCCCGAATCTGCTTGGCAAAGATGTGGTGAAAGAAGCTAACCGCTTGCAACAACAATCCTCACCCGCAAGCAAAGCGCAGGAGGTGGTAAAAGGAGGCAAGGTTTCGGATACGCCGTTTGGTCCTGCATTGCCCGCACCGCCAAAGCGTAATGTGAGCCTCACTGAAATCAACGGCTTACTGGGCGGTAAAGGCTCAGGCAAAACAGGCGGCGGTGGATTGGCTGATCCTGCAATTCAAAAGCAGGAACGGCTTAAGCAGCTCATCGAAGAAACGCTTACCCCGCAGGAACGCTACAACCGCGCCATTGAAGAGCTGAACAGCTTACAGCCTAAATCGGCGGAGGGCGTGGAAGCGGTGCGGCGTAAAATGGCAGAGCTGACGCAGGAGCTGCGCGATCAGGATCCTGTCTGGCGCGAAAACCAGCGTCTGGCGGAACAATTCAAGGGGGACTTTGAAAACACCTTTAAGCGTGGGCTGGAAAGCGTCTTCCGTAAAGGCAAAGACGGTTTCAAGGATATGCTGTCTGGCTTCAAAGACATGTATTTCAATATCCTGACGGAAATCACGGCGCGTCCCATACTGGAAGCACTGCTTGGCCAGAAGGAAACCATCTTCGGCGGTCGCAGCGGCGGTATTCTGTCTGATATCTTCGGGCAGATTGCTGGCGATAGCGGCGGCGGTGGCATCTTTGGCCAGATCCTCGGCAAACCAGCCAATGACAATAAACCGGGTGGGCCTTTCTCCACCATCTTCGTGCCTGACTACGGCAAAAAGCTGGGCGAAGACATGGCGGGGCAGTTTGCCAAAGACAGTGCCGGTAGCACGGGCTTTCTCGGCAAGCTGGGGGCGATCTTCTCCAGTTCGGGTGAAGGCGGCGGATTCCTTAGTGGCATCCAAGGCATATTTCAGGGCTTCAGCAGCGGCATTGGCGGCATCTTCAGCCAGCTCGGTGGTGCACTGGGTGGCCTCTTTGGGTTTGGCGGTGGTGCTGGTGGCGGAGGCTTTGGCAGTATCCTGAGCCTTGCCGGTAGCTTTATCGGCAACAGCATTCTGCCTGGGTTTGGCTCCATCATCGGTAGCGTGTTCGGCGGCTTTTTTGCCGATGGCGGGAAAGTTCGTGCGGGCGTGCCCATCGTGGTGGGTGAACGTGGTCCTGAGCTATTTACCCCTTCAGTAAATGGCGAGATCATCCCGCATGAGAAAGTGCGGCGCATGATGGCAGTGAACGACAACATTGCTGGATTCATGGCCGATGGCGGGCGTGTGCTGGCTGGCAATCGCTATGTCACGGGTGAGCGCGGGCGGGAGTTATTCGTACCCGATGAGCTGCCCCGATTCAGCGGCACGCAGGAAAGCCAGCAGCCTCAGCAGGAATCACCCGTGGTCATCCACATGAACATCAGCACCCCTGATGCTCAAACCTTCCGCCGTAGCCAAGGGCAGATCATGACCGAGGCAGCACTGGCAATCAAGAAAGCACGGAGAAACATGTGAGCTTTGTCGAGATTCAATTTCCTGCCGACATTTCTTACGGCTCCAGCGGTGGGCCGACATTCTCCACCGATGTCATCGAGGCATTTAGCGGGTTCGAGCAGCGCAACATTAACTGGAGTGCCGCTCGCGCCCGCTACAATGTGGCGCATGGGGTTAAAACCCAAAGCCAGCTCGATGAGCTGATTGCGTTTTTCCGTGCGCGCCAAGGCAAGGCGATTGGCTT
>JAIEPI010000162.1 GCA_019749855.1 Rickettsiales bacterium | reverse complement strand
GAGCAGAGATTATTCCGGCGCTTGAGATTGGCGGAGAGGAACGAAACTTAATACCGTCCTGCATCAGCTTGGCGAATTTTAGCTAATTCTTTTTTTGTAAAATCAATAATTTTGTGATGAACATTTGCTGCATCAATGCAAAGTTTTGCGGTCGGCGATAGTTCACTAATGCTATCTTTTAATTCAGATGCCACAGCAGGATTAATCCAGCAAGGAATGGCGTGGTTTGCTCGGGATTCGCAACAAAGAGTTTCTGGAAGACACCATCTCGTATCTCAAGGAAACGAACAAGCTCAAGAAGGAACACCACACCATCGAGGTGGGGCAGCTGAAAAAGGAGCATACCGAAATTCAGACCAAGCTGGATCGCTTGATGGATTTACGCCTGGAACGGGAGATTACGAAGGAAGATTTCGAGACGAAGAAACGTCATCTCAAGGATCGGCAGTACGAATTGACCCAGTTGGTACACACTTATGACAAAGCAGATGACGAATTCACCAAGCGCATGGAAATGCTACTAAATCTGACGCACGAAGCCCCAAAACTTTGGGCGGGTTCGACGATTTCGGAAAAACGCGAGTTGCTGAATTTCGTATTTGCGAACCTACAGCTAAAAGGTGCAACCCTTTGTTATGAATTAAGAAAACCATTTGATAAGATGCTCAATCAAGCTGATTGTATCAAATGGCGGAGGGGGAGGGATTCGAACCCTCGATAGCCTTGCGACTACTCTAGTTTTCGAGACTAGCCTGTTCAACCACTCCAGCACCCCTCCGATTGGGCAGCGCGTCGCTTAACTGAAACATGCGTGGTTGCACGGTTCTATATAGATGCCTCATGCCTTAGGACAAGTCAAAATCCTACATCTTTATCACGCGCATGGACTGAGTTCTGATGGCCTGCATAGGCAGGTAACCAAGGCCCATTAACATAATAATGTTATATAACTGATGATTATCAGCGTTTCATGTGGTGGGAAGAATTGTCCGTTGACAAACGGGGCGACAAATCTATAGTGGCGCCTCTTTGGATATATGTAGGATAAGGGTTTTCCCATGTTTGCGGTGATTCAGACCGGCGGTAAACAATACCGCGTAACGGCAGGTGACGTAATTAAAGTAGAAAAGCTGGACGGCGCGGCGGGTGACGTCATTGTGCTCGATCAGGTGTTGTTCGCATCTGGCGATGGCAAGACCGAGCTCTCCGCTGATGTGCTGGGCAAAGCACGCGTGGCCGCCGAGATTGTGGCTCAGGCCAAAGCGGATAAGGTGATTGTTTTCAAAAAGAAACGCCGCCACAATTACCGTCGTAAAAATGGTCATCGCCAGATGCAGACGATTCTGCGCATCAGTGACATTGCACTGGATGGTAAAGTCAGCACCGTGATTGCGGCGAAGCCAGCGAAGCAGGCAGCGCCTGCTACTGATGCCGCAATGGCGACAAGCGGCGACAAAATAGAGAAAAAGGCAGCGGTTGCTAAGAAAGCGGCGCCAGCGAAAGCGGATGCCACTGAGAAAAAAGCGGCAGCAAAGCCCAAAGCGAAAAAAGAAGAGAAATAAGGAGTTAAGTCATGGCACATAAGAAAGCTGGTGGTAGTTCCCGCAACGGTCGCGATTCCGCAGGCCGTCGCCTTGGCGTCAAGAAATTTGGCGGTGAGATGGTGCTCTCTGGAAACATCCTCGTTCGCCAACGTGGGACAAAATTCTTTGCCGGTGACAATGTCGGTATGGGGAAAGATCATACGTTGTTCGCCACGACGACTGGCAATGTGGTATTTCGTGAGCGTGCTAAAGGCCGCACCTTTATTTCCGTGGTTCCTGCCTGATTTTTTGGGTCGCGCCATCCCAACGCGAGATTCCAACGATTTAAAAAAAGGCACCTGAACGGTGCCTTTTTTGTTGTCGTACCTTGAAGCTCCATTAAGCGGGGCCACCACGCCCACGTGGCTCCAAGCCCTCGCTTTCAATGCGCATTCTCTCGACCAGCCCTGCCCAGTGAATAAAATCGGTACCCGTTTCATCAAACCCGCGCCCGAGAGGAACAGGCTGCAAAAACTGCTGATACTCCTCGCGCATTTGTGTCATCATCGCGCCGCCCATATCCAGTGCGCCGTTTTTTACCCCAAAAATGCGCGTCAACTGCGCCTGCATGTCGCCCTTAACAACGATGTAGGGGTCACTAACTGGCTTTATCCCGCGAAACCCATAGGCCCGTAAGCATTGCGCCAAAGCCCACACAGGCCGCTTCAGATCATCCACGCTCGGCATATCCTTGGTTGGCTTAAAAAGCACCATAACACCCTGATCGCCATTGCCCTTAACACTAAAACTATCGGCGGGGATGCCCAGCTCGAGCAGAAATCGCCGCACATCCCCCTCTTGCCGATGTGCCACGTCACGTGGTTGGACTTTTTCACGCATCATGAGGGGGGTATTTTTCGTTCGCCCCTCAATTACCTGATTGTGCTTTTCCATCTGCCAACGAATCGCATTCGTGAGTGTTTGCACATCCGCACTCATCACGTTGAATTTTCCCTCTTCCTTGTTGATCACCAGCCCGACCAATCGCTCCAGACTCGCTTCTGTGATGAAGAAAAAGCCGGTCCCTGAGGTTGGCGCGGTATCAAGGTCAACGTTGGTCTGCGCTTGTCGTACATCACAGCCCATCTGATACAACGCCGCCATCACAATATCACGCACCTGAGCTGTTACGCCGTCCATCCTCAGGAAAACGCATGGTTTTCTATCAATCTTTTGCCTGGAGGGCAAAAAACTGACCTCAATATTGCTGTAGGGCGACTGCGCGGGCAGGCCGCTGCGCTTAAGCGCATGCTCCAGCACCGTCTTTGCGGTGCCATGCAATAAATAATCGGCCTTTTTGTCGCTCATAAAACACTCCGTGATGGTTAACGACGTTGCCAGCCAGCGCGAAAACCTATAACACTCACTCCCTTGCGGCTAGCGCCTAAATATGAAACTTTAGTGACATCATGCAGTTCATCGACGAAGCAAAAATCTACCTCAAAGCAGGCAATGGCGGTGCCGGTGCGGTCAGTTTCCGGCGTGAGAAGTTCATCCCGATGGGTGGGCCGGATGGCGGCGATGGTGGACGTGGCGGCAGTATCATCGCTCGCGCCGTGGGCAGCCTCAACACACTGATCGATTTTCGCTATAAACAGCACTTTAAGGCGCGCATCGGTATGCATGGCAGTGGCCAGCAACGCTCCGGTCTCTCAGGCGAGGACATCATTATCGAAGTGCCGGTCGGAACGCAGATTTTTGAGGAAAACGGCATTACCCTGATTGCCGACTTGATGCATGTGGGCGAAGAAGTGCGGCTGGCCAAAGGCGGCATGGGCGGCATGGGCAATATGAACTTTAAAAGCTCCACCAATCAGGCCCCGCGCTATGCGCAGCCAGGCACCGAGGGCGATGAGCGCTGGGTGTGGCTACGCCTAAAGCTACTCTGCGACGCTGGTTTACTGGGCAAGCCCAATGCCGGAAAATCAACCTTTCTCGCTGCCACCTCGCGTGCCAAGCCTAAAATTGCCGACTATCCATTCACCACCTTAAAGCCGCAGTTGGGCGTGGTGTATGTGGATACGCGCGAATTCGTGATGGCGGATATTCCGGGCTTGATTAAAGGGGCGCATGAAGGCGCCGGACTTGGCACCCGCTTTTTGAAGCATATTGAGCGCTGCCGTGTACTGTTGCATTTGGTGGACGGTACGCAGGAGGATGTGGCAGAGGCCTACCGCATCATCCGCCATGAGCTGGATGCCTACAGCACCGTTCTGGCGGAGAAGCCTGAAATTGTGGCGCTCAACAAGATTGATGCACTCACCGATGAGGAAATTATTATCAAACGCGCCGAACTCTCTGCAGCCGCCGGTAGTGACGTTCAGGTGATTTCCGGTGCCGCCGGCACACATCTGGAGCCGGTGTTGCGGATGCTGCTGGAGATTATTGACCGCGAGAAAGCCGCCGCCGCACCGGCGCCGGTGGATTCACCCGATAAAAACGTGAGCCCGTTTGCTTTTTTCATGGAAGAAGATGATGACCCACGAAACCTTCCCCCTGAATAAGGCAACCCTGAGCGAGGCGGCGCGGCTGGTCATTAAAACCGGCTCTTCGCTCGTCATTGACACCGCCAGCGGCACTGAGCGCAGCGAATGGATGGAATCACTGGCCGCCGATATTGCGCAATGCCGCGCTGCGGGTCAGCAGGTGATTCTTGTCTCATCTGGCGCG
>JAIEPI010000053.1 GCA_019749855.1 Rickettsiales bacterium | reverse complement strand
GAACCCGATGTGGGAGCCCCATTCGACGCTCCATCTGACCCACTCGGTAAGTTTTTTTCCGCTTGCCCCAGCGATTCGTCACGGAAGAACTGGGCATCGCTGGCAAGATCGACCACCAGATCGCGGAAGTCCTGCAAACGCGGGTCACTCAGCACCTTCAGCGCATTCTCGATGGAATACTCAAGGATTTGCCCGCCAAGTGTCAGGTTTTCCCAGTCCAGCAACACGGTTTTGGAAAGGCACTGGTTAAGGATGCGGTTTTCGGTTGCCTCATCCAGCGTGCGTGCGCGGATTTGGCGTTCATACGGCTTGGTGAGCTTGGCATAGAGTTGCTTGAAATTGGGATTGCGCAACCGCGCCACTTTCAGGCGCAAGCCGCCACCGAGGTCATCCGTCCAGACACCCTGATTTTCTTTTTCGACATCGGTAGCATAAAGCGAGAGCAAGTCAGACATGAGGAAACTCCTTGTAGGTTATGAATGGTTATGGGTTAGGGAAACGGTCAATTTGCACGGTAAATCCGTAGGTCGGATGCCGAAGCGCTTGGAAGGAAAGCTCCTCGATCACGTCGGCATCGGGTTCGCCCGCCACCAGATTGCCTTCGGTGAATTTGATGCGTGGCATGGTCAGGATGTAGGCATTGCCTGCACTGTCGGTCAGGCGTAAAGCAAGTGAGCTTTCCGTGCCGGCCAGATACTTGCTGTAAAGGCTACCCGCCGATCCTTCGTAATAAGCATTCAGCTTGCCTGTCACCACCGCGCGGCCAAGCCCGATGCCGACATTGCCCAGCGTGCCGACCGCTTTCTGCGCGCGCAGGTTATTGTCGATATCGAGGTTGAACTCCTGAATCTTACCCGCATAGGCACTGCCAGCTTCCATGATGAAGGCGACGTTGTTCACCGCGTTCAGCACGTTATTGGTGGGAGCGGCCACCGGCCCACCTGTGCCGATGGATGTGTTGGAGATAGCGGAACCCTTGCCCATGAGATTGAAGACGGCGGAGAGGATATCGCCCACCGAGAGCTTCCAGCTCATTTTGGAAACGCGCATGCCCGTGAAGTTTTTGTACTTGGTGACATCCGAGAACAATGTTTCAATCGAGAAGCTCTTTTGCGTCGTGCCGTTACGGATGGTCGTGCCTTTGATGCTTCGACCAGCAGCGGCGGCTTCATTCACCAGATTGGTTTCACCTTTCACGGTGATGGTGCCAGCCGCAACGGTCAGCACCTGAAAAAAGCCGTTATTGTTGGGATTGGTGAGGCCCGCCGTTTTAATCCATTGTCCCGCCTTGATACCTGCGGTGACAAAGCCGTTGGCGGAATCGGTAAAACTGTCAGGCGCACCAGAAACAGCGGCATAGGTGCTGCCTGAGAGGTTAACGGCGGTTGCCCAGTTATCGAACAATGCGCCTTCAAAGAAATCATCAAACGCACCGTAAGACAGCTCGACATTTACGTCGCCTTCCGGTTCGGCATCGGTCTGAATCAGGTCAGTAATCTGCCGATCCGAGCGGATTTCTTTGGATTGAATAGTTTCAATGCCAAGGTTTAAGGTTTCACCCGTAAAACGAGCCGCTGTCATTGCAGCAGCGGGGGTTACGCCCCAGGTCACTTCCTTGAGGTAAAATAGTTGCGCGCGCGCGGTATCTGCAAAAGGCATAGGGATTCTCCTTTGGGGTTGAGTGGAATGAACAAAGCCAGACCCGCAGGGCGGAATCTGGCGTATGGCACTGAGAAATTGAGTTTAAGAAATGCGGTCGCGGTAGAACGGGACGCTGATGTTCACCCGCCAGTAATTTTCTTCGATCCCGATATCGTTTCTGCCGCTATACCGGCACACGATGCCGCTAAAGCCCTGACCGCGAAAAATATCATCGACAGCCTGAGCATAGAGATCAGCCTGTTTGATGCCGGACTTTTGTGGCACGTAAATATCGACGCTGATGACACCCGCATAGCGAAACAGTCGGGTTTGCCCGATACCCTTAAGGGCTGCATCACCGTTAAGAATCGATAGTTTAAGATAGCCCGTATCCGGCGCTTTCTCGGCTTTCAGATTATCGAATATCAACGGCACTGAGGGATAAAGAGCCGTAAACTGATTCTTGAAACGCTCCTGAATGGCAATGCGCTGTGCATCATAGGTCATAGCCCAGAGCCTCCGAACTGTGCTTGGATTTCTGAAAGTGTGACGCGCAACATCCCCTGCGGCGCTTGTTTGCTTGAGCCGAATTCCAGCACGCCGATATATGGCAGGTTGTTGGCGATAGAGATTGCGGTGAACGGCTCTGCGCCTTCAATGACAGGTATGCCGTTTGAGAGCGCATATTGCGTGGCTTGATCCTTGGTGAATTTCTCAATCTCAATCGTGCCAGCAGGCACGTTATTGACGGCAACCAGCCAGTTGCTTCGCGCTCTGCCAGTATCAACGGGAGTACGAATCACCACACGCCGGAGCACTTCGAGCGCGAGCTTGCGGGTGAGTTTTGCATGATCCTGCGGCACTACGATGGTGGAGAATATCCGCAGGTCACGGTCAAAATCGTTGATATTGGAAGGCATTATGCGCGCACATGTAGCTCATAGATGACTGCGCTGTCCCCCGCGTAATCCGCTTTAACATGCACGATGTCATAGGCTGCGCTGCCGATCAGTAGCTTGTCGCCTTGTTCGGGTGTCACCAGTAACGCAGTGGCGGCAATCGTCACCTTTCGATCACCTGCCTTTACCAGCCCGCGCGCGATAAAATGCTCGCTGAAATCTTCAATAATGCCCTTGATGGGGTAATCATTCACGGTGCTGGTCACTTGCCCTGTAGCCGTATCGTAGCTCTCTACGGTGGGCTTGCGCAGGGTGACGGATGCGCCGTAGGTTTCAATACTGTCTTTCGCAAAAGACTGAAATTCGTGAGTAAAGCTCATGCGCGAAACAACTCTGCGGTGGGTGAATCTTTGTACAGGCCGTTCAGTAATTGCCTGACGAGTGGATAGGTGCGCTGCGGATTGGCGTTATCGAAATACTCGATTTCCAGTGAGGCAACCTTCTGGCGCTTCACGCCTCCGCCACGTGCGAGTGAGGGAGAAAGCGGAGCTTGAGTAGCCTCAAGTGCCAGCTCTGCGGTTGCGTCTTTCACGCGGCGTGGCACGGAATCCGAATCGATATTTCGGTAATCCTTGTCATAGACAAGGATGCGCGGCCAGCCGAGTGCCTGATTGTACACCTTGATATGCCCCAGCCAGTAAAAGTTACTGTCCAGAAAGCTCGTGGCATACAGTATGGCAGCTTCCTTTTCGGGATTGGTTTTCTGCTGCCATACGGTGTTGTTTCGTGCCTGAAAATACGCATCCGCCTCCGCTAAAGTGAGATAGGCGTTGGCATTTGCGAGGCCAGTACCGTTTTCGACGACTAGCGTCATGACGTGAATCCTTAACTTGGTGAATGATTAACGCAGCAGCTCGGCAAGGAGTGCTTCGTTCTGGTCACGAATGGCCTGAAACTCCGCCTCAGTGGGATCGCGGCCTTCGCTTAAGAATTGCTGCATTTTTTCCGCACTGCTGGCGTAATTGGCTTTCAGGTTTGGGCTGACTTGAACCAGCGCAATGATGCCGCGCAGGAGTTCGAGGAAGAATTGGGTTTGCTGGGGTGACATGGCCATTATCGTTTCTCCGTATAGGTAAGGATGAGTTGTTCAGCTTCCTGAAGCGCGGTTGCTGCCGCATTCACTTTGGCGGCAAAGTCTGCTTCTGGACTTGCCAGTGCGCGTGCCGTGCGCGCCAGATCCAGCGCGGTATCAGTTTTTGATACCGCTGACTGAATCGCTTTCACGGCTTTATGGCATGGGCTGGAGGTTGGCTGCGGTGTGCAGCTATCCTTGTAGGCAATGGCCGTAATCAGCACGCGCTGGTAATCACTCTCCAGGCCGTAAAAGCGTTGGAGCGTGGTTTTGCCCTGTAGGGTCGTGCAGGCAATGAGCATGCAGCACAGGGCGATGAGGCTAAGGTGTTTCATCGGTTTCATCCTTTCCGAGGTTGAAGATTGGGTTTTTGGTAATGGCGCGCAGAATCAGATTGCCCACGCCCACGATGGTGACGGCGATGGCCATTTGCAGTTCAGGGTCGATATTGATTCCGAACTGGGTGGACATCCACGCCGCGAATATCGCCACCAGATTGAAGATGAC
>JAIEPI010000110.1 GCA_019749855.1 Rickettsiales bacterium | reverse complement strand
ACGTTTCCAATACAGCAACACGCGCGATCAGGTGCGACAGGTTGTGGTGCAAGCCTGGGAAGATCTCGAAACCTCCATCTCGGCGATTCGTGCCAATAAAGAGGCCATTGACGCGGCCGAAATTGCCCTGCAAGGCGTAAGGCAAGAGCAGCTCTATGGCGCGCGCACGATTCTTGACGTGCTCGATGCCGAGCAGGAGCTTTTTAGCGCTGAAGTGACATTAGTACGCTCACAGCGTGACCGCATTGTCGCCATTTTCGGTTTGCTGGCGCGTGTTGGCCGCCTGACACCGTCAACACTGGCACTGAACACGCCCATCTTTAACCCCGAAGAACATTATGACGATGTGAAATATCAAATTATTGGTTTTTAACTGAGATTTAACACTTTTGCATAATAGTAGTTCTGTAGCATGTAAATGGTCGCAACAATGGTGAATGAAACAGCGCAGGCAAAAGATCAGTCCATGGAGGAAATCCTCCAGTCTATTAAGCGTATTATCGCTGAAGAAGGCTCTGACGCTGACGAAAATGACGGCGTGAAAGACCCCATGGTGAAGGGCTCGTCACTGCTGGAATTAAAGGATTTGTCGGAAGAAGCCGCCAAGCCAGAAGTTCTTGAATTAACTGAAATGATGGAAGATTCTCCCGCTTCATCGCCTTCTCCCGCCATGCAATTACAGGCGACCATGGCTGACGACGCAAATCGTGACGTGCTGGCCGATATTGACAGCTTGTTATCGGATGAAACAGTCAAGACCAGCACAGCCGCATTGCGTGCTCTGAGTGCTGCTGGCTCTACGCCTCGTGAACAGCCCCCGCGCACCAGCGCTGCTTTCCGTAGTGGCACCACGGTCGAAGATCTGGTGGTGGAAGCCCTAAAGCCGATGCTCAAGGACTGGCTGGACGCCAATCTACCCAGTATGGTTAAGCAGCTGGTTGAAAAAGAGATTCGCAAACTCTCATCCTGATTTCTCCATAATACGTCATGGCCTGATTGCCTGTTAACGAATCGTTTAGTTACGTTTGTTATGGTAATGTAAATTTTTTACATGACAGTGTTTATGCGAAGCAAAGCTAGTTTATTGATCACTATCGTTTTATCATTGTCAGCACCACGAACGGTGTTGGCACAAGACAGCCAATTACCGATGATTCCGCCGCCACCGTTGCCAGAACTCACTCAGGAAGCCCCAGCAATGACGCGGGTCTCTGATCGTCCGAGTGATGAGATGGATTTCATGACACAACCACAGGCGCCGGCGACATTCGAGCCCTTGCCCAGCGCTCCCACCCCGAGCGAAAATGCTGCCGCTCCCGCTATGCCTGACGACGCGCCACCTGCCTTACCTGCTGCTCCAGGTGAAGTGATGGATCAATTTTTCTCTACATCCACCGTGATGCCTGACAGCCCTGCCGCGCCATCCACTGAAGTTGCCGGCCCGCCGATTCCAACGGCAATGGAGACACCGAAGCCACGTACAGTACGTCGCTACGTCGCACCCGCATTTACGCTACAGAAGAAACGCCAGATTTCCTTCCATTCGGTGCGCTTGCCGGAGACATTGTATCGTGCCTCCTATGATCGCCATAATCGGCATCTGCCGGTGTTGCGGAGTGAAACGGATGTGCAGCGTGATCTGGCACAGGCCGTCGCGCGTGGCTCCCTAAATGATATGCGAGCATTGGTGGCGAGCGGCGCCGATATTCATGCTGGCTCTGAGCGTGGTGAGAATTATGTGGTCATTGCGGCGCGAAGTGGTCAGACTGATGCACTACGCTGGCTATTGCAAAGTGGCGCCAGCGCGCAGGCAACCGATTTACAAGGCAATACTGCGCTACATTATGCTACTGCGCGCAATCAGCCCGTCATGATGAATTTACTGCGACGCTACGGCGCGTAACTTCGGTTGCACGCGTACTCGTACATTTCAAATGCTAGCGCTCTTTGGTCCCATTTGTACGGCATTTCAGCGCCAGCCTCAGTTGTGCCTCATACTGTTTTTCCAGCATGTCAGCAACGGCCACCCCTGAGCGCATCCCGTTTTCAATATAGCCAATCTGTAAGCCGCGCTCATCTTCAGAACGCGTGGGAATGAATTGACCGGTGACCCATAAACCACGCTGGTTGTGTTGTTGATAATCAGGCTGGAAGCAACGCAAATTACCGAGTTGCCCGAGAGTCGGTGCGGCATAACAGTGCGGTGCTGACCTGCCTCCCTGATGAATCGCTTCGTAAGGGGTCTCAGTAAAAATTTTTGCCGCATCCACACCGATGCAACGAGCATACGCCGCCTTCAAACGTTCGACACGCTCAGGCGTCACCGGCTCTTTTGCCGCATCAGCGCCAACATAAAACACCACCAGATCAGGATCCCATGCGGTGAAATGTCCAGCACGCGCCAAGTATGCTGCCTGCAAGGGGCTGTCAACTCGTGTTTCAATCAGGTTCCCATCGCTGCCTACTATTTGTGGATAAGGTGAGAGCAGATTCGGGCTACTCTGCGTTTCAACGGCAATTTTGTTAACGGTCGCCTGCGCGATATGCGTCAGCGCATGTTTCTGTGCGTTTGTCAGAAAACTCTCGGCACCCTGAATGGTTAGCAGCGTATCCGGCTCAACGGCACTAACTACAGAATCAAAATCCCGATGCGCCAAATCCTGTGATCCCGCCTTCCTGAAATGAACGGTTATGCCACGCTCCGTGTTCTCAATGTTCTCAACACGTGTGCTACACTTCATGCTGTTAGGGCCAGCCAATTGCTCCAGTTTTCTTTTTAACCCGTCAGCCAGTCGCTGCATGCCGCCATTCACCTTAAATGCTTCGTCGCCTTCTCCACGGATGGAAAACCCACGACGTCGGTTGCTGCCAAAGGCCATGACAAAGCCCAGCGCACTTAACTGATCTACCTCGTCACCAAAATCAGAGCGGTAGATCTGATACACCGCATCTCGTGCCCACTTATCTTTTGGGGGCAGGTTTTGCGTATAAAACTCAACATATTCCTGCATCGACATGCGATCGAGCGCCTTCGCTGCCTCCGATAAGTCCGGCCATTGCTCCAGACTTTCACTACAATCGCGAATGGCTTGCTCCCATAGCTCAGCGAGCGCGTCACCCACCTCATCTTCACGACGCATTCGTCCCTGATGATCGAGGATCACCATGTGCTTTTTATCGCTTTTTATTTGATTGAGCTTAACGCCACAATGATGAGCGAGAGATTGCAAAGTACGATGCTGGCCGTCGATAAACTCTGGCCCTTTTTCCATACGCGGGCCTTTGCCATGGCGTTGAAACCCTAGGTAGGTTTGAATCTTGCCACCGACATGGTGCGATGCCTCAAACACCGTCACATCAAAGCCTTTTTCGGCCAAAAGCACGGCAGTCGCCAGACCTGTTGGCCCCGCGCCGATGACCGCAACACGCGGACAGCGTGGCTTTTTCTCTAGTCTTGGGTGTGACTTCACAAGGGAAGCTCTATGATGCGCCATTGCCGTGTGATCCAGTCTGTCAAATCAGGCCGGAAACTTAACGCAGTTGCATGACGGTTTCGTGTCAGAAACACAAAAAAAGACGCTCCCGAAGGAGCGCCTTTTTGAAAGTCAGAGATCGAGTATTTAGGAACGGGTGATAAGCTGTATTTATGTTCTATGAGATATCGAGACAGCAGAACTGTCCTGCCAATATCATCCTTAGAAAGGAGGTAATCCAGCCGCAGGTTCCCCTACGGCTACCTTGTTACGACTTCACCCCAGTCACTGATCCTACCGTGGTCGCCTGCCTCCCGAAGGTTAGCTCAGCGGCTTAAGGTAGAACCAACTCCCATGGTGTGACGGGCGGTGTGTACAAGACCCGGGAACGTATTCACCGCAGCGTGCTGATCTGCGATTACTAGCGATTCCAGCTTCATGCAGGCGAGTTGCAGCCTGCAATCCGAACTGAGACGGTTTTTAGAGATTCGCTTACTCTCGCGAGTTAGCAGCCCATTGTCACCGCCATTGTAGCACGTGTGTAGCCCAGGCCGTAAGGGCCATGAAGACTTGACGTCATCCCCACCTTCCTCCGGCTTATCACCGGCAGTTTCCTTAGAGTTCCCAACTAAATGATGGCAACTAAGGACGAGGGTTGCGCTCGTTGCGGGACTTAACCCAACATCTCACGACACGAGC
>JAIEPI010000052.1 GCA_019749855.1 Rickettsiales bacterium | reverse complement strand
CTCGGACGCATACTCAAAATAAGCACAGGGCGACGGAACAAGCCCACGAATCTGCTGCAAAAGCTCATGGGCCGGACGTTGCCAGTCGAGCGCGGCTTCCTGTTTGCTGATTTTGCTGGCATAAGTGATGCCTGCTGCTGATTGTTGGGTTGGGCATGCGGTGCCCGCCTGTAATTGCTGTAAGGCTTCTAGAAGCAGCGGTGCTGATTGTGCGGCGAGCCAATCATGCAGCCACCCAGCATCGCTATTGGCAGGGATGGTGAGGGGCTTTCGCAGCAGAACGTCGCCCGTATCCAACCCCTCATCCATGTGCATGATGCAGATGGCGGTGTCGGCGTCCCCTGCCATGATGGTGCGCTGAATCGGTGCTGCGCCTCGCCAACGCGGCAGATCTGAGGGATGGATATTGATGCAGCCATAGCGATAGGCATTCAATATGGGCGGCGGCAGTAATAGCCCATAAGCCGCGACAATCGCGGCATCGGCAGCATGTGAGTTAAACGTTGCCTGTACCTCGCTGTCGCGCAAACTGGTGGGGTAATAAACCGGTATGGCGTGCATCTCGGCAAGGCGTTGCACCGGCGATGGCTGAGGCTTCTGTCCGCGACCAGCGGGGCGTGGGGGCTGGCAATAGACGGCTACGACCTCATGCGTGGAGTCGATCAGTGCCTGAAGCGTGGGGAGCGCAAAGGCCGGAGTACCCATAAAGACAATACGCATATCAGCTCAGATCAACCGGATATGCGGGCAATTCCTGCATTTTGATGGCTTTTTTGACCTTACGTAGAATCACATCGCGCTTGACGCGGGTGAGATGGTCCACAAAGACAATGCCGTTCATGTGGTCAATTTCATGCTGAACGCAGGTGGCGAGCAATCCGTCGGCTTCCATGACATGCTCTTTGAAATGCTCATCGAAATAGCGCACACGTACCGATTCGGGGCGCTCCACATCCGAGAACTGGCCCGGAAAGGACAGGCAGCCCTCGCTATAGAGGTTCAAATCTTCGGTTTCGCCGATAATTTCCGGATTGATCATTTTGATTGGGCGACGCACTCCTTCTTCATCACGCTGCTCGACATCTACGACGATGATGCGTTTCAGCACCCCCACCTGCACGGCGGAAAGGCCAATGCCGTTGGCGGCGTACATGGTGTCAAGCATGTCATCCATCAGTTGCAGGATGTCAGGTGTGATGGCGTCCACAGTTTTTGAGCGCGTTTTGAGACGCGCATCTGGCGCAATAACAATCGGTAAAACAGTCATACATACATTATAGTGTAAGATTATTCTCGCGTCATAGTCTTTTATCGCTCACAGCCTTTTGTCAATCATGGTCTTTCGGTGATTATTTAGAATCGATTGCGTCGTGCAGGCGCGCCAGCGATTCTGCTTTGCCCAATAGAGCCATCACCTCAAACATGCTGGGCGACGCGTTACTGCCAGTGATGGCCGCGCGGATTGGGTTCATCAACGCACCCAGTTTAATGCCAAGATTGGCAGCAATGCCATTGCCCGTTTCCACTAATGCATCATGCGACCAGTCGCTTAGTGCTTCAAAAGCAGGCAAGGATTGCTGGAGGGTATTTTTCCCCACATCATTTAATAATGCCAGCGCTTTATCGTTATAAGTGAGGGGGCGCGCGGCAAAATAAAACGCGGCGTTCTGCGCCAATTGAACGAGGGTGTTAGCGCGCTGTTTTAAGCCCGCCATCGCCTGACGCAGCAATGTAAGTTCGTGCTGTGATAAGGCACGCTTCAGGTTTGTCTCGATGAAGGGAGCAGTTAATGCACTTAGGCTTTCATCGTCGCGCTCGCGTACATAATGGGCGTTGACGCTGTCAAGTTTCGTCATGTCAAAACGCGAGGGGGAGCGCCCGACATTCGCTAAATCGAACCATTCGACGGCCTGAGCATCGCTGATGATTTCTGCG
Source organism: Rickettsiales bacterium (assembly GCA_019749855.1). Taxonomy (GTDB): domain Bacteria; phylum Pseudomonadota; class Alphaproteobacteria; order Rickettsiales; family UBA998; genus UBA998. The sequence goes on along the minus strand of JAIEPI010000052.1, from coordinate 2,235 downwards.
TCACCATGCGACCAACCAAGGCGCAGTAGGTAATTACGCAGCGCCTCGGGCAGATAGCCCAGATCGCGGTAAGCTTCCACGCCCAGTGCACCATGGCGCTTGGAGAGCTTAGCACCGTCCGGCCCATGAATCAGTGGGATATGCGCAAAATGCGGAATCTTCCAGCCCATGCCCTGATAGATGAGCGCTTGGCGGAACGCATTGGTGAGGTGATCGTCGCCACGAATCACATGGCTAACCTGCATGTCATGATCATCCACCACCACCGCCAGCATATAGGTTGGCGTGCCGTCCGAACGCAGCAGCACCATATCGTCCAGCTCGGCGCAGGCGACACGCACTTCGCCCTGCACCAGATCATGAATGACGATCTCGCCATGTGTTGGGGCTTTGATGCGTATCACGAAAGGAGCGTTCGGCGGTGCATCGGACGCCGCCTTGTCACGCCAGCGCCCGTCATAACGGAAGGCTTTGCCAGCAGCCGTGGCTTCGGCGCGCATGGTTTCCAGTTCATCCTGCGTCGCGTAGCAGCGATAGGCGGCGCCTGAGGCGAGCAGGGCTTCTGCCACCTCACGGTGACGCGCAGCACGCGCAAACTGCATCACCGGTTCTGCGTCCCAGTCAATGCCCATCCATTGCAGCCCGTCCAGAATGGCGCGCACGGCATCGTCCGTGGAGCGTGCGCGGTCTGTATCCTCAATGCGCAGGCGGAACGTGCCGCCATGATGTCTGGCATAGAGCCAGCAGAAAAGAGCGGTGCGTGCCCCGCCAATATGCAGGTAGCCGGTAGGTGAGGGAGCAAAACGGGTAACAACTGACATGTGGGGCCTGATATGTTAAGGAATCTCAAGCGTTATAAGCGACAGGCATAAAAATGCAACCATCGGGCATCACAGTGCAACCCACCTTCCAACGTTGGATCAATACGCTCCCCTTCTGGCTGGGGCTTGGCGTTGCCATCTATTTTCAATTACCCCACGAGCCGCCTATGTGGTTACTGGCAGGGCTTCTTGTTTTTTTGCTCCTGCTTTGGGTGACTAAAGTCAATCAGCGGCTTTTTGCGATCACTTTAGTGGTTACCATCGTGGCATGCGGCGTAGGCGCGGGCATTGTGCAAACCGATCGTGTCGGTGGGCCGGTGCTTAAGAAGCCGTTGAATGCGGTGATGCTTGAGGGGCGGGTACGCGATATTGTCATTGACGGAAAACGTCAGAAAATGACGCTGGACTCCTTGCGCATTGACGGGCTGGCACCGGAAGAAACACCGTTAAAAATTCGTGTTTCTGCCGCGCTCGGGGCACAGGAAATTGGGATTGGACAGTTCATTTCCCTGCGTGGTTGGTTAGCGCCGCCCTCGCGTCCCGTCATGCCAGGGGGCTTTGATTTTGGGCGATTTTTTTATTTTCGCCAGATTGGGGCGATAGGCTTTGTGATTCCACCGGTGCAGGTGCTTCCCGCTTCGCAGCATGAGCCTCATTGGCAAACGTATCTCTCCGATTGGATGGCAAAGGAGCGGCTGCGGCTGAAGCGCTATTTTGTTGAAGTGCTTCCTGAGCCGTCCAGCAGCCTGACGGTGGCCTATGTGATTGGTGACTCGTCGGGAATTTCTGAGGAAATACAGAATAATATGCGTGCAGCGGGTTTGTCACACATCATTGCTATCTCCGGCATGCATTTAACAATCGTTTGCGGATTTATCTATTTTCTCGTTAGGCTGATCCTTGCCTTGATTCCATGGATCGCTACGCGTGCAGATATTCGTAAACCGGCGGCATGGCTCGCGCTACTCAGTGGTATTCTGTATCTGTGGCTGGCGGATTTTCCAATTTCTGCGGTGCGAGCTTATGTGATGATTGCCATTTATTTCAGTGCCATCCTGCTTGGGCGTGAGGCGGACGGACTGCGATCTCTGGCGTTGGCTGCGATCGTCATTTTACTGGTGCAGCCTTCCAGTTTGCTGGAGCCAGGGTTTCAGCTCTCATTTGCGGCGGTGCTGGCGCTCATTTTGTATTATCGCTGGTGGGCAAAGCGTCGAGAAACAGAGTTCTGGGAGAAAAGCTCATGGTTACGGCATATGGGCATTTATTTCTTGGGTATTGCCGCCACATCACTGGTCGCTGGTTTGGCCACGGCTCCCATCGCTGCTTATCATTTTCATCAATTTGCCAGTTATGGATTACTGGCTAACATGCTGTGCATCCCGTTAGTGTCGTTTATTGTGACCCCTGCCTTAAT
>JAIEPI010000109.1 GCA_019749855.1 Rickettsiales bacterium | reverse complement strand
GCGTGGGCGATGCAGCACGCTCAGATGCGGCGTCTGATTTTTGTTCGCGCGATGCAGCAAGCGTCCGGCACGATTGCCATGCGTAATCATCATATCAGGCGCGAGGCACCGCAACTCACGCCGTAATTGCCAGATGGCCAGCGGATCCCAGTCAAATGCCTGCCGCACAGAAATTTGCTGCGTGTCTGATGGCAAGTGTGACGAAACATCCGCCTGAGAATCCACCACGCACACCACCTCATGGCCGAGCGAGCGTAATGCCTCCGTCCATCGCAGAAACGAAAACTCGATGCCACCCATGTGGCGGGCAAACATGGCATGCACAATACGCATGGTCATTACTATAAACACCCCGATGCTTCGCGCCAGCCTTCGCAGTTGCAGCACAGCAAAGCGTTGACATTGCTGCTATCATACGCTTTTTCTAGCGCCCGATTTATCACCCACAGGAAGAATTCATGGCGGCTCATTCAATCACGACATCCTCCGCCCAAGAGACTCCTCCACCTGCGAAAAAAATATGGTGGAAAAGTTTATATCTTCAAGTGGTGCTGGCCATTTTCATTGGGGCAGCCGTCGGACATTTTGAACCAGACACCGCCATTGCGCTAAAGCCGCTGGGCGATGCGTTCATTAAGCTCATCAAAATGCTAGTGGGGCCGATTATCTTCTGCACCGTAGTCACGGGCATTGCGTCGATGGATAACATCTCGCAAGCGGGGCGCGTCGGCATCAAAGCGATGCTGTATTTCTTTATCCTCAGCGCTCTGTCGCTCGCGGTGGGTCTGGTCATCGCCAATGTGTTCGAGCCAGGCGTGGGCATGAATATTGACGCAAACACCCTCGATCAGTCAGCGATTAACCAATACGTCAACACCGCGAATCAGCCGCAATCTGTGCAGGATTTCTTTCTGCATCTGATTCCCACCACCGTGGTGGATGCCTTTGCCAAGGGCGAGATTCTGCAAGTGCTGTTCTTTGCGCTGCTGTTTGCCGCCGCCACCATTTTTATGGGCGAACGCGCCAAGCCGATTGTGAAGCTCATTGATGATTTCTCGCATGTGCTGTTCACCATTGTTGGCATCATCATGAAAGTGGCACCATTGGGCGCTCTGGGCGCCATGGCCTACACGGTGGGGCAATATGGGCTGGCCTCCATGATCCCGCTCGCTAAACTGTTATTGTGCTACTATGCCACCTGCCTCATTTTTGTGTTTGCCGTGTGCGGAATTGTATTGCGGATGTGCGAGCTAAGCCTGCTGAAGTTCCTGCGCTATATTAAAGAAGAAATTTTTATTGTGTTTGGCACCTGCTCCTCTGAAACCGTGTTTCCGCGCATGGTGGAAAAACTCACTGTCATGGGTTGCGACAAATCCATTGTTGGCATGGTGCTTCCCACCGGCTATTCGTTTAATCTCAGTGGCACGGCCATCTATTTAACCATGGCCGCGATTTTTCTGGCGCAAGCCACCAATACTCCCATGACCCTGCAAGAAGAGCTGGTATTGCTCGGCGTCATGATGCTGACCTCCAAGGGGGCGGCGGGCGTGGTGGGCACCGCCTTCGTGGTTCTCTCGGCCACCCTTTCCTCGATTGGCCATATTCCTGTGGCGGCAGTGACAATTATTCTGGGCATTGACCGCTTCATGGCGGAGGGCCGCGCTGTGACCAACCTCATCAGCAATGGCGCTGCCACCTTGCTGGTGGCTAAATGGGAAAAGTCACTGGATTTAAACAAAGCGCGCGCGGTGCTTAACCGTGAGATTATTCCCGTACTGGAAACCAGCAGTAAAGTCGGCAAACAGATGAGTTTAAAAGTCTAGCCGCATCAGCCGGAGCGCAGCAACTGTACCAGCCGGTCATAGCCATAGATGTGCAGCAGCTGAATCAACGCCTTGCCTTGAGGCGCACTGAGCGCGGGATCTTTCTGCAGATACAACATCACCTCCTGCCGCGCCTGACGAATCAGCGTGCCGTGCTGTTGTAAGTCAATGAAGCGAAAATCCGGCAATCCACTTTGCCGCGTGCCCAACATATCCCCACCGCCGCGCAGTCGCAAATCTTCCTCGGCAATGGCAAATCCATCATCGAGATCACGAATCACGCGCAGGCGTTCTTTCGCGTAGTCACTGAGCGGATCACCATAGAGTAGCACGCAGCTTGATGGCTGATCGCCGCGCCCCACCCGTCCGCGCAACTGATGCAACTGCGCCAGTCCAAAACGCTCGGCATTTTCGATCACGATCACCGTGGCATGCGCCACATCCACTCCCACCTCAATCACCGTGGTAGCCACCAGAATTTTTGTCACCCCGTTAGCAAACAGCTGCATTTGCGCTTCCCGCTGCTCAATGGGCATGCGCCCATGCACCAACCCCACCTTTTGTGGGAACATCGCCTCCAGCATGGCATGGCGCTCAACTGCTGCGGCAAATTCAGAGACTTCCGCCGCCTCATCATCGCCCACCAACGGGCAAATCCAATAGACGCTGGCGCCCTGACTCAGTGTTATGCCCAAGCGCTCAACGATTTCCGATTCGCGTGTGAGCGGAATGGCCCGCGTGACAATTGGCTGGCGACCGGCAGGCTTCTCGCGCAGCGCGGAATCATCGAGATCACCATAAAGGGTCAGCGTTAAACTTCGCGGGATCGGTGTTGCCGTCATCAGCAACAAATGCGGCGCTTTGCCTTTGGCGGCCAACGCCATACGCTGCATCACCCCAAAGCGATGCTGTTCATCAATCACCGCTAGTCCCAGATTATAAAAGATCACATCTTTTTGAAACAGCGCGTGCGTACCAATCACGATGGACGCCTCACCCGAAGCCATAGCGGCGAGATGGCGGCGTTTCTCAGCGCTGGATTGCGCACCGGTTAACAGCACGCATGTGACGCCGATCGCATCACACCATGGCTTCAATCGCTGAAAATGCTGATTAGCCAGAATGTTGGTTGGCACCATGAGTGCTGCCTGACATTGATGATCGACGGCGGCGAGCATAGAGAGAAATGCCACAATGGTTTTTCCGCTGCCCACATCACCCTGTAATAAGCGCAGCATGGCGCGACCGCTAGCCATATCCCGCGCAATGTCCTGCATAACATCGCGCTGGCCCTGCGTGAGCTGAAAGGGGAGTGTGGCCAGCATGCGCGAATAATAAGTTCCACCTATCGCCATCTTACGGCTCTCAACATGATGCTCAAAACGCCGCACCAGCATGAGTGAGAGTTGCGAGGCCAGCGCTTCATCATAGGCCAATCGCGTGCGCGCAGGCGTGGCGGGAGACAGCGCCTCACGCGAAGTAGGCCGGTGCACCTGACGTAGCGCTTGCGCGAGGCTTGGCCAGCCCTCCGCCGCAATGACGCTGGCACTTATCCACTCTGGTATCTCTGGCAATGCGTCCAGCGCCGTGGCCATCCATCGCTGCAGACGCGTTTGCTTCAATTCAGCGGTCAGGCGATACAAGGCCTGCGGCTCCAGCAATTGTGACAGGCGTGCCACCGGCACCACGGCATCAGGATGCGCGATTTGCAGCACCCCCTGAAAACGCTCGGTTCGCCCCGCCACGGCGACCTCAGCACCCACCGGCAACTGACGACGCAGAAACTCCGCCGCATGAAAATAAATCAGCTGCAGTTCACCGCTAGAATCTTCGCAGGTAATTTTGTAAGGCAGTTTCTTGGCCTTCGTGCGCGGTGGCGGGTGATGTGCCACCACTCGTACGACCAGCACCACCCGTGTTGCCGTCACTGCATCAGTGATACAGGGGCACAGCGTGCGCTCCATCACATCCACCGGCAGATGAAACAGCAGATCGCGAATCAGGGGCGCAGCTACAGGCCCCTCGCTGCCCATAGGTACCAGATCATGTGCCACCAATCGGGCAAGCAGAGCCGCCGAGGCAGGACCAACCCCTGAAAGTGTGGAAACGGGCTTTAGCAAATAGGAAACGCCCGTCACATCCACCCACTTAATCGAGCGCGACCAACACCGAGGCCGAACTGGTTTCGCGCGACAACCGCTCCGCACATCGCAGGATTAAACTCGGAGCGCCATTTCCAGCAACATTGGCAAAGCAAA
>JAIEPI010000001.1 GCA_019749855.1 Rickettsiales bacterium | reverse complement strand
CCCCGATAATGATGCGCCATATTCCGGCCACGGCAGATTGTGGCACCTCCGTATGCTCAAAACGGTTGATGAGTTCACGCAGCATGATGGCCTCACGGTCCGGTCGAATAAAAGAGAGCGTCTCGCCTCGCGCCCGTTTGAGCTCGCCCACCTGACGCACCACGTCCATACGCTCTATTAACAAGCGTCCGATATCTCCATCAATGCGATCTATCTGCTGGCGAAATGATTTCAACTCAGGATATTCACGATCGAGGGATTCTGTAATCAGGGGCGATTTCACCACACAATATTCCATATTTTTGAGCAACAAATTAGCCGCCTTGTGGCGGATTGCAAGCAGGAATAAAGAATAACCATCGTAAACAGTGATGCTGAATTCAGCTCCTTTATGCCATTTTTTTGTGGCTTACATGCTTGCCTATTTCACCATAGCTTTCACTTGCGGTAATCGTGCCTGTGTGACAATATCCGAACTGTGTGTAATACCCGACTATAATCGTCGGAATTGTGTTTTGTAATATAGTATGTTGTCAGCTAGAACTGTTCGTATGACAGAATCTTTTTCCCATAAGCTCCGTCCGGTGATGATTTCTGGTCGTGAGGTGCTGCCAATCGTTGAAGGCGGTAAGGGGATTGGTGCGAGTAATGGCTATAGTGCGGGTGCTTTTGCAGCGGCCGGTGCGGTGGGTACGTTTTCTGGCGTCAATGCCGATAGCTACAACGAAAAAGGTGAGCGCATCGATTATGTGTACACCGGCACCACCCGACGTGAGCGACATGAAGAACTCATCCATATGAGCATTAAGGGTGCGCTGGAGCAGGCCCGTATTGCGAATAATGTTGCGGGTGGGCGCGGCCGCATTCACATGAATGTGTTATGGGAAATGGGCGCGGCGCAGCGTATTCTCGAAGGCGTGCTGGAGCAGGCCAAGGGGCTGATTCATGGCGTGACCTGTGGTGCGGGTATGCCGTATCAGCTCGCGGAGATTTGTGCACGTTATGGCGTTTATTATCATCCGATTGTATCCTCCATGCGTGCGTTTCGTGCTTTGTGGAAGCGTTCTTATAACAAGGCCTCAGAATTTTTGGGTAGTGTGGTCTATGAGGATCCATGGCTTGCGGGTGGCCATAATGGCTTGTCAAACAGCGAGGACCCTGAGATTCCTGAGGATCCCTATGCACGCGTGGTGGAAATTCGTGCCTTTATGAACGAAATGGGCCTCCATCACGTGCCCATCATTATGGCGGGTGGGGCTTGGTATCTGCGTGATTGGGAGCATTGGCTGGACAATCCTGAGATTGGGCCAATTGCTTTTCAGTTCGGCACGCGTCCTCTGTTAACCAAAGAAAGCCCTATTTCTGAGGGATGGAAGCAAAAACTCCTGACACTGGAAAAGGGAGAGATTTTTCTCAACCGTTTCAGCCCCACGGGATTTTATTCATCAGCGGTGAATAATACCTTCATTCAGGAGCTGCGTGAGCGTAGTGAGCGCCAGATGGAGTATCGGTCAGTGGCTGAAGGTGAGTTTACTGCTCCACTGCCATTTGGCCCGCGCAAACGGCTGATTTTTGTGCGCCCTCAGGATGCAATTCTGGCTGAGCAATACATCGCTCAGGGCTACAGCGAGCTGATGAAAACGCCTGATGACTCGGTGATTTTCGTCACGCCGGAGCGCGCGCATATCATTCACACCGATCAGGTGGAGTGTATGGGCTGCCTTAGTCATTGCCGTTTTTCCAATTGGAAAGACCATGATGATTACACTACGGGCAAAAAGGCCGACCCTCGCAGCTATTGCATCCAGAAAACGCTGCAAAACATAGTGCATGGTGGCTGCGTAGATGACAATCTCATGTTTGCAGGGCACAACGCGTACAAGTTTGCCGCTGATCCCTTTTATGCGGATGGCTTTATCCCAACCGTACAACAGCTGGTTGATCGGATCATGATCGGAGATTAAATCTCCACCTTTATACCTTCACCTGTTTAATTCGTAGGCTGGTTATTTAGGCGGCTAGTGAATTAGACGCATCCAGTACTTTCTGCGCCGCAACATTTGCCTGCTCCGTTGAAGCGGCGATGTCATTCACGCTTTGATTGACGCTGTTGACACCCATGGCGGCCACTTGCATGTTGGAGGATATTTCACGCATCACGGCGCTTTGCTCTTCAATGGCGCTGGCCACATTAGTCACATATTCGCGGACAAATTCAATTGACTTGCGGATGGTGCCCAGAGAATCCACCGCCTCTTTTGAAACACTTTGAATACCATCAATTTCTTTAGCGATTTGCTCAGTGGCTTTGGCGGTTTGTCCGGCCAGATTTTTGACCTCGCTGGCAACCACGGCAAAGCCTTTTCCTGCGTCTCCAGCACGCGCAGATTCAATGGTGGCGTTGAGTGCGAGAAGATTAATCTGGCTGGCTATATCCTGAATCAGGCTGATAATTCCGCTCATGGATTGCGCCGTTCCCACCAGTTTTTGCGTTGCCTGATCCGCCACCTGCACTTGTTCAAACATATTGTCAACGGCACCGCGTGACTTGTTCATGTTCTGTGCGATTTCCTCAACAGACGCATTCATCTCCTCGGCAGCGGAAGCGACAGCCTGCACGTTGGAGGATGTTTGCGTGGAGGCGCTGGCGGCGCTTGATGTCTGTTGACTGGCATTCGATATGGCACGGTTTACATCGCCGAGATTGAGCTGAATGATCTCGCGCACGTGCTCGTCACGCTGATGTTTTAGCACTACAGCAGTGATATCGCTGGGACTTTATAAGGAACACCGGCACTGTCCTTAATGGGATTATAAGAAGCTTGCAGCCAGATGACTTTGCCGCCTTTGCCGACGCGCTTATATTCAGCTGAGAAAAACTCACCTGATTTTAATTTTTGCCAAAACTGTGCATATTCTGAGCTGTTCTTCATATCAGGCTCAACAAACATCGAATGGTGTTTGCCGATGATTTCTTCCGCACTATAGCCGACCGTGGACATAAAATTCTGATTGGCACTCACAATGATGCCATCAAGCGTAAATTCAATCACCGCGTTAGAGCGATGCACGGCCTGTATCTGGTTACGCAAATCATCGGCGATCAGTTTGCGCTTCGTAATGTCGGTAGCAAATTTAATGATTTTTTCAACATGACCGGATTTAGAAATAATGGGTGCATAGGATGCTTCAATCCACACCACCTTACCACCTTTGGCAAGGCGCATGAACTCGGCTTGTTGAACTTCGCCTTTGCGCAAATTTTCCCAAAAATCACGATAGGCCTGCTCCGCCGCATAAGAAGGCTCTACAAATAACGAGTGATGCTTCCCCTTGATTTCAGCTAATGAATATCCCATGGCATCCAGGATGGTTCCATCAGTTGCAAATTCTATGATTGCCAGAGAATGATCGGCTGCTTTCAAGCGATCAGATTGTTGTGCGCTGAGGGAAGAGAATAACATGGCAACTCCTTTGGCCGAGACTTATATTTAGGGTTACACTATACATGTAAAGCTAAATAAAACGTTAAGTCATGCGAGCAAAAAGTGCCTGCCGTTGAAATAAATATATCATCAAATGATTATTTAATGACTTCTCGTGGCTCGATTCCCCACAGGGCCTGCCTTTGAATCCATCCGCGATAATTTCCGGCGTCCACCTGGCACCATTGCAGTGAACATTCTTTGATGATGCACACGACGCCTTCTTCTACATTCGCCAGTGTCGCGCTGCTCCCAGAAGGATGCACGCGCAACGCAACATTTTTCGTCGTGGTCAATGCCGTGCGCCGTGGTGAGAGCAGCGATTTTTTGACCCAGCCTTTATCACCAAACGGATCAACGACCTGTCGCCATTCTAGATGCGC
>JAIEPI010000051.1 GCA_019749855.1 Rickettsiales bacterium | reverse complement strand
GAAACGTGCTTCGCTGCGCCGCGCTTTAGAGGCGCGCACGCGGGAATATTCCGCACCGGACTGATAGAGCGGTACATTCACGTTTAATAGCACGGAGTCACTGTCAAAATCTGCGTTACCGATCAGACCAGCACCCTGTTCGCGTCGAATGCTGCCTCGCAAGCTGACATCCGGCAAGATGCGCGCAATGTTCACGTCAACCACATCATCCGCTGATTTTTGTGAAAAGTCGGCGGAGACAAGTGCGGGATTAAACTCCTGCGCCAGTGAAATAGCTTCATCAACGTTGGCAGGAATTTCAGGGAAATTCTCGGGAACTGCCAGGTCTTCGGGGGTATAGCCCACCACGCGCTCAAAATTGGCAACGGAATTGGTTAATGCTCCCTTGGCCTGAATTACGTCATTTTCAGCGCGTGCCAGTCGCGCCTCGGATTGCGCCACATCGGTGCGTGTGATCTCGCCCACGTCAAAGCGCTCTTTCGAGGCTTTCAACTGTTTGCGAAGTACATCCGAATTATTATGGCTTAATTCCAGCACCGAGCGATCGCGAACCACATCCATATAGGCCGTAATGGCTCGCAGCAGAATTTCCTGCTCAACATTTTTTAAATCTGCGCGCCCTGCTTCGACGTTATTTTCTGCACTGCTGGTTTGCGCCAGCGTTTCACCACCGCGAAAGAGCGGCTGCTCAACGGTGAGCTGTTTAACCTTATTGTCAGAATAGGTGAATGTGCCATCATTAAAGCGATTTCGCTGGCGGCCAGTGGAGTAATCAAAGGAGGCGCTGGGAAGAAAACCAGATAAAGCCTGATTGACGCTTTCATCCAGTTGCTCAAGCGATTTGCGCTGTGACTTGATTTCAGGATTTGTTTGATAGGTATGTGCCAGCGCTTTTTGAAGAGTATCCGGTAACATGCCTGTGGAGGGCGTTGCCTCAGGCACGCTTTCCGCCGCCGTTGTTGCTGCACTGGAAGGTTTGGCTGGCGCCTCCGCTTGCTGTGCATGTGCAGCCATCACAGGAGTGAGCGCTACGCTTAGAAGCGATGCGGTTGTCAGTAAGCAGAGGTGTAGTCGTGAGGTCATAAACTGAATCCTTCTTTCAAGATAAACCCTGGGAGAACAGGTACAAAGGCATTTCCCTGCCGGCGACTGGAAAATAGATTTTCTGTTCGCTGTATTTTCACATAGCATCCCACCCCATTGGGTGATGACGGATTCGGCATGACCTCAATCGCCACGAGGCGACCACCTTCATGCAGTTGTTCGAGCAGCGCGGGCGGGATCATCTGCACGCCGCCATCAATGAAAATGACATCGTAGGTATGATTGGGCCAGCCAGACGGCATGGGACCATGATGAAGGGTGACATTCTGAATGTTTTCGCGCTGAAGCCGTGTGCGCGCTTCTTCAATGAGGGCGGGATCAGATTCCACCACGGTAACGCTGGCGCCCAGTTTTGATAAAATAGCCGCTGCGTAGCCATAACTCGCACCAATCAGGAGCAGCTTTTGATGGGGCATAACATCTGCCAAACCGAGCAGCGTGGCAAAAACCAGCGGCTCCAGAGTGCATCGCCCATTTTTCAGTGCGATATGTTCATCCACATAGGCGCTGCCCTGCATCGCTTCGGGAACAAACGCCTCACGACGAACACTTTCAATGACGTCGATAATTCTCTGATCGTGTACAGAATTTGTGCGTAACTGGCCGTCACGCATATTCTTTTGTTGAGAAGTGGAATTTTGTGACATCAGCATGTGATTAAAAGTAAATATTTTATTGAATGACTATAGTGAAAAATCATGGATTTCCTAGCACAACGCGCACTCGCCTCGCCAGTAATATTTTGCCTTTGCTTCAGCGTTGCAAAAATACATTGCAGGCTTGACCAGTGGATACGTATTGCCTATGTTTCGCTTCCGCATTAGATCAGGGCTGGGTAGCAAAGTGGTAATGCAGGGGACTGCAAATCCCCCACCGTGAGTTCGATTCTCACCCCGGCCTCCACAATTTTCATCAGTGGTTTGCAAAACGCCTGAGAATCAAGTGTGTACTGTTTAAAGCATCGTCCCCGCAAGTTTCGCCAGATCAAGCATGCGGCAGGAGAAGCCCCACTCATTATCGTACCATGCGGCCACACGGCCTAAATGCTTGCCGGTGACAAAGGTGCCATGTGCATCGACGATACTGCTTTGCGGCGTATGGGTGAAATCAATGGAGACGCATGGCTCATCATTCACCGCCAGCACCCCGTGCATTGGGCCACAAGCAGCTTCCATCAGCGCTTGGTTAATGGCGGCCTTACTCAGCTCAGCGCGGCTGTGAAACACCAGATCCACCATCGAAACATTTGGCGTGGGCACGCGCAGTGCCGTACCATCCAGCTTGCCCACAAGTTCAGGCAGCACCAGCCCTAATGCTTTGGCGGCGCCGGTGGTGCTTGGCACTATGGATAAGCCCGCGGCGCGGGCACGGCGCAGGTCCTTGTGTGAGCCGTCCACGAGGTTTTGATCGCCGGTGTAGGCATGAATGGTGGTCATGAACCCGCTTTCAATGCCAAAGCTGTCATTCAAAACTTTAGCCACCGGTGCGAGGCAGTTGGTGGTGCAGGAGCCGATGGAAATGATGTGATCCTGCGGCGTTAATTGCGCGTGATTCACGCCATACACGATGGTTTTGACGTCCGTTTCTTTGGCGGGAGCGGAGATAAGAACCTTCTTAGCCCCTTGCGCGAGGTGCTGCTCAGCGTCGCTGCGTGCGGTGAAATGCCCGGTGCATTCCAGCACCACATCCACGCCATGCGCGGCCCAGTCAATGCGCGAGAGATCGCGCTCATGCAGGACCGGAAAATCATGGCGGCCCAGTTGCATGCGATCCCCGTTCGCCGCGAGGTGGCCATTAAATCGACCATGCACCGAGTCATATTTCAGCAGGTGTAGATGCGTGGGGGTGGGGGCAGGGCCATTGACCGCCACCAGATCGATACCCTCAATATTATGTTCCACCAGCGCACGGGCGACGCAGCGACCAATGCGGCCCAGTCCATTTATGGCGATACGCACGTTGCTCATAGAGGGCGCTCAATGAGGGCATGTTCAATGGCTTCCACCACATGCTTGGCGGTGATGCCAAAATGTTCATACACCTCAGGGCCAGGGCCGGAAGTACCGAAGCTATGCATGCCAATGAACAAGCCATCCATCCCGAGATAGCGATCCCACGGTTGGCGCACGCCGGCTTCAATCGTCAGCCGCAGCACACCCGCAGGCATGACGGTGTTTTTGTAATCAGCAGCCTGCGCGTCAAATAACTCCATGCAGGGCATCGAGACCACTTGGGTTGGAATATTTTTTTCTTCCAATGTTTTAGCCGCTTCCATGGCAAACATGACTTCGGAGCCGCTCGCCATGAGAACCGCTTTGGGGGTGCCTTTCGCCGCGCGCAGGATGTATGCACCGCGTGCACTCATGTTTTCCGCGTGATACTCGGTGCGCTGAGCGGGAAGGTTCTGGCGGCTGAGCACCATCAGGCTTGGGCCATCCGTGCGTTCAATGGCTTGTTGCCAGCATTCCAGTGTCTCCACCGCATCGGCGGGGCGCATCACCCATAAATTGGGAATCACCCGCAGCGATGCCAGATGCTCCACCGGCTGGTGGGTCGGGCCGTCTTCGCCCACGCCAATTGAATCATGGGTCATCACATGAATGACGCGTAAGCCCATCAGTGCGCTCAGGCGGATGGACGGACGCGAGTAGTCACTGAAAACGAGGAAGGTGCCGCCATAAGGGATAAAGCCCCCATGCAGTGCCAAGCCATTCATCGCGGCGGCCATTGCATGTTCACGCACGCCATAATGGAT
>JAIEPI010000203.1 GCA_019749855.1 Rickettsiales bacterium | reverse complement strand
GCGAGTGTGATAACAGGATTATTACACGTGGGGCGAATAGTAACCCGCTCACGGGCTATTATATACCGCCGCATGAGCAAGAGAATGGCATTCAGGACGGTGGCGCAGACGTGAGGGATCGACGGACGCAACGTGGAAGTGGCAATCACGGTACTGGTGGCCAAGCACGCTAGATACGCACCTCCACCAGCGCTATATCCTGCCAGCTATGCACACCGTACGCATCGAGTGACGCACTCAAACTGTCCGTATCGAAGCGCACGGGTACATCAAACTCAAAATCGGCACTGATGAGTACCCCATTGGCGGGTGGCGTGCTAAACTGCACCATGCCATTGCTGGTGCTGGTGGTGACGCCGCTCGAGACCAGCACGCTGTTGCGGTAGATTTTGACGCTGCCCGCCACCGGTTTGTGAATGATGCGCGTCTCACTCACCCCGCCGCTGCTGTAGCTTTTGATCAGCTGAAACTGCGTGCGCGTGCCGTCACCGCTGCCCAGTGACTGGCCAATGCCCTGAAAGTCACTCCAATCCTTGAAACGGAAGCCAAAAGCGCGGCCTTTTCGCGCACGGAAGAACGCAATGAGCGCCTCCAGCTGCGCCAGATTTTTCACGCCATGCGCCACGTTATAGCGCGTACGCGCCTGCTGCCAGCGTACATTGCGCTTCTCATAGCCGCCATCGGTGGCGACAATGCTGGTGGAATAGCCAGGCCCGCCGCTGGAGCCGTAGGAAATATCATCGGGAAAGCGTGTTTCAATAAAACTCATGGCTACCTTCTCATCTTCATCATTATGTCACTATTATTCATTACTATGGGAGTATGGATCATGCTCCGGTAGTCCCTAATTCTTCCTCAATCCCCGAGGAAACGCTCACGGCACTGAAGCGCGTGCTGGATCATCACGTGTGGATGCCAACGCCGCAGGGACAGTGGGTCACTGCTATCGATGATTTCCGCGTTATCCCTTATTTGAATGGCACGCTGACAATCTATCAAAAGGAACACGGTGACCGCTTGCCATTAGGAATTGCGACAGAACGATTGCAGGGCAAAGACACGGCTTTACTTGTCACCGTCAGCAATCGCCTGTTGGGGGAATTTAGTGGCAATACATGTCTGTCTGCTGAGAGCGCGGCGCATATGAACCTGATGCAGACACCGGCTCATGACCCTGATTTTGATCAGCGCATCAAAACGCAAATCGCCGCCGTTCTCAGTGCCGCGACGCAGCACGTTGCCCGTAAAGGGACGTCGCAAGAAGGGGCTATGACGCTGCAGCAAAGTACAGCAGAAGGCTTGCATGATTGGATAAAGAAATGTGGCATAACCCTCCGTCACGTTACTCAAAAACGCCGCGACGATGAAGTGGAATTTTCCCTCACGCCTGAGCAATCCGAAATCCTTTTAGGCAGTTTGCTCAATCCTCCCTCAGCTGCATTAACCTCACCTGCCCACATAGGTCATGCTGCAAAGCGTGAGCAATTGCTGCTACCGTTTGGTAATGGCGGTCGCGGCTAGTAAGGCTAGGCAGCGCCTCACCACTCACTACGGGTGGCGGAGGTCTCGAGCATGCGATCAATGCCTGGCACGTGCGGCTCACCCCGAAAATTCACCGCGTTGTTAAAGCGACGGATGCAGGTGTTAAGCAGGCGGTCACAGCCTTCCTGAATCTGATAATTATCACCCACACTCACCGCATTGGGCAGTGGCAATGCCAGCGTGATCGTGCCTGGCACATATTCTTTGACCTCCATAGAGAGCCCCGCATTCGCCCCGCTGGTAAAGCGGATCAGGCCATAGTTAAACACACCCGCCGCCTGAGTGCGCGCTGTATCAAGCAAGACGGTGCGTGAGACAACGCCCGTTACACCGCCGCTGTAGGTGCGTGCCGTGAGGTTGACCTTGCAGCGGGCATCCCCCAATTGTGCGCGGCAGGTCGGGCTATACAGCTCACCAATGCGCGTGGAGAGCTGTTGCGTGAGGCCTCTGACTTCCGCCTCAAATCGCCCGTCGCGCAGGCTGACCTCGCCGAACCAGCCAAAGCGCAGCGGCAATTTTCCATCATTGGGCGCAAGGTAATTGACTTCAAAAACTTCAATTTCCGCATAGTCATAGACACCGGCGAGTATGTCCTCCTCCCGAATCGCGCTGGCCTGCAACATGCCTTCGATCTCGAGGTTATCGACATTCAGCGCCGCTGAGGAAGCAATGGCGGTGGGGGTGAATCCGGTCGCTGCCTGATAGGTCAGTGCCCCCACCACCAAATCCCGATCATGATCGGTGAAGCCCAACGTCACTCCATCACGGCGTGTCAGACGCCAGCAGGTCGCCAGTGTGGTTGTTTCCTGCGCAAGATGTGTGGTTAGCGCGGTCGTGAGGTTTTTCATGTGACGTCTCCCTGTGAGAGACTAGGGAAACCTATTGCGGGCGGTTCTGGAAGGGGTGAATCAGCGCGTGATGCGTTGTGCTTCCGCCTCACGCGCGGCCAGAAGGCGCTCTTCAAACCCAGCCTCGGAGGAAGCAGAGGTCATCTCATGTAAGCGACGACACTCACGCCCCAGCAGATGCACCGCCTCGCGCTCACGTGGATGCGTCAGTGCAAATAACTGATGGCCAACGACTCCGGCGGTGAGTGCCGAGCTAACCACCGCAATGCCTCGACCAAGCGGGCTGCGCGTAAACGGGCTACGCAACAATGCCTTGGCTTCGTCAACAACAAGCTCATGAGTGGTTTGCGCGGTGTGAGGGGCGGAGGGGTTGTTTTTAATGTGATCGTAATGGGTAGCAATCGCATTGACGATTTTATCAGCACGCTTACCGGTGGCATAAAGTGACGAGCGGACTTTATCTTCGAACCCTGATTTAACAATTGAAAAATCAAGATGACCCGAATGACCATCAACAAGCTGTTTTAGTTCACTCGAAGTGCGGCTAGCAAAAGCCTCTGCCTCGCGCTTTGTGTGCGATAACTTTTTAGCAATGGGATAGACCGAGGCCGCCACACCAGCGCCCGCCGCCAGCAGGCTCCAATGTCCCGCCTTGGCATCATACTGACCGAGCTTATCAGCAAAAGCCGCATCGGCCGTTTGCAGTTGTTGCAGCAGCTTTTCACGGTTCGATGATGCGTCAGAAGAGAGGTCGGCGGTGGGAGGCGGCGATTGCTGTGGCGCAACGCTTGTTGGGGAATTTTGTACTGTGGGTGATAGATCGTTCACACCGCACCTCCATGAAGTCATCATAGCAAATGCATGTGGCGCGTGTATGAAGGTTCTGTGACAGTCGTACTTTCCTGAAATGGATACGCATGCTATGGTTAGAACCATACTGGCAATACGCAAGCGGGCAGGCGCCAGATAGACCTTTTTACTCAACGGATTAGAAATGCTTCTGCGTGTGTTGTTAGGGGTTTTATCGGGGTTAGGCAGTGCCATTGAAGTGACATCTTCGCCACTCTATCGCTCGCCGCACCGCCATTCAGCCGAGGCGTTGCGCGGAGATTGGCTTCGTATTGGTAAGGATATTGATGCCGTGATGGCAACAAATGAGGAGAGCGACGATGACGACAACGAATGATTCCAGTGAGCGTGGGGCGGGTGCATCCCAGCCTCGTCGCAGTGGTGCAGGCGGCAGACATGCGCCTAAAAAAACAATCGAAGTGTTGCCCAACCCCGAAATGCTCG
>JAIEPI010000117.1 GCA_019749855.1 Rickettsiales bacterium | reverse complement strand
TGCTGCTGATGCCATACAATCAAGTACACACCAAGTGCAGCAAGCGCGATCAGTATTGCAATACCCTTCGGGCTTTTCCACCAAGGGCATGTGGGACGTAATTTTTCCATACGTTTATCCTTCAATTTTAATGGTGTGCAGTGTGGTCTGTCGCGGGTGTTGACTGCTTAACGGCTGGGCTTGGAGATTTTCCCTGCTTCATTTTCGCGCACATCTGGCATTGTTCACCCTCTTTCATGGAAGATATGCCTTCCATTTTACCCATGCACATTTTACACATGCCGTCCTTACAGCATTTGCATTCACCAGATTTGCAGCATTCACCGCATTTTCCGTCTTTGCAGCACTCACATTTTTCACAACACGGCATCTTCATATCCATACCAGACATTGAACCACCTTGCGTGTTGGCGCAGGCGGTAACAAAAACAAGCATGATGACAGGTAATAATCTCTTAAACATGGTAGCCTCCTATAGATTGGTTGATCGGTTGATATGCCCCAAAATGGGGCAAGAACTTACTGAGGTGTCATCAGCTGGGCATTGCTCGACCAAGGCACTCAGTATTCTTTTAACTTCTTTAAGCTCACGAATCTTCTGCTCGGCTTCGATGATTTTGCCGGTAGTGTGTTTCAGCACTTCCGCGCAAGTTGCCTTGTCAGAACGATTCAACGTGAGCAGTTGGCGTATTTCTTCTAGTGTGAAGTTGAGGGTTTTTGCACCCTTGATGAATTGTAGGATGCGCTCGGCATCTTCTCCATAAATCCGGTAGCCAGACTGAGAACGGCTGGCTGCTTTAATCAACCCCATTTTTTCGTAATAGCGGAGCGTATCGGGGCTAACTCCTGTACGCTCCGCTAATCGTCCAACCGTCAGTAATTTTGTTTCTTTACCTTTCATACTACCGATCCTACACCTTGGAGCATACTCCAAGGTCAAGAGGTTATTTGACCATCACGCCAAATGGCGCGAATACATCCTTTCCGCTGATTCTCACCTGCGCGAATAACTTCACAAAACCCGCTTTTTCTGGTTCGATGTGGAATTCCAGTTTGGGTCCGCCGCGCTCGGTGTCGCTCGTGGGTTCTTTACCCATCGGATGGATATGCAGGACGGAATTATAATCCTCCGTGAATCCCACCACATGCGCGAACGCACCCATCACCGGCTCTAATTGATTGAAGGGCTTTCCATCTTTGGTGATGGTGATATTACCCATCACTGCGCTACCAGCTTTAGGTTCACCATCCAATGCAAGGGTGAAGGTGTACCCATCCACCGCACTGGTCATAACGGTGGTTTTATTGATGGTAGCTTTTTCCTTTGCTGCGCTCCCCATATCCGCCATCACATATTCCTGCTTGCCGGTGGCAACTGGAATCACATCCGCCCATACGCGGTAGCTGTCATTTTTCTTCGGCGTGAAATCAAACACGAATTCACCCGCATTTTTACCGGCGACAGGGTGGATATGGTGATAATCGGTGAGTGATGGGTCAACGATCAGCAAATGTAGTTTCTTGGTATGCGCCTCTTTAAGGTCATCAAAAGAGATAGGCTTGCCATCTGCCGCAGCATTGAGCTTCACAACCACTTGAGTAGCCTTACCCGCTTGAAATGGGGCTGCTGTTTCCAAAGCGAGTTTTACAGTGTTCTTGGCAGCCATTTCATCGTGTGCGCCGCCGCCATGCCCCATCGCATCATGCGAGGTGGCGGTAGGCTGGGCTTGGCTGTGACCGCCAGCATGATCGCCAACAGCAAAAGCAGCTGTGCCAGTGGTTAAAATGGTGCTGATAAGCAGTGCGTGAAGTAGTTTCATGGTATCACCTTTATTTTACGTTAGATTCAACAAGTTTAAGCGCACCTTCAGCCTTTTTGAATTCGGCTTTGGTTTTTTCTGCATCTTTGGCATCAGCCGCACTATGTACCTTGCCCAGTTGGGTGCTCAGTTGCTTAAGCGAAGCCTCAAGACGGGTTTTCTGATCGCCTTCCAACCCTGCTTTTTCCTTTAGTGCCTTAATGCTGGCTTCGATCTTTTCAATTTCATCGTGCATGGCATCGTGCTTGTTCTCACTGATCTGCGTGCTGATGGTTTTCATGCCCGCCTGTATTTCCGTCAACGCGCCCTTAGCATCGGTTGCTGTGGCAGCGGCTTTTGAATCGGTGGCAGGGGCTTCTGTATGATGTCCTTCGTGTTTTTCATCACCATGCGCCAGTGCAGGTTGCTGGAAACCTATCGTCGCCAGTATCGCTGTGGTAAGTAGCAGTTTTTTCATATCATTCTCCTTGGGTTAATAAGTGATTGCCGCTGGCAGTAAGCTGGCGACAGGTTTTTTGCCGAATTTCCAGAACACCAGCGGACGCACGGTGAGGTCGAGCAAAGTGCTGGAAAACAGCCCGCAGAAAATCACCACCGCGACAGGATGCAGGATTTCACGTCCCGGCTCGTCGGCGGCGATAATCAGCGGAATCAGGGCAAGCGAAGCGGTAAGCGCAGTCATCAACACGGGGATAATCCGTTCCGATGTGCCGCGATAAATCATGGCAAGGTCAAAGCGTTCGCCCTCATGCTCCATCAGATGCAGGTAGTGCGCGATCATCATAATGCCGTTACGCGCTGCAATGCCGGTGAGCGTCACAAAACCCACCATTGTCGCAATCGAGAATACGCCGCCGGAGAGCCACACGCCGATCACCGCGCCGATAAAGGCAAGCGGGATGGATACCATCACCTGAAGCGCGAGGTTGGCACTCTTAAAATGCACGAATAACACCATAAACATGCCAGCCAGAGAGAACAGGCTTAACACGGCAATCAGGCGCGAGGCCGTGGCTTGGCTTTCAAACTGCCCACCATAGGTGACGTAATAGCCTTGTGGCAGATGCACCTTAGTATCTATCGCCGCCTGTACCTTCTTCACCACGCCCACCAGATCACGCTCGGCAACGTTGGCCTGAATTACGATGCGCCGCTGGGCGTTTTCGCGGTTAATGATATTCGGCCCTTTGGCATCCTGCACATTGGCAATCGCTTGCAGGGGAACAACATTACCGTCCTTGGTATCCACAGGGATTTGCTTAATCGCTTCGATGTCACTGCGCGAGGCATCGGAAAGGCGCATCACAATGTCATAGGTGCGCTGGCCATCCAGCACTTGCCCCACGGCTTTACCCTGCATGGCAAGCTCGGCATATTCCGCCGCTTCGCCAGAAAGGAGGCCATAGGTGGCGGCTTTCTCACGATCAAACAGCACATGCACCTGCGGGATAAGCACCTGCTTTTCCACCGACAGATCCACCACACCTTCTACTTCACTCATGGCCACACGGATTTCTTCGGCTTTCGCACGAAGCACATCCAGATCAGTGCCGAATAGCTTGATAGCAATTTGCGCCCGAACACCGCTCATCATGTGGTCAATCCGGTGTGAAATAGGCTGGCCGATATTGATCGCAATGCCTGGGATTTCATCCAAGCGGGTGCGAATGTCCGCCAGAATTACGGCGCGGGAACGCTTCGATTCCTTCAACTCTACCTCAATCTCACTGGAATGCACGCCTTCCGCATGGTCGTCGCGTTCGGCACGTCCTGTGCGTCTTCCGGTTTCAGTGGCTTCGGGTACTTGGCGAATCAGGTTTTCTGC
>JAIEPI010000064.1 GCA_019749855.1 Rickettsiales bacterium | reverse complement strand
GCGTCACTGAAATAGCGATGCCCCATTCTTTAAATATAACACATCGCTTGACCGCAATCAAAATAATGTATTTTAGCGATATATTGCGATTGCGTAGAATGGATGTTCAATCAATTTGTGAAAAAGATTGAACTTAACAACTCACGCGCATGTCTAAAATATAATGGATAACGAGCGCGGGATCATTCGCTATCGGAATAATTCCCTATCCAAAAAATTGGCTATGCCGCGCGTGCCATTTTGCCCTTCTGAATTGCCTGATCGAGATCCGCTTTAATATCATCGGGATGCTCGATGCCAACCGATAGCCGCACCACATCCGGTCCGGCACCCGCCATGATCTGATGCTCCTCAGAGAGCTGGCTGTGGGTGGTGGAGGAGGGGTGAATCACCAGTGTGCGCGTATCACCGATATTGGCCACATGTTTCGCCATCTTCACGCTTTCTACCAGCGAGCGACCTGCTTCAAAGCCACCTTTCAGTCCGAAGGTAAAGACGGAGCCGGCGCCTTTGGGCAGATATTTTTTAGCCAGCGCATGGTATTTGCTGGACGGTAAGCCTGCATAACCGACCCAGCTCACCTCGGGGTGCGACTCCAGCCATTGCGCGATAATCATGGCATTCTCAACATGCTTTTGCATACGCAGCGGCAGGGTTTCAATGCCATTGAGGGTCAGGAATGCGTTCATGGCTGACTGGCACGCGCCGATATCGCGCAGGCCCACCGCAATACCACGATAAGTGAAGGCCATTTTGCCGCACTCTTTGGCAAAGTTCATGCCGTTATAAGCGGATTCAGGGCCGTTCAGCAGCGGGAACTTATCATTTTGCGTCCAGTCAAAATTGCCAGAATCAATGACGGCGCCCCCCACCGCTGTGCCATTGCCCGCTAGAAATTTGGTGGTGGATTCGCAGACAATATCCGCGCCAAATTCAATCGGGCGCAACAGATAAGGCGAGGCCATGGTATTGTCGATGATGAGCGGGATGCCGTTTTCATGGGCAATCTTGGCCAGCGCTTCAATGTCGCTGATAACGCCACCAGGATTGGCCAGTGACTCAGCGTAAATGGCTTTTGTTTTCGGCGTGATGGCGCGGCGTGCGTTTTCAGGATCATCCACATCCACCATGGTGACGTTCCAACCAAACTGGCGGAAGCTGTTTTTGAACTGACTGATGGTGCCACCATAGCAGCGATTAGACGCCACCAAGTGATCGCCTGGCGACATCAGATTGAACAATGCCAGAATCTGTCCGGCATGGCCCGATGCCGTCACCACCGCGCCCACACCACCATGCAGCGCAGCCAGACGATCCTGCAACGCGGTCACCGTAGGGTTGGTCAGGCGGGAATAGGAGTTGCCCATCTCGCGCAGCGCGAACAGATCCGCCGCTTGTTTGCTATCGCGAAACACGTAGGACGCCGTCTGATAAATCGGCATCTGGCATGAGCCGCCATGTGCCTGAGGGTCCATTCCAGCGTGAACGGCCAATGTATCAAAATGCTGCGTCATAAGTTCGTGCTCCATGCATCGAGGTGATTCGTGGAGGCTTCTATAGCGCCGACTCTAAAAAATGTCATGCAAAAACCATGCTGCGTTGCACTAAGCTTTTTCAAGCCATGCAATGCGCAATGCTATGACCGCAGGAAGTGGGGCGTGGGAGTGAGCCGCGTTAGCTAACCAATAATATCTAACTGGAAATGCCTAGCTGGCAATCGCGAATAAATCCTGCGTGGCAGCATCCAGTTCACTCACTGATTTCGGCTTACTTGCCCGTCGTTCAGCCAATTGTGCTGAGGACAAAGGCTGGATGTTGCCGAGGAACGCCAGCGCTTCTTTCTCGAGATCCTGACGTGTGCGTCCGGTATCGCCAATCAGCATCTCCATGCGCAAGCCGCGCACATAACAAATGAGACCATTGGCAAAACCTGGGGCATCAAGCAATGGATCCGACATGCCGGCTAAAGCGGCGATCTCATCACGCATGCTGCCGGTTTCGGTTTCAAAGATGTAGCGATAGGTGGGATGCGTGGCCGCATGCGCTACAAAAGCCGCCCACACCGCCAGTTTTTTGCGGGTCCATAAGCGTGCGCTGAACACGGATTTCAAACTATCTTCAAGCCGCGCATAGGGTGATTTGCCCTCGCTTTTTTCCAGCGCCTCGCGCCATGCCTGCCCTTGCTCCTGCATCAGATGCGTGAGTGTTTCGCGCATCATGTGTTCTTTGCTGGTGAAATAAAAATTGATGATGCCGCGTGACATGCCTGCGGTCTCTGAGATATGGCTGATGGTCGTCTCGGTCAGTCCATAACGGGCGATGCATTCCATGTTGGCGTCTATGAGTTGCGCGCGCCGCTTGTCTTTCATTTTCTTTCGTGGCGATTCAGGAGAAATCGAGCGGCGATTCACGGGCACAAAAGTCATAGACAAACCTCCTGCGTAAGAAATAACATGATGTATGAATAGCGCACTTAAAAGATAAAATGCAAGTGCTATAGACAAGAAAATTATATGGCCGTTTAATCGAAGAAATGCGAAGTATGTTTTCTATTCTCATCATTCACGTGAAAGCAAAAATGACGAATCAGACCATGCCGCTGCAAAACAGGTACGCAATCCCATGACACAATCCCCCCACGACAGCACTTCTTTTGACGTCCCTGGCGGCGAAAAAAAACTATTACTTCATTCCTGCTGCGCGCCATGTTCCGGCCCGCTGATTGAGAAGATGCATGATTCAGGATTGGCGCTGACCATCTTTTTTTATAATCCGAACATCCATCCCAAAAAGGAATACGAGATCCGCAAGCAGGAAAATATCCGTTACGCGGAAAAGCTGGGCATCCCGTTTGTTGATGCTGACTACGATGTGCAGAACTGGTTTGCCCGTGCCAAGGGCATGGAGCGCGAGCCGGAGCGCGGCGTCCGCTGCACCATGTGTTTTGACATGCGCTTTCACCGTACCGCCTTGTATGCACAGGAGCATGGGTTTCGCGTTTTCACCAGCTCGCTGGGCATTTCGCGCTGGAAGGATATGGACCAGATCAATGACTGCGGTGTGCGTGCCGCCGAGCCATACGCAGATGTAACATACTGGACCTTCAATTGGCGCAAGGACGGCGGGTCAGCGCGCATGTACGAGTTGGCCAAAGAGGAAGCCTTTTACGCGCAGCAATATTGTGGCTGTATCTACAGCCTGCGTGACACCAACGACTGGCGCGAATCGAAAGGCCGTGAAAAAATCGCCATTGGTGAAACATGGTATGAGAAAAAACTCGACGATGCGGCGGGCTAGTCACTCACGGTTGGCTCGGCCGCACACGCCTCTTGCACCATGCGAGCAGCTGGCGCCGCTTTTTCCGCAAGGTTGCGCTATCCAGCGACAGCAGGAACAGCCCCAGCGGTAGCATCC
>JAIEPI010000049.1 GCA_019749855.1 Rickettsiales bacterium | reverse complement strand
GAGCTTGAAAAGGTGGTAAATTTGTTGAAAAACAGCGAATTTAATCGTAGGCAAGCGCCCATCGTGCCGAAAATTACGCCGCTCGGCTTTGGCCGCGACCGTCGGGTTCCGATCACGCACCGCTTCATTTTTTAGCCAATCGTTAAAATCTTCATAAAACTGTAAAGCTTTCTTTAGCCAGTTGTGGGTTATAAATGGGGGCAACAACATTCAATAGATTGAGCGGAAGCTATGGAACTGCATCAACGTTTTATCGATGCCATGCGGGAAGGTTTAACATGTTAAGACAGAATATTTTTGAAACCAGCGCAGCGCAGGCATTCTGGCAAGCAATTCAACAGCTCTGTTCTCGTCCAGATTCTAAGCTTTCCAGTGATTTTCTACGAGTTAATGGGCCAGCCATAAAAGCCGAGCTGACAAAGCTTGGCTGCCTATTGCACGAAGCTGGATTTACGCCTGCGACTCTACCTGATACGTTAGTTCATCAGTTGTCGAATGCAGTGGTAATTAAACTTGAGAGTAATAAGTCTCTTCTCGACATCTTTAAGCTTTCTCAGCAGGAAAAGTCTGCGGTTGACGCAGTACTCTCTGGGGCTAGCTCAAATGATGCACGAAAAGCAGCCGTAGATGGTCTTGCGCTGACGACTTCTGAGTATAACTACCGTCTGACCGATGCGATGAAAGGCGTTGCTCACGAGATGCAACAGGTCGTTCATAGCTCTTTATCTGAACATCCTGAGCTTGTTCAAGGCTTTAAAAATCTAGTGAAGGATTCAGAGCGTATTGCGCAGAGTCAATCAACGGCGAGAACATTCGCCGATGCGTATCGCCGCAGAAATGTTTTTTGGCCTGTAAGGGGCGTAGCTTTGGGCGCAGCTCATTTTCTGACTGGGAATGCTATGGAATCAGGCATTCAAGGAAAGTTAGCCACAGGACTATTTGTCGGGGGAGGTGCTGTAATTGTACATGGCTTTAATTCTATGAGAAAAACACATATTGATGAGAATACGGGTGATCCGTATCATCGTGTGGCGCAGGGCGGAATCGAAATGGGCGCAGGCGTGACTGCGTTATTGGCCGCATTAAAGATGGTAGAGAAAAAAGTTCGGGGTCTTTAATTAGACGCATCTTTAACTAGTCGCTTGTTGCCCTCATTAGTGCTACATAGCATCGGCGCTTTACCTTGCATTCCTTGTTGCTTATGCTGCGCTCCCACACAGCAGAAGGAATTTCCATGACGAAGACTCCCCGCGTGCGGTTTGCACCCAGCCCGACCGGTTATTTGCATGTTGGCAATGTGCGCACCGCACTGGTTAACTGGCTGTTTGCGCGCCAAATGGGCGGCACGTTTATTCTGCGCATTGACGACACCGATCTGGAGCGCTCGCGTGTAGAGTATGAGACAGCGATTGCTGAGGATTTACGCTGGCTGGGCATTCAATGGGATGAGAGTTTCAAGCAGTCGGATCGCATGGATCGATACGCCGAGGCCAAGCAGCAACTGATTGATTCCGGCAGGCTCTATGCCTGCTATGAAACAGCCGAAGAGCTGGAAATTCGTCGTAAAATGCAGGTGAGTCGCGGTGCGCCGCCGATTTATGATCGCGCTGCTTTGAAGCTGTCAGATGAACAAAAAAAAGCCTACGCCGCCGAGGGTCGCCGCCCACACTGGCGTTTTTTGCTGAATGATCAGGATATTGTGTGGGAGGATATGGTGCGTGGGGCCGTCAGGTTTGAGGGCCGTCACATGAGTGATCCGGTGTTACTGCGTGAGGATGGTCTGCCGTTATACACCTTATCATCTGTGGTGGATGATGGGGACTCCGCCATTACGCATGTGGTGCGTGGCGAGGATCATGTGAGCAACACCGCTGTGCAGGTGCAGATTTTTGAGGCGCTCGGCTTTGCGGTGCCGACCTTTGCGCACCTGGCATTGTTGAAACTGAAGGAGGGCGAGCTCTCCAAGCGCATTGGCTCCGGTGGTGTGCGTGATCTGCGTGAGCAGGGCATCTTTCCGCTGGCCATCAATAGCTATCTGGCAAAAATGGGTACCTCCGATGCCGTTGAGCTGGCCCCCAGCATGGATGCGCTGGCGGAGAGCTTTGCATTCGCCAAGTTTGGCCGCTCGGTGGCCACCTTTGATGACGAAGAGCTCTCACGCCTCAATGCACGGCTGTTGCACGGCTTGCCTTTTGCGGATGTTCAGGGCTGGCTGAGTGGGCACGGGGTTCAAATTAATGAAAAATTCTGGCAACAGATACGAGGCAATACGATGAGCTTAAGCCAAGTAAAAACATGGAAAGAGGCTATCTTAGACTACCATCCGCAAGAACCTCACGAGGAGGACAGCCATTTTTTGCAAATTTCAGCTGGTCTGTTACCAGAAGAGCCATGGGATGAGAGAACGTTTAAGCGTTGGTCAGATAGTATTAAAGCAGAAACTGGAAGGTCCGGAAAAAACTTATTTATGCCCTTACGTAGGGCCCTAACAGGAATGGAGCACGGCCCGGAGTTGGATAAATTGTTACTTATCCTTGGAAGAGAAGATGTTTTGCTAAGGCTCATCAGAGTAACAGTTACAGATTATCATTGATGATTTTTCAATAAGTCACAGCGTAATTTAGCCTTGTCATCCTCGCGCTCGACGCGAGGATCCCCTCGGCATGTGGCACAAGATCCTCGGGTCAAGCCCGAGGATGACGAAAACAAAGGAATGCTAGAATAAGGTGAGCCTGAGGATGACAAAATAAAATAGCTCGGGTCAAGCCCGAGGATGACAAAATAAAAAACGATGACGAAATAAGGAGAGGTGATGGTCGGCTATGTTTACATCATGACCAACCGAAAAGATGGCGTTCTCTACACTGGCGTCACTGCTGATCTTATCCGGCGTGTGTATGAACATAAAGAAGGCGTGGTCGAAGGGTTTACCAAACGCTATCATCTCAAAACGCTGGTCTATTTCGAGAGGCACGACGACATCGAAGCCGCGCTCCAGCGTGAAAAGAACATCAAGCATTATGTGCGCCAATGGAAGATTGATTTGATTCAACAACAAAATCCGCTATGGCATGATTTATACCCTGAAATTCTCTAAGTTCGTTATCCTTGGGCTTGACCCGAGGACCATTTCCCGCTTCCTAGGCGTATGACCATCACGCTCTACAACACCCTCACCCGCAAGAAAGAGCCGCTGACGCCGCTCGATCCCGCCAATGTGAGCATGTATGTGTGCGGGCCGACGGTGTATGCGCGGCCGCATATCGGCAATGCGCGCTCGGTGGTGGTGTATGACGTGCTGTTCCGCCTGCTGCGGCATGTGTATGGCGAGCAGCATGTCAAATACGTGCGCAATATTACGGATGTCGATGACAAGATCAACG
>JAIEPI010000022.1 GCA_019749855.1 Rickettsiales bacterium | reverse complement strand
GCCCTGATGCGTGCTTGGCAACGTGCTTTCGCCGCGCATGGGCTTCAGGTCGCACAACTGCTGCTAACACTGGATGACAGCGAGCATCGCCGCCGCTACCTGAACGCCCGCAGCACGCTCGAAACGCTTCTCGCACACGGCGTTATTCCCATCATCAATGAGAATGATACGGTGGCCACTGCCGAGCTGCGCGTCGGAGACAATGACCGCCTCGCCGCCCGCGTCGCGCAAATGAGCGGCGCCGATGTTCTGGTGCTGCTCTCGGATGTCGATGGACTCTACACCGCCAACCCCGCTACCGACCCCACCGCGCAGCATATCCGACAGGTCGATGAGATCACTGATACGGTGCGTCAATGGGCGGCGCCGCCTAGCTCGACGCTCGGCACTGGCGGCATGATCACCAAGATTCGCGCCGCGGAGATTGCGCTATCAGCTGGCTGTCACACGCTGTTGGCCCTTGGCATTCCGCACCATCCGCTGAAGCGGCTGCGCGCGCCGGACGCACGTGCCACGTGGTTTATGGCCTCCACCACGCCGCGCCGCGCCCGCAAGGAATGGATCGCCGGAAGTCTGGCGCCACATGGTGAGATCACCGTGGATGCGGGGGCGGCCCTCGCCCTCACCAAAGGCAACAGCCTTCTACCGGCGGGCGTGATCTCCGTTCAGGGCGATTTTCAGCGTGGGGACGCGGTGTTGGTGCTCGATGCCGCCCGCCATGTTGTGGCGAAAGGGCTGTGTGCCTATAATGCCGAGGACGCACGCCGCATTGCCGGACAGAATTCCAAAAACATTGAGCAAATTCTTGGTTTTAAAGGTCGCGATGCACTGATCCACCGCGACGATCTGGTGTTGCTTTAAGGATTTATTGACCATTACGCGTCACAATCAGAAATTAACCATTTGAACACGCCATGCCGCCCGATCAAGCAATCCCTACTCTTACGCTTCCCACAGAGCCTAATTCGGCGATTTTTGCCGGTCACCTCATCGCGGATGAGGTGAAGGAGGCGCTGATTAGCATTTTTACGGCGGCCAACACGCAAAACCCCGCCACTAGAAGCCACCATTTGAAAATGGCCGCACATCATGTGAGTGATTACGAGGAGGCACTGAGCGAGCTGGAAAAAAGCCACCTTGGAATGGATCAAAGCTACCGCCAGATTTTAGATCATCATCTGCGCCTTCTTGACGAGCCAGAAACGGCTGAAAATGCTAGGAACGCATCTCTCAAGGAACTCATGCCGCTCTATGTACATGCTCAGTTTGAACGCGGGCAAGCGCCCGATAACCAATTGCTTGAGACAGTGCTGAGGGCACATCAGGGGTTTGCGGCCAGCGAAAGAGCGCGAGGCGAGATGCATCAGGCAGGTACACAGCGCGGGTTCAGCGTCGGCTGAAGTAACCCACGAATTTCACTGAAATGTCACACTGTTGACGGCTGACAGACGCTATAAAGCTCCCCTATGGTTGATCCCACCCGACGTTCCCTTTTAGCGGGCGCTTTCGCCCTCCCCGCTGCCGCCTCAGGCGGCACGCCAACCTTGCCGTTGGGTACGCCTGCCGCAGCCCCCCTCACCAGCACCATCGCGGCGGTGGCCGCCGCCCCTGCGCCAATGGTACCGGTGAGAAAACTGGCTATCATATGGAATAACATCACTAATCAAGATACCTATGGTTGTACGCATGAAGACTGGCTGGAAACATATCAATCACTTCCGTCCTACGACTACGATAGAGAAGTACAATCTTCACAAGCGCAGCAAGAGATGTGCAGCAAACTATGTGAAAAAGCTGCCAACAATGCGACCCATCAGTGGCTCATTGAGCGATTACTTGAGCATGAAGAACCAGATATTGGCCAAGCTTACATGGACCTCTTGGCGCTCAACAATCACCAATGTTCGCATGTTAGTTCTGTTTCCACGACATTATCTAAGCAAAACGCAGTCAGAATTTACCCTGATGATAATCGTATGCGTTATCTTTTACTGGGTTTACATGCGGATCCAGAGCAATCGGTGGATACGCACGCCACGCTCCGCACTAAATTAGCGCAGCTTCAGGCAGAATATCGCACGATGCTGGATTTTGCGCGCACGCATTTAGACGCGGCGAGTGTTCAAACTATCATCGACAACCATCAATCAGCCTTCAAGGCAGAGCATTGTGGGCATGGTGAGGCAGAGATGCGCTTTCAAACAGATAATCTAGTGCATGACGCGCTGGCTAATTGTACGGATTGGCAGATCGCGCAACAGGGTGAACACGCCATCACACTCTCTTTTCCTCACTTAACGGAACTCAATGGTTTCATTTCGCTCATTCTGGAGAATTATGTCAACGGCCTTCTCTCCAGCCATGAGACCCAGTACGAGGTTATCGCAGCGCATGAACCAGACGGCATCCCCAGCTTACGCATTACCTCGACAGAGCCGATGATTCATGATTTGTGCAAGGCGCTGGCACAGCACACCAAGAAACAAACAGCT
Source organism: Rickettsiales bacterium (assembly GCA_019749855.1). GTDB lineage: Bacteria > Pseudomonadota > Alphaproteobacteria > Rickettsiales > UBA998 > UBA998. The sequence continues at coordinate 884 of JAIEPI010000022.1, read as the reverse complement.
ACCAACCATATCATGCAATGGGCAGAAAATGCCACGGTGCGCGAGATCATCGCACCGGCGCAAATTCCTCCCTCCTCGCTGCGTATGTTTCGTCTGGAGCAAACCAGAGATACTGACGCAAGTCACACAAATGGTGGTCTCAAGCATCTGTTGAATCGCCATGTGCAACAGCTTCTTGGCGGTCTCCTTGAGTTAGTAACCGATCCCGCCGAGCTGGGCCTTGACCTCACCCGCGACGACAACGGCGTCATCATCACGCTCGACCGAGCCGCCCTGCCAGAGCTGCACGCACAATTGCGTGATGCCAGCACGCGAGAGCCGGAAGCTCCCGCATTAGCCCGCCATTGAGCACAGCTTGTTTACGAGTCTTTTCGCGTATAGCTCTCGGAAACTGAGGGAAACTGCCCCGAGGTGACATCCGCCGCGTAGCGAGTCACCGCGCCCTCAATCAGCTGGTGCATGTCGGCATATTGCCGCACAAATCGCGGCGTCTGTGGGGATAAGCCTAGCATATCCTCAGTGACCAGAATCTGCCCGTCACAGCCGGCACCGGCGCCAATCCCGATGGTAGGAATCTCCAGCGATTGGCTGATCTGCGCGGCCAGCCCCGCTTCAATGCCTTCCAACAGCAAGGCAAACGCACCTGCCTGCTGCATGATCTTTGCTTCCTCCAGCAATTGTGCGGCCTGATTCTCGTCACGGCCCTGCCATTTATAGCCACCCATGCGGTGCACATGCTGCGGCATCAACCCGATATGGCTCATCACCGGAATGGCACGTTGTGTCAGGAAATAAACGGTTTCCGCCATTTCCACGCCGCCTTCCAGCTTTACCCCCGCACAGCCGGTTTCTTTCAGCACCGTTGCGCACGCCTCAAAAGCTTG
>JAIEPI010000156.1 GCA_019749855.1 Rickettsiales bacterium | reverse complement strand
CGGGGATCACCGCGTCGCCGGTGGTTTTCATCACCTGCGAAGCCGCCTCAAAAATGGCGCGCGCCTGCATGCGGTAAATCTCCGGATAGGTAATGCCCAAACGGCAGCCGCGATGGCCCAGCATGGGGTTGGATTCTTTCAACGCCTGCGCACGCTGACGCACAAACTCAAGCGTGACCGAAGCCGCCGTGGCAACCTCCTGCATTTCCGCCTCACTGTGCGGCAAAAACTCGTGCAGCGGTGGATCCAGCAGACGAATCGTCACCGGCAGGCCCTTCATGATGGTGAAAATCGAGGCGAAATCCTCCCGTTGCATCGGCAACAACTTCGCCAGCGCCACCTCGCGCTGCTCCAATGTTTCCGATAAGATCATCTCACGCATGGCGGTGATGCGCGCCTGATCAAAGAACATATGCTCGGTGCGGCAAAGGCCGATGCCTTCTGCACCAAAACGGCGCGCCGTTTCAGCATCCAGCGGGGTTTCCGCGTTGGCGCGCACATGCAGCTGACGCACCTCGTCGGCCCATTCCATCAATTCGGCAAAATCACTGGAGAGATTGGGCTGAATGGTCGGCACTGCGCCCAGCATCACCTCACCATTGGTGCCGTTGATGGTCAACAGATCACCCTCTTTCAACTGATGGCCGCCGACATTCAGTGTGCCTTTGGCATAGGAAATCATCAGCTCACCTGCACCTGAAACACACGGCTTACCCATGCCCCGCGCCACGACAGCTGCGTGCGACGTCATACCGCCACGTGCGGTCAGAATGCCTTCCGCCACATGCATCCCGTGAATGTCCTCAGGGCTGGTTTCAATGCGCACCAGCACGACTTTCTCGCCCTTTTTCGTGAGCTCCTCAGCGCGATCCGCCGAGAAAACCACCGTGCCACACGCCGCACCAGGGGACGCAGGCAGCCCACGGGTGAGCAGCGTTTTCGCCGCTTTTGGATCCAGCATCGGATGCAATAGCTGATCGAGGGCCTGTGGCTCCACGCGCAAAATCGCCTCCTCGCGGGTGATCAGACCTTCCTTCACCATATCGGTAGCAATACGGATACTCGCCGCCGCCGTGCGCTTGCCATTACGTGTTTGCAGCATCCACAATTTGCGGTTCTGCACGGTGAACTCGATATCCTGCATGTCGCGGTAATGGAGCTCCAGCTTATCAAACACATCAATCAACTGGCCATACACATCCGGCATCACTTCTTCCATCGCCGGAAATTCTGAGTCACCCTTTGAGGCAATGGTGAGTGGCTGCGGGGTACGGATACCGGCGACCACATCCTCACCCTGCGCGTTGACGAGATACTCACCATAGTAAGCGCGCTCACCAGTGGATGGATTGCGCGTGAATGCCACGCCGGTGGCACAATCATCACCCATATTGCCAAACACCATCGACTGTACATTTACCGCGGTGCCCCAGCTCTCAGGGATGTTATGCAGGTTGCGGTAGGTGTTCGCGCGAGGGTTCATCCATGAAATAAACACCGCGCCAATGGCCCCCCATAGCTGCTCATACACATCCTGCGGGAACGGGCGGCCAAGCTCCACCGCTACGCGCTCTTTGTACATCTCCACCAGCTGCTTAAGGTCGTCTGCGGTCAGCTCGGTATCCAGCATGATGTCACGATCACGCTTCATTTCCTCGAGCATTTCCTCGAAGTGATAATGATCGACCTCCAGCACCACGTCGGAATACATCTGGATGAAGCGGCGATAGCTGTCATACGCAAAGCGCGCATTGCCAGACTTACGCGCCAGCCCTTCCACCGTCACATCGTTCAGCCCCAGATTCAGCACGGTGTCCATCATGCCGGGCATGGAAGCACGCGCACCGGAGCGCACCGACACCAGCAGCGGATTCTCCGCATCACCGAAGCGGAAGCCCACGCTGTTTTCGATATCGCGCATCGACGCGTTGACCTGCTCGGTGAGCGCCTCAGGATAACGGCGCTCATTCGCATAAAACGCGACACACACATCGGTCACAATGGTAAAACCTGGCGGCACCGGCAAACCGAGCGAGCACATCTCAGCTAAGTTCGCACCTTTGCCACCGAGAAGATTCTTCATCTCGGCGCGGCCTTCCGCTTTACCATCACCAAAACTATAGACGAGCTTCTCGGCCATTACCGGTTCCTCTTTACGTGCTGTGTTGCTTTGAATCATGCGTGTTCCTTCTTATAAATATGTGAAAGAGAATGCCAACTAATTCTGCCACTATCGCACCCATTTTGGTATGGTTTTTTGCCTGTCATTGCGGGCAAAGAAGGCGAAACCGACTGCCGAACCGGAATCCAGCGCAAAGCCAACGGCATGATGCGCGGCTAGCGCCCTCTGGATCCCAGCCTTCGCTGGGATGACAAAAACGGATCATCCCTCGATTTTCTCAAAGCTTGCCACTAAATCACATGATAAGCATAGGTCTGAAAGCAGACTTAGGCGGTTGATGCGTAGAGCCCTATCCTCATCATTTACTGTCACTTCATCAAAGAAGGTATCGACAGGCGCGCGCAAAGCCGCCAGCGCCTTCATAACGTCTTCGTATCGTTCTTCATTCACAGCGGGCTTCATGACCTCACGGCATGTGGAAAGAGCCTCATACAGAGCCTTCTCCTCATCTTGTTTCAGCAAAGATTCTTGGGGTGCATCGTTATATTTTCTGCCCTCTTTTTTTTCCTCTTTAGCAACGATGTTGCGCGCTCGCTTGTACAAAGCAAGCAGATTCGCGCCGTCCTCAGTGCCAAGAAAATCCTGCAGCGCCCTCGCCCGTGCGACAAGGCGCACGAAGTCATCTTCCCCGCCCTGCTCGAAGATGGCGGTGATGACATCGTGGCGAATGCCCTGATCCTTCAGCATCACTTTGAGGCGATCGGCGAAGAAGGCGAGGAGTTCCTCTGCTAATGGCGTTGTCTCACCCCCATCCGGCGCTGACGCGCCACCTTCCCCCCTCAAGGGGGAAGGTTGACTCCCTCCCCCTTGAGGGGGGAGGGCTGGGGTGGGGGTGAATATTGCCATTCTCGCAAACGGAGCGGCAGCCCAGCCCAGAACTTCACGCAGAGGCAGACGGAGATCATTCTCCAGCACGATGCGGATAATGCCCAGCGTTGCACGCCGAAGGGCGAATGGATCTTCGCGATGGGCATCGATCCCATCCTGGTGCCGGGCCTGCAGATGCCGTCCCTGCGCATCCTGGACGCCATCGCGCCGAACCATCCGCTGGTGATGGTGGCGCAGACGATGCACTCGTACTGGGCCAACTCGAAGGCGCT
>JAIEPI010000010.1 GCA_019749855.1 Rickettsiales bacterium | reverse complement strand
ATTGATAACGGCCAAGATCAATGGTTCCCGAGGCGGAAAACACAACCCCCTCCGCTTCCAGCCGTTGGCGCTGGAGGACATCGCCACCGTTACGTGAGGGTGAATAAGAAATCTCGCCACGCGCATTGATCACACGATGCCACGGCACATCACTCGTTTCATCGAGCTGCCATAGCAATCGCCCAACCAGCCGCGCGCGTCTGGGGAAACCGGCCTGTTCCGCCACCTGCCCATAGGTGGCCACCTTGCCACTTGGGATGCGCTGGACGGTGGCGTAGATGGCGGCGTGGGTTTCGCCAACGCTGGAAAAAGAACGTGGTTTTGTTTTCAGCAACACCTTACTCATCGTCATTCCCCGAGTTTTACGTCAGAAGAACTATAGGGGAATCCAGAGCGATACGCTCGGGCGGCTGGATTGCCCTATAATCTCTATGCGATTTGGGCAATGACGTGACGGGAATAAGCGTCATTTTGAACCGCAGATGAGGAATCCTTGCAGATGGAACAGGTGACTCATTGTAGAATGATTCCTCCTTCCGGTGGTTGTTCGGAAGGAGGAAAATGCTGAAACCTAAAACCTAAATATCCAAATTTTCAACCTTCAGGGCATTCTGCTGGATGAATTCGCGGCGCGGTTCCACAAGGTCGCCCATGAGGGTAGAAAACGCCTCCTCAGCTTCCTCGGAGTGCTCGACTTTCACTTGCAGCAACACGCGCTTTTCGGGATCAAGCGTGGTTTCCCACAATTGATCGGGGTTCATCTCGCCCAGCCCTTTGAGCGCTGCACCGCTAAGCCCTTGCGACCAATCTCCATGACGGTGTCATAGAGCTGATTCGGCGTGAAAGCCGTACTCTCGGCGGCTTTGCGGCTAAAATGAATCGCGCCTTTGCCATAGAACTCGGCGATATGTGCGGCATTTGCATGCAGCGTGCGCGCTTCACGGCTGGCGAAGATTTTTTCGTCGAGCAGATAATCTTCCTGAATGCCGCGCATGGTGCGGTGAATCCTGAATCCGTTCGCGCTGGTATCGCATTGCCAAGCACCGTCTGGATCGAGTTGATGCATGGCTTGCACGAAAGCACTGGCTTTCTGAGCTGCATTCTCTGTGCCCTGCGCCGGATCAAACATATCCACCAATGCCGCAGCTTCCACCACCACCACCGGCATACGGCGGGCTAAAGAAGTGACTTCGCGATGCAATAGCGCTGCGTTTTCCACCAGTTGCGCCAGCGCAGCACCGGTGAGTGCCCGTCCGTCTGCCAGCTTGGCTTCGGCATCATCCAGCGCTGCCTCGGTGAGGAACCGCGTGAGATCCGCCTCGTCTTTCATGTAGGCCTCGGATTGGCCACGCTTCACTTTGTACAAGGGTGGCTGCGCGATGTAGAGATAGCCGCGCTCAATCAACTCCGGCATCTGGCGGAAGAAGAACGTCAGCAACAGCGTGCGGATGTGCGAGCCATCCACATCGGCATCGGTCATGATGATAATTTTATGGTAACGCGCTTTTTCGATATTAAAATCCTCTCGCCCGATACTCGTGCCAATCGCGGTAATCAGCGTGCCGATTTCCTGTGAGCCGAGCATTTTGTCAAAACGCGCGCGCTCCACATTGAGAATTTTTCCCTTGAGCGGCAAAATCGCCATGAACTTACGATCACGCCCCTGCTTGGCTGAGCCACCGGCGGAGTCACCCTCAACGATGAACAGCTCGGATTTTGCCGGATCACGCTCCTGACAATCGGCCAGCTTGCCTGGCAGGGAGGAAATATCGAGAGCGCCTTTGCGACGCGTCAACTCACGGGCCTTGCGCGCTGCTTCACGCGCCGTAGCTGCCTCAACGATTTTACCCAGAATGATGCGCGCCTCAGAGGGGTGCTCCTCAAACCATTGATTCAGCTTATCATAAGCAAAGCTCTCCACCAGCGTTCGCACCTCGGAGGAGACCAGCTTGTCCTTCGTTTGTGATGAGAATTTGGGATCCGGCACCTTCACCGAGAGCACACAGGTTAACCCCTCGCGCGCATCATCACCAGTTAGCTGGATTTTCTCTTTTTTGGCGATGCCGGTTTCATTGGCATAGTGGTTGATGCAACGGGTCAGTGCCGCACGGAAGCCCTGCAAATGCGTGCCCCCGTCGCGCTGACGGATATTGTTGGTAAAGCACAGCACGTTCTCGTGATAAGCATCATTCCATTGCATGGCGATGTCCACACTGGTGCCGTCCTGATCTCCTTTAACGACGATGGTGGCATGCACCGCCTGTTTTGAGCGATCGAGATAATTGACGTACGCCTCGGTGCCGCCTTCATAGTAAAATTCAGTTTGCTTTGCCTCCTCGCCACGCTCATCCGTCAGCAGGATGCGCACACCGGAGTTCAAAAACGCTAGCTCACGCATACGATGCTCGAGCGTAGCAAAGTCAAATTCCGTCGTGGTAAAAATGTTAGGCGACGGCAGAAACGTCACGCGCGTCCCCTTCTGGCCATCGGCATCGCCGACCACTTCGAGATGCTTGACGGTTTCACCAATTTCAAAACGTGCCGAATGCTCCTTGCCGCCGCGCCAGATGGTCAGATCCAGCCACTCCGAGAGCGCATTGACCACCGAGACGCCCACGCCATGCAGACCACCGGAGACTTTGTAGGAGTTCTGATCAAACTTGCCGCCCGCATGCAGCTGCGTCATGATGACTTCCGCCGCCGAGACGCCCTCTTCGGCGTGAATATCGGTTGGGATACCGCGCCCGTTGTCAGTGACCGAGCATGAACCATCAGGATTCAGCGTCACCGTGACCAGATCGCAATGCCCGGCCAGCGACTCATCAATGGCGTTATCGAGCACCTCATACACCATGTGATGCAGGCCGGAGCCATCGTCGGTGTCACCGATATACATGCCAGGTCGTTTGCGCACGGCCTCCAGTCCGCGTAGGACTTTAATCGAGTCGGCGCCATACTCATTTTCTGCTTGTTCCATGCGGGCTGCTGCGGTCAGTGTCATAAGGTAAGTGAGGGGGTAAAATTGCCTGTCTTTGTTCTACCCCATCCAGCAGAAAATAACAGTAAAATCGATCATCACACGAGGGTGATTTCGTTGTTCTCAACGTGCAAAAATTGCGCTTCCTGACCCAGTGGCGAAAAATCCACCGCATCGGTGCCACTCATCCACGCCTGAATGCCGAGATGCTTAATAAATTCAAAGAGATGTTGCCTTTTGGTGCGATCCAGATGCGAGACCAC
>JAIEPI010000134.1 GCA_019749855.1 Rickettsiales bacterium | reverse complement strand
GTATTCCCGTTTGAGCGTTTTGCCAATGTGGACGTGTTGCTCGGGCCGGAAATGAAATCAACCGGTGAGTCGATGGGGCTGGATGTAGACTTCGCCCATGCGTTTGGCAAAGCGCATCTTGGTTCCGGTGCGAAAATGCCAAAGAAAGGCCCAGTGTTCGTATCGGTGAGGGATTCAGATAAGGATGCGCTCATTCCGATCTGTCGCGACCTGCTGTCGCTAGGATTCAGCCTGATCGCCACCAGCGGCACCCAGAAATTTCTCAGCGGGCAGGGCATTGATGTTGCGCCGGTAAACAAAGTGCGTCAGGGCCGTCCGCACATTGTCGATTTCCTCAAAGACGGCAAGGTGGCGTTCGTGATCAATACGACGGAAGGCGCCAAGTCGATTGAGGATAGCTTCTCCATCCGCCGCACGGCGCTGCAGAACAAGATTCCCTATTCCACCACGCTGGAAGCTACCCGCGCGATTGTGCAGGCCTTGCGGGTCATTGAAACCGAAGGCGGCTTTGGCGTGCGGGCGTTGCAGGAATATGTGATGGTATAAACGTCACTAAATATTAACACTATGATCCTGCGTTTGCTCTTATAAGGCAGCCGTATGGATGATGACTCACTGCCCTATTCACGTTTTCACTATCAATGCGCCGAGAAATTGGGGAAACGCCCTGATGCGCTTGCGCCGCCCGTATTGCTGGCAATGGTCCGTTTTTTGCAGTTCGCGCATAGCCGTGAGCCTGAGGTAAAGCGCATTTGCCGTGTATATAGTTTAGGCCCCGTCCTGATGGAGCGTTTCGCCATTCCCTTTTTAAAAGGGGTGCAATATGTGGAAGATCATTACGGAGACACAGCAGACGCTATTCGGTTATCAGAAGAAACCTTTCAAGGCCCCCGTCATAGAGCCGCCTTAATACCTTATGAGGATCGGTCCTCCTTCATTTTAATACATCCCTCTTTTATTGCCGGGGTGAACCAATATTTTAACAGGCGTCAGTGGCACTCTGTCAGCATGCCCGACAAGGTCCTGACTGGAGAAGAAACAGCTTTTGTTACAGGAGTAGAAGAAGCGCATCATGCGTATTGGGTGAGAACACACGGTTATGATGCCTTAAAGGGAAGAGAAATCCCAAAAGATGACGAAACTCCTATAGAAACTGCATGGCGTTACAACGATGACCCCTTAGAGCGTGCTGCCATGCCTGCATTGTATCAAGCGCTGGAAGATTTTAGAAAAAGCCGGCAGCTTTAAACTGATGTTCGTACCGTTCGTGCATTGCCTTTCCAGCTTTTCCCATTATCCATAAATTAAACGTCATCAACCCCAGATTCGCAGGTAGATTCACATTTGAAGTTAGGCGCTGATTTATATGCATCATATTGGAATCATAACAAAGGCCGTAACAAAAGGTTAATATAACCGTGATATGGTGATGACTCTAGCGAATCACGGGAGTCAAAGATGGGAGAGCGATTTTTAAGAATCTTTCGTAGCACTGGTGCTGCGGATGCAAGTGCGACGTTGCGTGCGGCAGCCGTGACCGCCGAGCAATGCGTGCCTCAGGCCATGCTGGCGGCGAATAACTCTATGACCTCATCAGCTCTCAGAAGTGCCGTGACAGGCGTTACGAATGGACTCAGCAGAACGGTGGCCGCAGGGGCACCCCTTCCTGTTTTCCTCCGCTACAGCGAATGTGTTGCCACGGCGGTGTTGCATCCTCTTCCCATGCCGCAGGGAAGATTACCTGAAGTAGTGCCTCTCCAACAGAGTGATGGAATTGAGCGTGTTGCAGTGGGTAATGGCAGTATTCCTGCAGGTGAGTGGCTGACGGTGCCTCTGGACCTTGCCGCTATGGGTGTTGGACGCGTCGCAAGAGGCATAAGGGGTCTTTTTTAGCGCGTATCGCTAATTGCCTTTTAGGCTTTCTCCCGCTATCCATAGTCAAAATCGTCATCCCCATGAAAACGGGGATCTCTGGTTTATTGTCTGCAACATCGGGATTCCCGCTTGCGCGGGAATGACAAAAAATAAGGACTAAAGGACATGGAACGTTTCCCCATTACTGCCGAGGGTTTCAAGCGCATGGAAGTTGATTTGAAGCAATTAAAATCGGTGGAGCGTCCCAACGTGATTAAGGCGATCTCTGAGGCGCGTGAGCATGGTGATCTCTCTGAGAATGCCGAATATTCAGCCGCCAAGGAGAAGCAAAGCTTCATCGAAGGGCGCATTCAGGACTTGGAGGCGCGCATTTCCCGCGCCGAGGTGATTGACGTGTCGGCCCTCAGTGGCGACAAGGTGATGTTTGGCGCCACGGTCACCCTGATTGATGAAGATACGGACGAGGAAGTCACGTACCAGATTGTTGGAGAGTATGAGGCAGATTTAAAACTCGGCAAACTGGCGCTCAATGCGCCAATCGCACGGGCGATGGTGGGCAAAACCATTGGCGACCGCATCGAGGTGCGCACCCCCAAGGGTGAAAAATTCTACGAAATTGCGAAGGTTACGTTTGCATAATTATTGAAACGCGGCAGTAATCGGCAAAAAATTTATCCGGCCGCATGAAAGGTATTTCATGCAAATAATAGCCAGATATCGTATTATATTCGCATGATGGATAGCGAAAAACCAACCATTTGGGCCTTGCTCGACGATCGCGCGGGTAACAGCACGCAAACGCTGGGTATCGCGCAGGCACTCGGCGGCACAATCATCGAGAAACGACTGTATTATGATCAGAATGTGCGTTTGCCTAACCCGATGCGGCGCGGCGTACTGCTCGGCGTTGACGTGGCTAAAAGCGATGCACTGGACGAAGCCCCCGTGCCGGATGTGATCATCGCCACGGGGCGACGCCTAGCACCCATTCTTCGCCGTCTGAAAAGAGACTTTCCAGATGCTTACACGGTACAGCTCATGTATCCGGATATGGCGCTGAAACATTTTGATCTGGTGGTTGTGCCTGAGCATGATCAACGTACAGATAAAAGGCTGTTTTTGACACTCGGCGCGCCGCACCGTTTGATGAAGGCAAAAATTGCCGAGTTAGCTTTTAAATGCAAGATGAAGCTGCATTTAAAAGGGGAGCCGACCGCAATCGTTATCGGCGGCACTACCGATCGTGCGGAGATGACCGTTTCGGATATGGAACAATTGTGGCAGCTAATGCATCCACTGCTGGGTCTGGGAACCTTACTGGTGACCACCAGTCGCCGTACACC
>JAIEPI010000008.1 GCA_019749855.1 Rickettsiales bacterium | reverse complement strand
AGTTGACGGGCTTCATTCATACACTGGAGAAAGCCGGATTTTCGGCCCTGCGTCACAAATTGAGATGGCATACTATTCTGGCGACGCCGCTGTTACTTGCGGCCATGGTGCTGGTGGCTGCTGTTTTTTCACTGCGCTTGCATCGGCGCGGCAAAATTGGGCTGATGGTCATTGGCGGCATTCTGGCTGGATTCATGACTAATTTTCTCAATAGTCTGTTTCATGCGTTTGGAATGTCGGGCGGCCTGCCGGTGATTCTGGCGGCATGGGCGACCCCGATGTTAGTGCTGATGATTGGTGTCATGCTGCTCCTTCATCTGGAGGACGGCTAGTGCTATGCGCCTCCTGATCGCCACCACCGGTAAGTGGAAGCATTCACCGGAGCGTGCCTTGTGGGATCATTACGTGCAGCGTATGCCGTGGGAATGCACACTGAAGGAACTCCCAGCACTCGCTGCTGCGCATCCTCAGGAACAACGCATGCGTGAGACGGAGGCGTTGATTCTGTGTGCAAAGCAATGGGGTGCGCAAAAGCTTATCTTTCTGGATGAAACCGGAAAGGCGTTGACCAGCGAGGCTTTCGCCGCACAAATGGGGCGCTGGCGTGACGATGGGGATCGTTCCTTTGCCTTTTTGATTGGTGGTGATCATGGGCATGACAAAAACCGCTTGCCCGAAGGTCAGCTGACACTGGCGCTTGGGACCATGACCTGGCCGCATTTGTTAGTGAGGGCGCTTCTCGCCGAACAGATTTATCGTGTGCACGCGATTCTGACGGGGCATCCTTATCATCGCAACTGACATCGTGCCTGAGCCATTGAACTTGTCAGCGACACCGATGCTGATTTTACTTTGACGCATGCGGTAGCACGCGTATTCTATCGGCGAAGAAAGGGCCCTTTTCATGCCACATCCAAACGGAATTTATACGGCACAACTCGATCAGATGACGCAGACGCTGTCGCAAATGGGCGAGTTGATCGCGCAGGCGCTTGATTTCTCAGAGAGTGCGCTGGAACACCACGAGCGTGCACTCGGCCTGCAAGCGAAGGAACTGGATAAGCGTATCAATGCCTTGAATGAACAACTGGAAGCGCAGGTGATACGTTTGTTTACCCATGCCGCGCCCTTTGCGTCCGATTTGCGTTTTGTCATCGCGATCCTTAAAGCGTCTGGTTCACTGGAGCGCGCAGGTGATCTGGCAAAAAGCACCACCAAACACATGGCAAAGCTTGATTTTTCTTTCAGTGAAGACGTGCTCGCTGCCTTGCGGGAGCTAGTGAATGTCAATCGCCAGATGCTCGCGGGTGTCATTCTTAGCATGCGTAATCGTGATGTGGAGCAGGCATTAGAAGCATGGCGCATGGACGATGTCGCCGATGCGGCCTGCCGCCGTGTATTCGAAATTATTCGCCATAAAATGACGCAGGAGCCAGCGCGTGCGGGACAATTGGCCGATCTGTTATTTGCGGCAAAAAACTTTGAACGGATGGCCGATTATTGTGCGGACATTGCCAAAATGGTTATTTACGTCGTGACCGGTGAGCATCCACACAAAGATGTGCTCAGGGAGCAGCCATGAGCGCGACTCGCCCGTTGCCACTGGTGCTCGCCATTCTCGATGGCTGGGGTCACCGCGAGGAGCGGGCGCATAATGCCATTCAGGCCGCTGATACTCCGCATTGGGATGCTTTATGGCAAGGCGGCCATCACGCGTTGCTTGATGCCTCCGAGCTGGAAGTGGGCCTTCCTGAAGGACAGATGGGAAACTCAGAAGTCGGGCATATGAATATCGGTGCCGGACGTGTGGTGCTACAGGATTTACCGCGCATTGATGTGGCGTTGCGTGATGGTACGCTGGCACGCCATCCTGCATTGCTGGCGCTGGCGGAGATGCAAAAAAGCACTGGACGTGTGGTGCATCTGATGGGCCTGCTCTCCGATGGCGGCGTGCACGCACATCAGCGTCATCTGGAAGGGCTGGCTGACATACTCAGTCAGGCTGGCGTGATGGTACGACTGCACGCCTTCCTTGATGGGCGCGATACGCCACCCAAAAGCGCGCAGGGATTTCTTGCACAATGGGAGGCGCGTTTTGCCGATAATCCTCTGGTGAGCATCGCCACCATCAGTGGTCGTTATTATGCGATGGATCGTGATAATCGCTGGGCAAGAGTGCAGCAGGCCTATAACGCGGTGGCCGATGCAGTGGGCGAGCATTTCGCCTCGGCTGAGGAGGCGCTGAGCGCGATGTACGCGCGGGATTTAAGCGACGAGTTCGTGTTGCCATGTGTCATCGGGGATTATCATGGCACCATACATGGTGACGCGCTGCTGATGGCAAATTTCCGCGCCGACCGTGCCCGTGAAATTCTGCATGCCTTAACCGACACCCGCTTTGAGCATTTCGAGCGAATGGAAGTGACGGAGTATAGCACCATGCTGGGTATGGTGGAGTACTCAACCGAGCTGAACGAATGGATGACCGCGCTTTTTCCACAGGATTTGCCGCACCATACGCTGGGCGAGGTGTTGGCGGATGCCGGACTGAGCCAGCTTCGTATCGCGGAGACGGAGAAATATGCGCATGTCACATTTTTCTTCAATGGTGGACGCGAGCAGCCTTTTGTTGGCGAAGATCGCGTCCTGATCCCGTCACCTTCGGTTGCGACCTATGATTTAAAACCGGAAATGTCAGCTCCCGAAATGACCGATCGTCTGGTTGCCGCTATTACGCAGCGCAGTTACGATGTGATCATCGTCAATTACGCCAATACCGATATGGTAGGCCACACCGGCAACATGCAAGCGGCAATACAGGCGGTACAGGCGGTGGATCAGTGTGTGGGTCGTCTGTGGGAGGCGGTGCAGGAGCAGGGCGGTGTACTGATACTCACCGCAGATCATGGCAATGCGGAAATGATGCATGATGATGACACCGCACAATCGCACACAGCGCATACGCTCAATAAAGTACCCCTGATCATCGCAGGAGATGCGGTGATGGGGCCACAATTTGTGCTAAATGATGGGCGCCTGTGCGATATTGCTCCGACCATTCTTCATCTTTTGGGTTTAACGCAACCCACCCAGATGACAGGCCATACATTGCTTGCAGCGCATCATGCGAGCTAAG
>JAIEPI010000190.1 GCA_019749855.1 Rickettsiales bacterium | reverse complement strand
CGTGAGAGAAATCGCGAAGCATAGCCGTCCTTTTAGTTTCGACCGATGAGACTTCATGCTTTTACAACCTATGTAAATCCTCTAATCTATCATTATGACCAACATTCCCTACCGCGTCCTTGCTCGTAAATACCGTCCGCAGACCTTTGCCGATTTGGTGGGGCAGGACGTGCTGGTGCGCACGCTTTCCAATGCCATTCAGGGGGAACGCATGGCGCATGCGGTGCTGCTCACTGGCATCCGTGGCATCGGAAAAACCACCACGGCGCGCATCATTGCTCGCGCACTCAATTGCCTCGGCAGTGATGGTAATGGCCGTGCAACGCCACAGCCTTGCGGCATCTGTGCCAACTGCAAAGCCATCGCGGAGGGCCGCCATGTCGATGTGCTGGAAATGGACGCCGCCTCGCATACCGGCGTTGGCGACATGCGCGACCTCATTGAGACAGTACATTACGCCCCCACGTCGGCACGCTATAAAGTCTATATCATCGACGAAGTGCACATGCTCTCCAACAGTGCGTTTAATGCGCTGTTGAAAACGCTGGAAGAGCCGCCACCGCATGTGATCTTTATTTTCGCCACCACCGAATTGCGAAAAATTCCGGTGACAATCGTCTCGCGCTGCCAGCGTTTTGATTTGAAACGACTGGACACGGAGATGCTCACCCAGCATTTGGGGCATATAGCACAGCAAGAGCACGTCGCCGCCGATGAGGACGCACTGCGCCTGATTGCTCTGGCCGCCGAAGGCTCGGTGCGTGATGGACTGTCATTACTCGATCGGGCGATTGCGCACGGCATGGGCGAGCAATCCCCGCGCATTGATGCGCTAGCGGTACGCCATATGCTGGGGCTGGCTGATCGCAGTCGTCTCTTCGCCTTGCTCGAGGCCACGCTCAGCGGCGAAATTCAGACGGCGCTTGATGCACTGGGTGCACAATACCGCGATGGTGCGGATCTGGTGCAGCTGTTGCAAGAGCTGCTGGCGCTGGTGCACATCCTCACCCGACTGCAGATTGCCCCCACCAGTGACCTTGGGCCGGCTTTCTCGCAGGAGGAGAAAACTGAGGCGGCTAAATTGGCACAAGCCCTCAGCGTTGCCGATACGACACGTGCCTGGCAGATGCTGCTGAAGGGCGTGGACGAGGTCAAGCGCGCCCCTGATACGCTCGCGGCAGCTGAGATGGTGTTCATCAGGCTCGCCTATGCGGCGCAGCTTCCCTCACCGGCGGATCTCATCCGCAGTCTACAGGATGGCGCCCCCGCCGCGTCACATGGCACCGCCAGCGCGCCTGCCACACGCACACCACCCGTTGCTGTCATGGCGCAGAGCGGAACCGCCACGGCGATGGCAGCGCCTCGTTTGCAGCCGGAAGTGTCAGCGGAACCACGCACCACCTCGCACTTGCAACTGGCGACATCCAATCCGCTACCGGTGATTGAGAGCTGGGAGGAGCTTCAGGCTCAGCTGGATCTGAGACGCGAGGCGATGTTGCTGCATAATCTTACGCAGACGGTCGTTCCCGTCAGCATTGTTGCTGGGCAACTGGAAATAGCGCCGCTGAAATCCATGCCTAGCGGATTTCCAGCGCAATTAGCCACGTTCCTTGAGGCATCAACGCGTATGCCGTGGCGCGTTTTGTCGGTAGCATTGCCAGAAGGGGGCGCAACCCTCACGGCGCAAAAAGAAACGGCGCATCAGGCGGCACTGCGCGATGTGGCGCAAGAACCGGTCGTCAAAACACTGCTTAGCGCTTTTGTGGGCGCGCAGCTCACGGCGCTGCATGCGGAGTAAGCTTGGGATTGCCTGAACCACGCGACATAAGTATAGCTTTGAAACATCAATAAACACGCCATCACCCCATGTGGGATCACTTTCAATGAGGACGCCATGAACATTCAAAAAATGATGAAACAAGCGCAACAAATGCAGCAAAAAATTGGTGAGTTGCAGGCCGAGCTGGAAACACGCGAAACAGAGGGCGCCGCCGGTGGCGGCATGGTCAAGGTGACGCTGAATGGCAAAGGGGCGTTGCTGCGGATTTCACTGGACCCCGCCGTGATTGATAAGGATGAAAAAGAGGTGCTGGAAGATTTAATTGTTGCGGCGTTCAGTGATGCGAAAGCCAAAGTGGATAGCAGCTTCAATGACGAGATGGGCCGCGTGGCCGGTGGCATGGACTTGCCCGGTGGCCTGAAACTACCGTTTTGAACCAAAGGCACATTATAAAAAGGCTGCTCGTTTCCTATATACGTCAGTGAACTATTACATCTACATCCTCACCAGTCAGCCCAACGGGACGCTCTATATTGGGCGCACGGAAAACCTCCTTAGACGCATGGAGCAGCACCGGCAGGAAGTCGTGGATGGGTTCACCAAACAGCATCACGTGCATCGCCTCGTGTATTTCGAAGTCACCGACTCCGCCGAGGCGGCAGCCTACCGCGAACGTCAGCTAAAAAACTGGCACCGCGACTGGAAGAAGAACCTTATCGAGCGGGATAACCCGCATTGGGAAGACCTCTTTCTCACTCTGATAAGGGCTGAAACCGGCGAAATTAAAACGAACCCACATGCTGAACTCGTTTCAGCATCCACGCTTCAACAGACTCATCCAGCGGGTAGAACCGTGGGCCCTGAAACAAGTTCAGGGCGTGAAGAAAAAAGGATATAAGAAGCCATGCCTACGCCCTCACCCATCGAACAACTGATCAATCAGGTCGGACGTCTGCCCGGCCTCGGGCCGCGCTCAGCAAGGCGCGTGGTCTTGCAGATGATCAAGAAACCCGATGCCTTCATGCAACCCCTCATCGCCGCCATGCAGGGCGTCATGGGCAGTATTGTCACCTGTGACACCTGTGGCAATCTCGATAGCAACAACCCGTGCGGCATATGTAGCGACACCCGACGCGACGCGCGCATTATCTGTGTGGTGGAGGAACTTTCCGATTTATGGGCGATGGAGCGCTCGCACTTATATCGCGGCCTGTATCACGTGCTGGGCGGTGTGCTCTCAGCGATGGATCAGGTGGGGCCGGAAAAGCTAAATGTGGAGACACTCGTGCGCCGCGCTGCCTCCGCGGAAGTGGAGGAAATCATCCTAGCGACCAAC
>JAIEPI010000081.1 GCA_019749855.1 Rickettsiales bacterium | reverse complement strand
CCGCAAGCCGTCATATCATTGATTAACAGTCATTTGTTGAAATAGTCGTAATTACGTTTTGCAGTGCGTTGTTGTGGGGTGGACACAAAATCGTAATCGGAATTTTTTGTGAGCGTTGCACCGCTATTTCCGCCTTTACCAGCGAAATACTCTGCACTGCGTTTTGCCATGCGCTGCTGCGGCGTTACGGCAACATCATACTCAGCACTTTTCTGAACCGAGGCACTATTGCCGGGTTTACCCTGCCAATATTCCTGCTGATTGTGAATGCGCTGCGGCTTCTGTCCCAATGGATATGCGTTGTCGTTTGCCTGTGCTGCACTTGCCGAAGCTATCAAGGCGATAAGCCCCAGCGTATAGATGATTTTCATAAACCAACTCCTGTAAGAGTGACGAGACTTATCAAATGATAAGTACCCACTATTACGAAGTGGAATTGGTCATCCCTCAAAAAATATCATCGTTTTTTGAAGATTTTTTCTTCCAGTAGCTTACGGGCACGATAGACGCGGGTTTCAACGGTTTTTGCTGTTACTCCTAGCAATTCCGCGCATTCTTCCTGTGTGCGGTCTTCCAGCGCAAAAAGTATTAACGCAGTCTTAAGTTTATGTGGCAGTGATTCAACGGATTGATTGATAAGCCGCACGGCCTGATTCGATTGCGCGATAGCTTCGGGGTTTGGTGCGGCATCGGCAAAATCAAAGCCGGAATTATCGTCATCCATTGAGAAGAAATGCACCAGCTTCTTCTTACGTCCATGATCGCGGCAAAGATTGAGGGCGATCTGGAAAAGCCATGTCGAGAATTTGTATTCAGATTTGTAGGTGCTGGCAGAAAAATAGAGCTTGGTAAAAGTTTCCTGCACCAGATCATAGGCCACGTCTTCATCGCCAACATAACGGCGTATAAATGCAAAAACGCGGTGTTTATACCGCGCCATCAATTCATTGAGGGCGGGATTCTCTCCGCCCTGCAACTTCTTAATTAGTTCCTGATCTGTGCATTCCTTCATGCCACCGCGCTTTATGGGTTATGAGTGAGCGCGTCAGTCGTAAGGCTATTCAACTTCTTTCGCTGTTCTGGTGTCAGCACGCTGTGCATTTCAAACAAATGCTCAAGCGTCACTTTTTGTAATTCGCCCATCGCTGTATGGATTTTATCGACCGATTGCTGCACGCGTGGGGAATAGTTGCCATCCTTGTTAATGGCTGTAGCCAGTTCGCGGTTGGCTTGATGAATTTCTGCTTCCAGTGTCTTTTTGCGCTCTGCAAATCTTGCCTCAATCGGCTCCAGATTTTTGTCTTGCTCTGCCGTTATATTGAGTTGTTCATGTAGCCATTGATGCGGGTCATGAGATGTTTTACCATGTCCCATAAATGAATTTCCCACCATCCAGCACGCGCTGAAGGCTAAAGCTGCGACAATCAGGCTGAGGCGGAGATCACGGTAAAATCGTTTCATAAACGCTCATAATTGGGAGTGATAGAAGCCAAAGCAATAATCTTCGGCTTAAAAACTTTGAAATTCAGCATTTCCGCCGCATCTGGCGCAGGGGATTGCAATGTGCCAAGGCCGATGACAACGCCAAACACAGCAGCTATCATCACTGGTGCAAAACGGTGCTGCCTTGGAAAAAGAGATGCTACCAGCCCCTCAAGGAAGCCTACCGGCTGCTCAGATTTTTCCGCCACAATTCGCGCCCATACATCACTTTCCAGATGTTTTAGGTGGTTGCTGGCTGGCACTTCTTTTTTCAGAAAAGCCAGTATATTATCAATTTGTTTGGTCATAAATACCTCGCTGTTATCTATACCCTAATACGAACGAGTTATCCATATCCCTCAGTTTTTTAATCATCCTCACCGTTTTTGCTGCCATACATCACACTCATATATCGACAGTTTCCGAACTGGCTGCCCATTTTGTTCACATGGTCCATGAACAGAGCAATGATTTCAGGCACGCTGACATCATCTACTGGCTGCCCAGATCGCTTGGTGTATTTCACTAGCTTTTTCTTGAACCCGTCGAACACCGCGTGAATATGAGCATGTGGAAGTGCTGAAGTCATTTCTAACCACGATAGAAAGTTCTGATCTGCCATACTTAAACGCTGTTCTTCGGTTGGTTTCAGTTCATGTACATTTGCCATACCGATCTCCCTATAGTATTGTTGTGCAATGATTTATGAGCCCCATTGATTAGCACAAGGGAGGCGCATATTAGCAACCTCTGGTGGAATTGGCAATCTTTAATTCTAGTAATGCGGGAAATAATTGCCTAGCTACGGGATTTTTTCGAGCCAGCTTTATCGGAATCCTGACCGAATAACAGCCACTCAGGGCTGATCTCAAGCACTTTGCAAATGGCCGCCAGTTCAAAATCCCGAAGGCCGCGCACGCCGCGCTCAATTTCCGAGATGCTTGTTTGTGATATTTCGATACCATGATCCACGGACAGGGCAGCAGCGAGTTCCACCTGATCGAGCTCTCGATCAATGCGTGACAGTTTTATTCTTTTTCCACAAATGTTTGCCTTCATACGTTTCGCAGCTTACCCTCAGGTGCGGAACGCTAATGCTCATCGGAATTTCGCGTAGCGGGATTTCCAATAAATCAGTATTATTTCCATTACCGCATTGTATTTTTATGTTTAATAAGGCTACCCCAACGGGTAGGAGGTGTGTTTTACAATGAGAAAAGCAGCGTCAAAGAAGACAACATGGCAGCTGGATGACGTGGATGTTCAGGTGGGAAACCGTATCCGCGAGCGTCGTAATGCGCTTGGCATAACACAGGAAGAGCTGGGCAAAGCACTGCGCGATAGTCTGTCTCATCAGCAGATTCAGAAATACGAAAAGGGCGAAAACAGTATCAGCTGCGCGCGCCTGGTTCAAATTGCTGAAGCACTGGGTGTCACCGCTGGCAGTTTGCTGGAGGGTGTATCGGCCAGCAAGCCAGCCTCTGCGCTGCATGAGCCGCCCGCCGCGCCATATGAGCATGAAACCACCTACGACAAGAAGGCGCTCAACAAAGCGATTGAGTCACTGCCCAATGCCGACATGCGCAAAGCGGTCGTC
>JAIEPI010000100.1 GCA_019749855.1 Rickettsiales bacterium | reverse complement strand
TCATGCCTTACCTTGATAGCATCGACGATCAGGCACAGGCCATTGGGGCGGTCAACACCATCGTGATTGAGCATGGGCGCTGGCATGGGCTAAACACGGATGCTGCTGGCTTCTTGAAGCACCTCCGAGACAGCGTTGACACTGAAATCCTGTCACGCCAGATCGCGCATAGCCTTGTGCTTGGGGCAGGGGGAGCGGCACGTTCAATTGTGGCAGCGCTCATCATGGGTGGTGCACGTGACATCACGATTTGTAACCGAAGCACTGAGCGCACGATAAACCTGATTGAGCAGCTGACGCCACTGGCAAACAATGTGAAGATACATGCCCTATCATGGGAGAAGCGCCACGACGCCGTGATGCAAGCTGGACTGATAGTGAACACCACGACATTAGGAATGGATGGATATCCACCCTTGGAATTATCTCTGGCGAACGCGCAGGATCAAACGATTGTCAGTGATATTGTCTATGCACCCTTGTTCACGCCCTTGTTGCAGCAGGCACAGCAGCGGGGGCTGGTCACCGTGGATGGGCTGGGTATGTTGTTAGGTCAGGCCGCCGAGGCCTTTACGCATTGGTTTGCCATTTCCCCCACCATTAATGAGGCATTGCGTACGCGTGTCATGGCCAGTCACGAGAAAAAACAGTGATTCGCATTGGCCTGACAGGCGGGATCGCCACCGGCAAAAGTACCGTGGCCAAGCAATTTGAGTTGATGGGCGTGCCGCGCTTTGATGCGGATCAGGCGGTGCATCAGCTGCTGCATCGATCTGGTGCCGTGCAAGAGCGTGTGGCACAGCGCTTCCCTGAGGTGTTTGACAACGGGCAGATTCAGCGCAAAATTTTAGGTGACATTGTGTTTCATGACGCGGAGGCGCTCCATTGGCTGGAGCAACTACTGCATCCAGCGGTGCGGAGGGCGGAACAGGCGTTTGAACGACAATGCCGCCGCCATGGCAAAGCATGGTTCATTGCTGAGATTCCTCTTTTATTTGAGGTGGAAGCGCAGGACCGCTTTGATCTGATCCTCATGACCTCCTGTGCGCCCTGGCAACAACGGGCGCGCGCCTTTGCACGCCCCTCAATGACGGAAGAGAAATATGCGCATATTGTGCGACGGCAGATGCCCACACATGAAAAACGTAAACGCGCTCATATTGACATTCGTACGGGCCTTGGCAAAGCCGACGCGTTGCGACAGGTAAAGTCAGTAATCTATCACCTCACACAGCACATGGGCATGCGCAAGCTCACCGCAGGGCACGCAGTCACCTTGTAGTGGGTAATTTACTGCGGACATATTCTCTGTTACATGCATAGAATAATCACTGAGAAATGAGCATTTTGATGTCTGATATCCAACGCATTGAATCCGGCACCCGTATGAGTGATGCCGTCATTTACGAAGGCAAAGTGTACCTCTCAGGCGTAGTGGCCGATCAGGCGGCAGGCTTGTCTGTGTATGAACAAACGGTTGATATTCTTGCCCAGATCGATGCATTGCTTGCGCGCGCCGGTAGCCATAAAACTCGTATTCTCAAAGCCAACATCTGGCTGAGTGATATCACGAAATTCAGTGAAATGAATCGTGCATGGGACGCTTGGGCTATCGCCGGACAAACACCCGCACGTGCCACCGTTGAGGCGCGTCTGGCTACACCCGACTATGCGGTGGAAATCATGGTCGAAGCGGTCGTTGCCTAGATGCTGCGGGAAATCGCACTGGATACAGAAACCACCGGACTCAATCCCAAAACGGGCGACCGAATCGTTGAAATTGGTTGTGTGGAGATGCGTGGCAATGTGCGTAGCGGCGAAGTGTTTCACGTGTATCTCAACCCTGAGCGCTCCATGCCGAAAGCCGCCGAGGCGGTGCATGGGTTAAGCGATGATTTTTTGCGTGATAAGCCCCTGTTTTCAGAAATCGTCGACGCGTTTTTGGAGTTTATCGATGATGCGCCGCTGATTATTCATAATGCCTCGTTTGATATGGGGTTCCTGACAATGGAACTCGAGCGATGCGGCAAAGCAGCGCTACCCATGCAACGGGCGGTGGATACCGTGACAATGGCGCGAAAAAAATTCCCCGGGCAACCGGCGAGTCTGGATGCTCTGTGCCGACGCTTCAACATTGATAATACCCACCGTACTCGACATGGGGCGCTACTGGACGCCGAGTTGTTAGCGGATGTTTACCTCGAATTGCAGGGCGGTCGCCAGACACTTCTCGCGCTTGAGCAACAGCAAGAGGATGTTTTTAAACAACAAACAATTGTCAGCGCGCGCGAGATCACCGTCAAGCGACGTTATTTCAGTCTCAGCGAAGAAGAACGTACGGCGCACCGAACGTTTCTCGAGAGCCTCAAAGATCCGGCGTGGTATCGCTATGGGGTATTAGCAAAGAGTGACGATTGATTAGCGCGATGATTTAGGATGCGCGGCACTGTAGGCGCTCAGCAGTCGGTGTGTATCCACATGGGTGTAGCGCTGAGTCGTGGCGAGGCTTTCATGGCCTAATAGCTCCTGAATATCACGCAGGCTGGCTCCGGCGGCCAGAAGATGCGTCGCAAAACTATGGCGAAAAGCATGGGGGGTCATGAATTCGGGAAGATCAAAGGCTTGTCTCAAGCTCTGTAGCTGGCGCTGAAAGATGGCCGCTTGCAGGCGCTTTCCTTTATGACCAAAAAACAGCGGTTGTGATGCTTTTGGTCGGCTCATCGTTACAAAGGGGCACTCGCTTATGTAATCTTTAATCGCTTCACGGATGGGAGGCAGCAGGGGAATGATCCGCTCTTTTTGCCCTTTCCCGAGAATTTTGATTGTTTCTCCTAACTGGGCAATTATTACCTGATTAAGATTCAAAGCCTCACTCACCCTCAACCCACAACCATAAAGCAACAGCAAAATTGCCTTATCACGCTTGCCTTCCCATGCGTCTGGCTGCCAACCGACAATCTCGCGTAACGCCTGCGTGACATCAGGTA
>JAIEPI010000111.1 GCA_019749855.1 Rickettsiales bacterium | reverse complement strand
ATGAAGAAATCGTGCTGCAATTTCTGCCGCAGGAAAAAGAAGCGTTCATGGCGTATCTGGAACGCTTGGGCAAACCAAACGAAAAGAAAACCTATCTGCTGGCGGCGTATGATGATTATGCGCGGCTTTTTGAAACCATCGTTGCCGTTAAAGAATTCAAAAACGTTTTCAATAATGCCGTTGCCATCCGCGAGCTGGCTGACCTGGCAATGGAACGTCTTGAGCAACTGAAGGCACAAGCTCCGGCAGAGGCAACCGAGGAAACTGCCGACAATGCCAAAGAAACGGAAATTCACACAGGCTGAGATTGAGCAAGCACTTCGCGATTCTGCGGGCTTGCAATATCTTGCTGCTAATAAGCTGCGTTGTTCACCCAGCACGGTTACCAATTACGTCAAGGCAAACAAGCGCCTGCAACGGGTAGTCGAGGAATGCGAAGCGTCACGCATCGACTTGGCAGAGGGCAAACTTGCAGAGAAAATTGGTGAAGGCGATCTGACCGCCATCATTTTCTTTCTTAAAACCAAGGGCAAAAACCGAGGATACACCGAGCGTCAGGAGTTCTCAGGTGCAAATGGCGAATCGCTCAAGTTCGTAATCGAAGCCCCAGCCGCAATCGAGAATGATGACGCATGGGAAGCAAAATTCAAACCAAAGAGCGTGTAAAAAACTACATAACAATCTGGCGTCCTCAGCCTGGGCCGCAAGAAGCCTTGGTTTCTTGTGAGATTTATGAAGTCTTTTATGGTGGCGCGCGCGGTGGCGGCAAAACCGACGGAATGCTCGGTGACTTTGCCATTCATGCAAGCCGTTACGGACAATATGCGCGTGGGGTTTTCTTCCGTCGCACCTACAAACAACTCGAAGAAGTCCAGTTCCGCGCGCAGCAAATTTTCCCTAAAGTTGGCGCATTATGGCTTAAAGGTGACCAGCTCTGGTTATTCCCAAACGGCGCAACCTTAAAACTGCGCCATCTCTGGGATGAGAAAGACGCTGAAAACTATCAAGGTCACAGCTACACTTGGATTTGCATTGAAGAAGTGACCAACTGGCCGACACCAGCAGCCATTGACCGCATCCGCGCTACGTTGCGTTCTGCACATGGCGTAAAAGTTAAATTGCGACTTACAGGCAACCCCGGCGGTGCAGGACATAACTGGGTAAAACAACGCTACATCACTCCGGCGCCATCAGGTTACACGCGGATTATCGACCCTGTCAGCGGTGAAACACGCGTATTCATTCCTGCAAAGCTCGAAGACAATCCTGCTTTGATGGAAAAAGACCCTGGGTATGAACGCCGTCTTTTACAGGCGGGATCTACCGCATTGATTAAAGCATGGCGTTTTGGAATCTGGGACATCGTTGCAGGCGGCTTCTTTGATGATGTTTGGAGCCCAGCAAAGCAAATCCTTACACCTTTCAAAATTCCTGCAAGCTGGCGGATGCGCCGTTCCTTCGACTGGGGTTCGGCAAAACCATCTTCGCTCGGTTTATGGGCAGAAAGCGACGGAAGCCTTGTTGAAAATCTCAACATACATTTCCCTCGCGGTTCGCTTATTCGAGTGGGTGAGTGGTACACCGTTGCAAAAGACACGCAAGGCTATGTCAAGCCTGACACTGGCTTAAACCTGAATAACAAACAGGTTGGTGCTGGCATCGTCAGCCGCAGTCAGGGCTATAACTGGCGCGGCTGCGTAGCTGATCCATCCATCTTCATTAAAGCTGGTGGGCCTAGCATCTATGACCAGCTGCGTGAAGGCGCACGTGATGCCGGCGGGATGATTACATTTTCTAAAGCTGACAACAATCGTATTGCTGGCTGGCAGAAGATGCGCGGCATGATGGAAGCCAGCTTTAAGGATGTTCCAGAAAGTGCGGGCTTATGGGTTTTTGAAAACTGTGTTGACTGGATACGCACAGTGCCAGTTTTGCAGCGTGACAGCAAAAACCCTGACGACGTGGACACCGACTCGGAAGACCACGCAGCAGACGAAACTCGCTACGCCATAATGGGCGGCGGCGAAAAACAAACCAGCAACGAATTCAGGTTATAACTTCATGGCTAAGAAACCAACCATTGATACGCCTTCAAAAGCATATCTGAATATGCTGAGTGACCTTGAGCTGGTCACTACGCTTATGGGCGGCACGGAAGCTATGCGTGAAGCTGGGCAAAAATATCTTCCGCGCGAGCCTAAAGAAAGCGTGGCTGCATATCGCAATCGTTTGTCGCGTTCGGTTCTCTACAATGCTTTTGCGGATACGGTGCAAAAACTAGTTGGAAAACCATTTTCTAAACCTGTGAATTTGCTCGAAGACACCCCAGAACAAATCAAAGAGTGGAGCAAAGACATCGACCTTTGCGGCAGTAATGTTACCACTTTTTGCCGTGAAATCTTTGAATATGGGCTGACCGATGGACTCGTTCATCTGCTTGTCGATCATCCACGCAATGACGGTGAAAAGACACTGGCAGATGAGCAGAGCCTAAAGACACGCCCTTACATTGTGCCTGTTCGTGCCACTGATTTAATCGGTTGGCGGTCAGAATTGATTAATGGTGTGCGCACGCTTACACAGGTGCGCTTTCGTGAAAACAGCACGGAGGCTGACGGAGAATGGGGCGAAAAATTCGTCCAGCGCATCCGAGTTTTATATCCTGACCGTTTTGAGCTTTATGAGCTGCAAAAGAAAGAATGGGTCATTGTTGACCAAGGCTTAATCTCGCTTGGGCGCATTCCTCTCGTGACTTTTTACACTGGCAAAACTGGCTATATGGAAGCCAAGCCGCCTTTGTTGGATTTGGCACATCTCAACGTTTTGCACTGGCAGTCCTCATCTGACCAAGAACATATCCTGCATTTCATTCGTTTCCCGCTATTGCATGGCGCAGGTTTCTCTCAAGACCAGAAGGACATCGAAATTGGTCCTAACCGCATGATTATGTCGGAAGACCCGCAGTC
>JAIEPI010000170.1 GCA_019749855.1 Rickettsiales bacterium | reverse complement strand
AGTGGTGAATATGAAGCAATGCTTATTCCAGATGAAGCTGTGGCCTCGAATCAGTCGCAGAAAATTGTCTACACGGTGAATGCTGATCACGCGATTGAGCCGCGACCCGTAGTGTTGGGGCCATTGTATGAGGGCAAATGGCGTATTGTGCGTAGCGGCCTCAGTGACAGTGACCAAATTGTGTGGTCCGGTCTCGCCAAAATCCGCCCGGGAATGCAGGTGACGCCGATGCCGCCCTCCGGTGATGTCTCATCGTCCGAAAAAAAGGAGATGGCTCCAGTCAAGGCTGCCGCAACTGAGGATAACGCGGAATGAAGTTTTCGCATTTCTTTATTGAGCGGCCGATCTTCGCCAGTGTTTTGTGGATTATCACGCTCATTATCGGAACCATCAGTTATTTTTCACTGCCGATTGAGCAATATCCGCAAGTCGTGCCGCCGACGATTGTGGTAACGACCAGCTATCCGGGGGCCAATGCGGAGACAGTCGCCAAGACCGTCGCAACGCCATTGGAGCAGGAAATCAACGGCGTTGAGAACATGCTTTATATGTCGTCGCAATCGACCAATGATGGTGCGATGTCGCTGACGATTACCTTTAAAATTGGTACCAACCTTGATACGGCGCAGGTTCTGGTGCAAAACCGCGTGGCCATTGCCGAGCCGCGCCTGCCGGAAGAAGCGCGGCGGCGTGGGATTGTTACCCGTAAAAACTCGCCGGATCTCATGATGGTGGTGAATCTGTTTTCACCCGATGCGACGTTTGATCAGACCTTCATTGCCAACTACGCGAATCTTCAACTCAAAGATACTCTGACGCGGATTGACGGTGTCGGTGATATCCGCTTGTTTGGTGCGAGCGAGTATTCCATGCGCATCTGGCTCGATCCTGATCGTATTGCCTCGCTGGATTTATCGGCGGGCGATGTTGTCAATGCTTTGCGAGCAAAGAATGTGCAGGTGGCATCGGGAACACTGGGCCAACAGCCAGCAGAAAAACAAAGTGCTTTTGAAATTAATGTGCAGACGCAAGGGCGGTTAATTGACCCCGAGCAATTTGCAGACATTGTTGTGAAATCAACGCCCAATGGACGCATCGTTCGTGTTCGTGACATTGGGCGGGTGGAATTGGGCGCAGAGAGCTATGCTACGCGTGGCTATCTTGGCGATAAAAAAGCGGTGGCGCTTCCGGTATTCCAGCGTCCCGGCAGTAATGCATTGGCGACAGCAGAGGCGATAGAGCGTGCCATGGAGCAGTTATCCACCCGCTTTCCCAAGGGGTTGGAGTATAAAATTGCCTATAATCCAACGGTATTCATCGATCAGTCGATCAACGCGGTGTATCACACGATTCTTGAAGCCATCGTGTTAGTGGTGCTGGTCATTATTCTGTTTTTGCAAAACTGGCGCTCCGCCATTATCCCTATTGTGGCGATTCCACTCTCATTGATAGGCACCTTTGCCGTGATGGCGGCACTTGGTTTTTCACTCAACAACCTCACGCTCTTTGGCCTAGTGCTGGCAATCGGTATTGTGGTGGATGATGCGATTGTAGTTGTTGAGAATATGGAGCGGCTGATGTCGCAGGGGATGAATGCGCGTGATGCGGCGCATCAGACCATGGATGAGGTGGGCGGCGCATTGGTTGCGATTGGACTTGTGCTAATTGCCGTGTTTTTGCCTACAACATTTATTGATGGGATTTCCGGCCGCTTCTTTCAGCAATTCGGCGTCGTGGTCGCTGTTTCAACGGCGTTTTCGGTTGCCATCTCCTTGACGTTGAGTCCAGCCCTGGCGGCGCTGATTATCAAACATACGCACAAAGAAGAACAGACGCGGGCGCCGACACTCAGGCTGAATGCGCTACCGTGGATTTACTTTCATTTCAATCGCTTTATGGCGCTTTTTTCGGAGCGTTATGGGCGTCTAGCGACACGTGTGGTACGAATGCTTGGCGTCATGGTCATCCTCTATGTCGGCCTGATGGTGCTAACGCTGTTTACCTTCCGGCAAGTGCCGGCTGGTTTTATTCCGCAGCAGGATCAGGGATACATGATTGTGGCCGTTCAGTTGCCCCCTGGGGCTTCACTTGAGCGAACTGACGCGGTGATTAAAGATGCCGTCTCACGCCTGTTGAAAATTGACGGTGTGGTCAATGCGGTGGGTTTTGCCGGATTCAATGGTGCCACGTTCACCAATGCGACCAATGCGGGTGCCATTTTCCCCATATTAGCTGATTTTGAGACGCGACAGAAGAAAGGCCTCACCTTTGATGGTGTGATGGGGCAAATGTGGGGCGCCATGAGTGGTATCGAGGATGCATTTATTGTGGTGATTCCGCCGCCACCGGTGCGCGGCATCGGCAATGGTGGTGGCTTCAAGATGATTCTTCAGGATCGCGGTGGTGTGGGCATTGACGCGCTCAATGGGGCCTTGTGGCAGTTGGCAGGCGCTGCCAATGCTTCCAATGTGGTGACGCAGGCATTCAGTTTTTATGAAACGGCAACGCCACAACTATTTCTTGATATTGATCGTGAGCGAGCCGAGCGTTTGGGCGTGCCGCTGGATCGGGTGTTTGAAGCGTTGAATGTGTATCTGGGTTCGGCTTACATCAATGATTTCAGTTATCTGGGCCGCACCTATCGCGTGACGGCGCAAGCGGACAGTGATTATCGCATGGCACCGGATGACATTGGCCGCCTACGCGTGCGCAATAATGAGGGAAAGATGGTGCCGCTTGGTTCGTTAGCAACCTTTGAGGATCGCTCAGGGCCGTCGCGGCAACCGCGCTATAATCTTTATACTTCAGCGGAGCTTCAAGGCAATACACTGCCCGGCCATAGCACTGGTGAGGCGTTGAGCGCGATGGAAAAA
>JAIEPI010000096.1 GCA_019749855.1 Rickettsiales bacterium | reverse complement strand
TACGGCGGCGAACACGGCGGCGCGAGTATCATCGCTCAATTCGTTCACGCCGCTGGTCGTCATGACCTTGCCTCCCCAGTATGTCTGGCGGAAGCGGTCGTTCAAAGCGGCGATGATCGGGCTTTGGTTGTCACGTTGGGGTGTTTCGGTGGTGTTTTCGACGATTTGCATAGCATTTTCCTTCATTTGCTGGGGTTAAACCTTCTATCGGATAACACCCTGCCGCCTGCAATCAAGGCTCTTTTGCCTTTAATAACAATTGGTTGACCTTCTGGGTCCTTCCCAAGCCGAACCTATACGGGGACGCTTGGCGCGGCATTTCGCCAGCGACACGTTCCAGAAGTCCATTTCGTTTCGTTTTTTCAAACATGGAGAACCCTATGAAAGTCGAATTACTCGACCTCAAAAAACTTGTGCCTTACGCACGAAACCCAAGGATTACCGCGCACGCGGTGGACAAGGTGGCGGCCTCCATCAAGGAGTTCGGATTCCGCCAGCCGATTGTCGTGGATTCCGAAATGGTCATCATCGCGGGGCATACACGCTATCAGGCAGCGCAGAAGCTGGGCTTGAAGAAAGTGCCTGTGCATGTGGCGGAGGGTTTGTCCGCCGAACAGGTGAAGGCGTATCGCATTGCCGACAACCGCACGGGCGAGGAAGCGCAGTGGGATAACGAAATGCTCTCCCTCGAATTGGCTGATCTCGACAACATGTCATTCGACAAAGCGGTGCTGGGATTTGAAGCGGCGGAATTGGAGCAACTGCAGAAAAGCCTCGAAAGCCTGCTAACCGACGGCATTGATGACGATGAGGAAAAGCCCATCGACGAAGCCGACACCCGCGCAACCATCGGACCCTACAGCTTTGAGATTTCCCGCGAACGATACCTCGCATGGATTGAGGAAGTGAAACAGGAAGTCGGCTTCGACAAGGAAGCCATTGTCCACGAACTGAAAAAGAGGCTCGGCTTATGAAACTGATCGACATTGATAGCCTTAACCCATCCACCTACAATCCGCGCACCGCAGATCCTCGCCGCCTCGATTTGATTGAACTGTCGCTTCGCAAGCTGGGCTTTCTTCTCCCCATCTATGCCACGCCCGACGGCGAAATCATCTCTGGTCACCAGCGGCACCATGTGGCGAAGCGGCTGGGCGTGAAACAAGTGCCAGTGGAGTTCACCAGGGCGATGGATTTGGAGGAGCGCAAAGGCGTGAACGTCGCCTTTAACCGCGCCACCAATGATTTGCGCCCGAAGGATACGCCCGAGAATATCACCGATGCGCTGGCGCGGGTGGATGTGAAGGCGATTGCGGCGGCAATTCCTGACAAAACGCCTGACACGCCCGAGTTCTACCCGTGCCTGAAGGCGCAGGTGATGCCGATTGCGCCGTTGCTCAAAGCGAACAAAGGCCGCTGGATCACCTATGCCACCAGCATTTCCAAGACGCTTTACCTCAAAGGCGTGCTGATGCCCGTGGTTACCACCAAAGACCTGCGCGTGGTGAATGGCATAGGCCGCTTGCAGATGCAGGCGGAATCCAAACGCTCTGAAGTGGCGGTGGTGTTGGTGACGGAAGACGAAGCGCGGCTGGCCGATGCCATGCTGAACCTGCTCTCGATGGATTTTGACATTCATAATCGTTACCGCGACCTGCTGCGCTACAATTCGTTCCGCCGCCTGCGCCGCGTGCGCGAGGATCTGGGGCGCGGGTTTATTTTCACGGTGGCTGGCAACAGCACTTCAAAGGATTTTGATGTGGCCGAGCCGAAGAACCGCGACAAGTGGATCAAGGAACACGGCAAGTCGGTGCTGGATTTCGGTGCGGGGCATTTGCATGAAACGCAAATCCTGCGTTCCATCGGCGTGCGCGTCACTCCGTTTGAGCCGTATCGCGTGAATGAGTCCGAAGAAATTGACAAGGCAGAGTCCTTGCGCGTGGTGGATGAGTTCCTTGCCGATGTCGGTGATCGCAAAATCCCCTACAATTCGGTGTTCATATCCAGCGTGCTGAATAGCGTGCCGTTTGAGGAAGATCGCAAGCACATCATTTGCCTGTGCGCCGCGCTCTGTTCGCCGCAAACGAAACTCTATGCGGTGGCATCAAGTATCAACCACATCAACATTCGCCAGCTGAAAGGCTATAATTCCCTGAACGAACGGCAATCGACGGGGCGTGCCTTTTTGCTCGAATATGAATCGGGCATCACGCTGGGCGATATGACCAGCAGCCCGAAGGTGCAGAAGTACCATAGCCAGAACGAGTTCTATTGCCTGTTCAAAGAGTTTTTCGAGATCGTCCAGGTATCGGAGAGCAACAGCAACGTGCAGGCGGTATGTGCGAGGCCGAAACCGATTGATTACAAAAAGTTGAACGCAGCACTCGAGTTTGAATTCGATTTACCCTATCCTGATGGCAGCAGGATGGGGCGTGTAATTGATGCAAAACGCGCTTTCTCCGAGCGAACGGGACTTGTGCTATGATACTCTTGCTCGACCTTAACTACACGCTGGTGGAAAACAGCGATGATAAACGCCGCCCTTTCATAAAACAGATCGAGGCAGAGCAATATCGTCGCTGGCTGGTGGAGTTAATCAGGCCGCACCACGTCATCATGATGACAGCGCGACCTGCGATGCACAAAGAAGCAACGCTTGCGAGCATTAGCGCAAAAACCGCCTGGTTACCCCAGGAAGCGCATTTCAATGTTTACGGGCTTACACCCCCGTTAGCAAAGGAACGGATGCTTGCGGAGCATGTGCTGCCCAAACATGGTCAAAGTATTGGCGGCGGGGCAACATTCCT
>JAIEPI010000092.1 GCA_019749855.1 Rickettsiales bacterium | reverse complement strand
TGGCATTGTCGGCATGACGAAAGTCGTCGCGTTAGAAAATGCCACCGCCAACATCACCTGCAATGCCATTTGCCCAGGCTGGGTCCTCACCCCGCTGGTACAAAAGCAAATCGACGATCGCGCGGCTAAAGAAAACATTTCTGTTGAGCAGGCTTCAAAAGAACTGCTCTCAGAGAAACAGCCGTCTCAACGCTTTGCTACGCCGGAGCAAATGGGGGCCGCGGTGGTCTTTTTATGCAGTGATGCGGGCAGCTCTATCACGGGTATTTCACTACCCATTGATGGTGGCTGGACGGCACAGTAGAATCATTCATGAAAAAAACCTCAACCACCGCGAAAAAAAAACCCGCAAAGACGGTGAATCTTGCTTTGCAGGGTGGCGGGTCACACGGGGCATTCGCCTGGGGTGTGCTTGATTATCTGCTGGAAGATGGCCGATTAGACATTGAAGGCATCAGCGCCACCAGCGCGGGCGCCATGAATGCGGTTGTTCTGGCTCAGGGATTGCTTGAGGGCAATAAGGAGCACGCACGAGAGGCACTTGAGCGGTTCTGGCGAAAGGTCAGCGATGTAGCGGCAGGCTTCAATCCTATGCGTTACATGCCTGATTTTTCAAGCCATACTGGGCATAATGAGCCCATGATTGAGCAATCCCCATTTTACCAGATGGCGGATTTTATGACCCGCGTATTTTCCCCTTACCAGCTCAATCCATTTAATCTCAACCCACTGAAAACCATTCTTGATGATGCCATCGACTTTGAGGCGATTCGCAAGCATTCCTCAATAAAACTCAACATCTGCGCCACCAATGTGGAAACGTGCAAGGTGCGTATTTTTGAAACGAAAGAAATCAGCGCCGAAGCTGTGCTGGCATCGGCGTGTCTGCCCTTCATGTTCCAGTCGGTGGAAATTGATGGGGAGTTCTTCTGGGATGGTGGCTATATTGGTAATCCAGCGATTTTCCCCCTGATCTATAACTGCGACTCGCACGATGTGGTGATTGTGCACATCAATCCAATCGTTCGAAAAGGGGTTCCAACCTCGGCCTCAGAGATTTTGAATCGCCTCAATGAGGTGAGCTTTAACTCTTCACTGATGCGGGAAATGCGAGCGATTGCCTTTGTGTCAAAACTCATTGACGATAAAAAAGTCAAGGCGAGCGACATGAAGCAGATGTATATTCATTCGATCCGCAGCGATGAGGAAATGTCACATCACAGCGCCCCAAGTAAAATGAATACGGACTGGCATTTTCTCTGTCACCTTCGTGATGAAGGGCGCCTGACTGCCAAGCAATGGTTGGATAAAAATTACGACAAAATCGGCAAAGAATCCTCCGTCGATATCCGCAAAGAATTTATGTAGGAAACCCATGGAAATTAGCGACATTCTCAAACTTCCATCGATGCCGTTGGCCAGCCCAAGTTACCCTTTTGGCCCGTATCGTTTCATCAACCGCGAGTATTTCATCATCACCTATATTTCTGATGCGGAAGCCATTCGCGCTGCACTGCCCGAGCCTCTGGAGCCTGACGGCAGCAATACGGTATTGTATGAGTTTATTCGCATGCCGGATAGTTCCGGCTTTGGCGATTATACTGAGACGGGCATCGTGATCCCCGCGCTTTATCAAGGTGAGCATGTGAATTTTACCGCGCAGATGTATCTGGATTGTGAGCCGCCCATTTCCGGCGGGCGCGAAGTCTGGGGCTTTCCCAAAAAATTTGCGAATCCAAAGCTGCAAGTTGTCAATGATACACTGACGGGACGGTTAGAGTATGCCAAGCAACCGGTGGCGCTGGCAAGCATGGGCTACAAGCATGAAAACCTGACCATCAATGCGCAGACAGGATTGAGGGATACGCAGGCGATTGAACATAAAATGGCGAAAACTCAGGTCAATCTCAAGTTGATCCCTGATGTGGATGGCACGCACGCCATTGCCCAGCTGGTCGCCTATAATCTCACCGATATTCATGTGAAAGGTGCCTGGGCGGGACCTGCGCGTCTGCATCTGATTCCACACGTGAATGCACCGGTGGCGGATTTACCCGTGAGACAAGTGATGGGTGGCACTCACTTTATTGCAGACATCACCCTCCCCTACGGCCGCGTGCTGCATGATTATCTGGCACAGGACATCACCTAATGAATCGACAGTCCATTATGAATGCGGCTTCGATGCCGATTGCAAGCCCCACCTACCCGCGCGGGCCCTACCATTTTGTCAATCGCGAGTACTTTATCATCACCTATGAGTCTGATGCTGAAGCAATTCGTGCCTTGCTTCCGCAGCCACTCATGCCGAATGGAAGCAACAGGGTGCTCTATGAATTTGCACGGATGGCAGACAGTTCAGGCTTTGGTGATTACACTCAAACGGGCGTTGTGATTCCGTGCCTGTTTGAAGGCGCGCCGATGCACCATGTGTGTCAGATGTATCTGGACTGTGAGCCACCTATCGCCGGTGGACGTGAGATCTGGGGATTGCCCCAGAAACTGGGCAAACCCACATTGGCGATTGCTCAGGATACACTTACCGGAAAGCTGGAATATGCTGGCTCCCCTGTGGCGATCGCCACCATGACCTACAAACATCATAATCTAATGGATTCTAAGGATTCAGCAGGTGATGTGGCCGCTCTCACTGAGCGACTGGCGACAACCCGCGTCAACCTGAAGCTAATTCCGCATGTGGATGGCTCTCTGGCAATTGCCCAACTCGTCGCCTATCAAATGACCAACATCACGC
>JAIEPI010000012.1 GCA_019749855.1 Rickettsiales bacterium | reverse complement strand
CGATAGGTTTTTCCCATAAGCACAACACCTTATCATAGTGTTGCACTTCGTTTGTGAACTTAAGGAATCCAGAGTTATGTCGCGCCTGAGAGCGCTCTGGCTGGATTCCCGCCTGCGCGGGAATGACACTGGGCCTTTTTTCCTGAACGGAGGAACTGGGAAGCGACGACAGCACGTCGGTGCGAGCCATCAGCCCGCGAAGCGACGACTATTGCGAAGCGCAGCATGCGCGGAGCCGGGCCAAATACTAAATTAGTGCGCAAAACTGCCGGCTCCAGCTGAGATCATTTCAGGGGTGAGTTTTGTCGCCATGTAGGGTGCTTCGATGCTTTTGCGGATCGAACGTCCGGTGACATGCCGCCAGCAAACATAGAGCAAATTAATGAAAACCACCCATAAAACGGCAAGGAAAATCAGCGATAAAATACCCACCAGCTGTTGATTAAACGCCAGCGTTTCGGCAATGCGTTGCGCCGCAGCGTCCAGCGTGCCCGCGGCAATTTTGCTCTGCCAGTCGCGTGCCGCAGCAAAAAAGCCAATGCTGGGATTGTTGCTCCACGCCTTCTCAAGGGCGGTAGCGCTGGTGATAACGAGCAGTCCGAGCAGCGGCAGCAAGGTGACCGCGACGTAACGCCGCTTGCCCGACGTTACTAATACCAGCGTCACGCAGCACAGAGCAATGGCCGCAAGCATCTGATTGGCCATGCCAAAGAGCGGCCATAAAATGTTGACACCGCCATTGGGATCGACCACGCCGATATAGAGAAAATAGCCCCAACCGCCGACCATCAGGGCGCTGGAGAGCAACACTGAGGGAGTCCATGAGGTGCGCCCCAGCGGCGCATAAAAATTGCCCAGAAGATCCTGAATCATGAAGCGCCCCACACGTGTACCCGCATCCAGCGTGGTGAGGATGAACACCGCTTCAAACATGATCGCAAAATGGTACCATACTGCCAGCAGCCCATCGCCAAACACTGAGCCAAAAATACTGGCCATGCCCACCGCCAGTGAGGGTGCACCGCCAGTGCGTGCCAAGAGCGAAATCTCGCCCATTTGCCGTGCCAGATGTTCCATCTGCTCCACTGTCACCGGAAAGCCCCAGCTGGAAATGGTGGCCACCGCTTGCTGCGCGGTTTCGCCGACTATAGCCGCGGGCGAATTAATGGCGAAGTACACGCCCGGATCCAACACGCAGGCGGCGATCATCGCCATCACGGCGACGAAAGATTCCAGCGCCATGGAGCCATAGCCAATCAGGCGAATATCGCGTTCATTGGCCACCAGTTTCGGTGTGGTGCCTGAAGCAATCAGTGAGTGAAAACCCGAAATGGCGCCGCAGGCAATCGTGATAAAAACAAATGGAAAAATCGTGCCGCTGAAGATAGGGCCCGTTCCGTCAATGAATTGGGTGAGTGCCGGCATCTTGAGCATGGGTTGCAGGATGATAATGGCAATGGCGAGCAAGAAAATGGTGCCCAGCTTGAGGAACGTGGAAATACAACCGCGAGGGGCCAGCAACAGCCACACAGGCAATACCGAGGCGGCAAATCCATAGCCCATAATCGCATAGGCAATCACCAGCCCGTCATGATCGAACCACGCACTGAACACCGGATGATGATGTACCCACTGACCCGCCCACACGGCCAGTAGTGATAGCGCGATGCCAATGGTGCTCGCCTCTAACACTCGGCCTGGGCGGATGTGGCGCATGTAAACACCCACCAACATGGCAATGGGGATGGTGGCGGCGACCGTGAACGTACCCCACGGGCTGTGCTTCATCGCCTTCACCACGACCAACCCCAGCACCGAGACGATAATCACCATGATCGCTAATGTGCCGAGCTGCGCCGCCATTCCGCCAATGGGGCCCATTTCCTCACGAATAATCTGGCCCAGCGACTTGCCATTGCGCCGCGTTGAGACAAACAACATCGTCATATCCTGTACGCAGCCAGCAATGACCGCGCCAAGAATAATCCACAATGTGCCGGGCAGGTAGCCAAACTGCGCTGCTAATGTGGGGCCAATGAGTGGCCCCGGGCCAGCAATTGCTGAGAAATGGCTACCAAACACAATCAGGCGATGGGTGGGAACATAATCATGCCCATCATTCAAACGCTCGGCGGCTGTGGCACGTGTATCGTCAAGGGTTAGGACGCGCGCCGCGATCCATGCCGAGTAAAAACGATAGGCCACCAGATAGGTCGCAATGGCGGCAACCACAAACCACAGTGAGGAGATTTCCTCACCCCGATGCAGGGCGATTCCAGCGAGCGCCGTGGCACCGGCGGCAGCGATGGCAACCCACAGGATGGTATTAAAAATGTTGCGGCGCACAATATTCTCCTTGAATTACAACGAGCAAACTGCATAGTCTTCTGGCTTGACGCAAGTCATTTTTGGCAACCACCTTCAAGGCATTTATGTCCCTTCATCGATTCACCGTGTTAATTCTATGTACTGGCAATTCCTGTCGCTCCATTATGGCGGAGGCAATACTAAAGACAATGGTTGGAGATCGCTGGCAGGTTTATAGCGCTGGCAGTCATCCAAAAGGAACATTAGATGCCAAGGCGTTAATGATCCTGAGCCAGCATGGCATATCAACGCAAGGATTATCCAGTAAGTCATGGGATTTATTCAGCAACACGCGCGTGGATCTCTTAAGTTCACAAACGAAGTGCAACACTATGATAAGGTGTTGTGCTTATGGGAAAAACCTATCGACAGCTCACGCTG
>JAIEPI010000093.1 GCA_019749855.1 Rickettsiales bacterium | reverse complement strand
ATCGAGGTCGAGGGCACAGACTCTGAAATGGGCCATCGCCCTGACCATGCCCTGATTGCTGCACCCGGCAACAAAACGGGCTATTTTGTAGCCAATGCCGAGGCAAAACAGGAATTAAAGCGCATTGGCACGCGTTTGCATCCCGAGTTGATACAGACGCAACAAGTCGAGGCAAGTTCTCCCGACATGACTCACGGTTTTGCTCAAAAACTTGAGGAAAAGCGAAATTGTCAGGGTCCCGCCGGCGATACACCTGGCCGTGGCTGAGATGACGCGGCACACGCGCTTGGCGCTATCTTATGTGGAATCGAAAAAAGTCTAGGATTTCTGTTAATTTTTTGTTAAAAAGCCCCCATGATCCCTTTCCATAAAATGCATGGCCTTGGCAATGATTTTGTGATCATTGATGAGCGCCGTATGCCGATGCAAATTATCGAGCCTGAACAGCGTGCGCGGATGGTGCGCCAGCTGGCGGAGCGCCGCGTGGGTATTGGCTGTGATCAACTGATCGTGATGCGCCCGACCAAGCGCGCCGATGTGTACATGCAGATTTACAACGCCGATGGCAGTGAAGTCGAGGCCTGTGGCAATGCAACACGCTGCGTGGCATGGCGCATGATGCGTGAAAAACACAAAGATGCCACGCTGATAGAAACCGAAGCTGGCATTTTGGAGTGCTATCTGGTGGGTAAGGGTCAAGTGCGCGTCAATATGGGCATTCCACGCCTGAACTGGCTCCAGATGCCGCTGTCCCGTGAGGCTGACACGCTGCATTTGCCGCTGGTGGCTGAGGGACTCTCCGACGGGGTAGCCGTCAACATGGGCAATCCGCATGCCGTATTTTTTGTGCGTGATGTGGGGTCGATCCCTCTTAAGCGTATCGGGCCAGAGCTGGAGCATCACGGACTATTTCCTGAACGGGCGAACATCAACATCGCACAGATTGACAGCAGCCATCACATTACACTGCGCACCTGGGAGCGTGGCGCGGGTGAAACACTGGCCTGTGGTACTGGGGCCTGCGCGACGGTGGTGGCAGCACGTCGCAGAGAATTAAGCGCTCCGAATGTCACGGTGCAGCTTCCGGGCGGCGAGCTGCAGATTGAATGGCAGGGCAGTGAGGCGGATGCCAGCCACCCTGTGTGGATGACAGGGCCGGTGGCCGAGAGTTTTCAAGGCCAACTTAATGATGAGCAGTGGGTATGAGCATGTCAGACAAAAAACCGCCGTCGAATCGTGATGTGCTGAAGGGCTCTGCCGCCTGGTCATGGGCTGAAAATCATTGGCGTAATGGCCGCCCCTTATCCTTATCAGAAATGAAGGGCGAGCTGGATTTTGCGGTTCAGTTGCTGGTGGTGGCCTATAAGAATGAGTTGATCGAGAAAAGATTATACGCTGACCTTCTCACCGTGGCAGCCAGCGATAATTTTGAGGATACTGCACAGGCGGTGGACGATGCGTTGGCACGTATTGTTCAGGATTGCATCCGTGAAAAAGAATCGCCCCCGTTGGATCTCTTTAAGGCGGTGCAGGGCATATTGAGTGATATGGCCATGAAAAAAGATGCACCGCTTGTTCCTGTGTCCACCAAGGTTGCAGAAATGATGGCCGAGTTTTTTGGTGATGACAGGGCCAACGGTGGCCATGAGCGTTGACATCCACACCTTTGGCTGCCGTCTCAACAGCTATGAGTCGGAGGTGATGAAGCAGCATGCGCACGCGGCAGGCCTCGAGAATGTTGTCATATTCAATACATGCGCGGTAACGGCAGAAGCTGAGCGGCAGGCTCGTCAGGCAATCCGTCGCGCACGGCGTGAGCATCCGCTGGCAAAAATCATCGTCACGGGTTGCGCGGCGCAGATTGATCCGCACGGTTTTGCGGCGATGCCAGAAGTGGATCGCGTCATCGGTAATCAGGAGAAAATGCAAGCGAAGGAGTGGCAAGTCGTGAGAGTTGAGTCGCGAGCTTCAAGTAAAGAGGCCCTATCAAATGACTCCCCACTCCCTACTCACGACTCCATACTCCCTACTCACGACTCCGAAAAAATCCGCGTCAATGATATTATGTCGGCCACACAGACGGCAGGCCATTTGGTCGCCGCATTTGATGGTCACACGCGGGCCTTTGTGCAAGTGCAAAATGGCTGTGACCATCGCTGCACCTTTTGTATTATTCCGTTTGGCCGTGGCAATAGTCGCTCGGTGCCGATGGGGGAGATCGTGGCGCAAACGCGGTTATTGGTGGCGCAAGGCTACAAAGAAATGGTGCTCACAGGTGTTGATATCAGTGCTTACGGTGCGGACCTGCCAGGCACACCAACACTGGGTCAGATGATTCGCCGATTGCTGGCTGCCGTTCCTGAATTACCCCGCCTGCGTTTGTCGTCGATTGATGCGGTGGAGGTGGATGCCGATTTATACCGACTCATCGCAGAAGAGCCGCGTCTGATGCCGCATTTGCATGTGAGTTTGCAGGCCGGTGATGACATTGTGCTCAAACGTATGAAGCGCCGCCACTCGCGGGCGGATGCGCTTGAGTTCTGTCAGCGGGTGCGTGACTTGCGCCCTGACATGGTATTCGGCGCCGATATCATTGCGGGCTTCCCTACCGAAACCGAGGCGATGTTTGACAACACGCTGCGTTTTGTCGAGGAGGCGAATCTCACATGGCTGCATGTGTTCCCCTATTCAGCACG
>JAIEPI010000174.1 GCA_019749855.1 Rickettsiales bacterium | reverse complement strand
TACCAACCCGTGCGGCGCACCTGGTGCTTCATCTCAAGGAGTTTTACGCGATCGAACAGAGCCTGCGCGATCTGGTGTGCGACGCATTAACGGAACTCGCACGCTATGACCCAGAGCAACAAATCAGGCCAGAAGGCGTTGAAACGCGCACTGAAACACTTGAAGCCCCCGCCGAGGCTG
This sequence comes from Rickettsiales bacterium, assembly GCA_019749855.1. Lineage (GTDB taxonomy): Bacteria > Pseudomonadota > Alphaproteobacteria > Rickettsiales > UBA998 > UBA998. The sequence goes on along the minus strand of JAIEPI010000174.1, from coordinate 2,487 downwards.
AAGGTGAGCCAGTGGGCGGATGAATACCGCTTTCTAAGCAGCGAAGCCAGCGCAGAACCTGGCAAATGGCACACCGACCGCGCCCCGTATCAGCGGGAAATGATGGATGCAGTGAACGACCCCCGCACCGAGATGGTGGTCATCATGTCATCGGCGCAGGTGGGCAAAACGGAGATTATTAACAACATCATCGGTTACAACGTCCATCTCGACCCGTCGCCGATTCTACTGTTACAGCCGACGCTTGAGATGGCGGAAGCATGGAGCAAAGACCGCTTCGCGCCCATGCTGCGTGACACCTACGTTTTGAAAGGATTGGTGAAAGACCCGCGCACTCGGGATTCTGGCAACACGCTACTGCATAAACGCTTCCCTGGTGGCCACATCACGATGGCGGGTGCGAATTCGCCTGCATCACTGGCATCACGTCCGATTCGGCTGGTGCTGTGTGATGAAGTGGATCGCTACCCTGTGTCGGCAGGCACGGAAGGTGACCCCGTGAGCTTGGCAAAAAAGCGCACGACGACCTTTTGGAATCGCAAGATTCTGCTGACTTCCACCCCGACCATCAAAGGGGCAAGCCGAATTGAATCGGCGTTTGAGCAAAGCGATCAGCGACGGTTTTATGTGCCTTGCCCTCAGTGTGGTGAGAAGCAAACGCTGAAATGGCAGCAAGTCAAATGGGAGCAAGGCGACCCGAAAGACGGTGACGAAAAGCACAAGCCTGAAACGGCTGCCTATATCTGCGAGCATAACGGCTGCATCATCGGTGATGCTGACAAAGCCGATATGTTGCTCAAAGGCGAATGGATTTCCGAAGCCCCGTTTAACGGCGTGGTCGGCTTCCACCTCAACGAGCTTTACAGCCCGTGGGTGACATTCGTGCAGATGGTGGCGGAGTTCTTAAAAGCCAAAAAACTGCCCGAAACCCTGAAAACATGGGTGAATACCTCGCTCGGGGAAACGTGGGAGGAAAGCGGCGAAAGCGTCGAGGCGGATGTGCTTCTCCAGCGCAAGGAAAGCTGGGGCAAGGATGCGCCCGAACCCGTGGTGCTGGTCACCGCTGGGGTGGACGTGCAAGGCGACCGCCTTGAGGTGGAAGTCAAAGGCTGGGGCTTGGGTGAAGAGTGCTGGTCGTTGGATTACCGCGTGTTTTACGGTGATCCAGCGCAAAGCATGGTGTGGCAGGAACTGGATGCGTTTCTGCTACAACCTATCCGCAGCAAGCTGGGCGTGAATCTGAATATCGCCTGCGTGTGCGTGGACTCTGGCGGTCACCATACGCAAGCGGTGTATGAGTTTTGTGGTGCGCGTGCGGTGCGCGGCGTGTTCGCTATCAAAGGGATTAGCCAAACGGCGAAACCTCTGGTGGGACGGCCGAGCAAGAACAACCGCTACAAACTGCGGCTCTATCCTATCGGCACGGATACGGCGAAGGAAGTTATCTTCAGCCGCCTTCGGCTCACCGAGCCTGAGGCGGGTTACTTCCACTTTCCGCTGGAACGTGACCGCGAGTATTTCTTGCAGCTGACGGGTGAGAAGCAAGTCACGCGCTTTGCAAAAGGTGTTTCAAAACGGGAATGGATTAAAACCCGCGCCCGAAATGAGGTGCTGGACTGCACGGTGTATGCGCTCGCGGCCTTCAAGCTACTCAATCCAAACCTCGCCAAGCTCGCCGAGGATTTGGAGAACGCGCCCCGCATCGTGGCAGAGCCGACGGATCAAGACAGTAAAAACCAACCAAACCAAGCGTGGATTCCACGCATGGACAACTGGCTATCGAGGTAAACAATGGCATTTACGCAATCACAATTGGACGCACTGGAAGCGGCAATCGCCTCTGGCACGCTTGAGGTACGCACGGGCGATAAGTCGGTGCGCTACCACTCCCTCGACGAGATGATAAAGCTCCGCGACGTAATCCGTAACCAACTGAATGCTGACGCACGAACACCGACCAGCCGCGCCAGCTTCGCCAGTTTTGTGAGGGATTAGCCATGTGGATTGATGACATCATCGGGGTGTTTTCCCCACAATCGGCGTTCAAGCGGAAACAAGCCAGAATCGCAATGGATATGCTGGCGCGTGGCTATGAAGGCGCGAAAACTGGCAGGCGGATTGATGACTGGATCACCAGCGGCACTTCGGCCAATGCGGAAATCAGCGGTGCTGGCAACCGCCTGCGCGAGCGTTCTCGCGATTTGGTGCGAAATAATTGTTATGGCAGCAAGGCGGTGGAGATTTTCGTCGGCAATGCTATCGGCACAGGCATCACCGCGCAGGCTCGCACCAGTTCGGAACGGCTGAATAAGCAGATCATGGCGGCATGGAATGAATGGTGCCAGTTCTGTGATGCAGATGGTGATTTGGATTTCTACGGGCTTCAGGCACTTGCCGCCCGTGCCATGTACGAAAGCGGCGAATGTTTTATCCTATTCCGTGATCGCGGCTTGAGTAGCACCATGCGCGTGCCGCTTCAGTTGCAGA
>JAIEPI010000082.1 GCA_019749855.1 Rickettsiales bacterium | reverse complement strand
ATTCACCAGTCGCCCTTTGGCGAGCAGAATGATCCGTTTGCCATCAGGAAACTGAATCTCATCGACCTGTGGCTTAATTTCCGTCCACATCATATTACGCAGTGCATCCACCTGTATTTCATTATCAAAATGGCCGATGTTGCACACAATGGCGCGGTCTTTCATGGCGCGCATGTGATCCAGCGTGATCACGTCTTTGTTGCCGGTGGCGGTGACGAAAATATCGCCCTCGGGTGCGGCGTCTTCCATCGTCAACACCTGATAGCCTTCCATCGCCGCTTGCAGGGCGCAGATAGGATCCACTTCCGTGACCAGCACGCGCGCACCTTGCCCACGCAATGCATTGGCGCAGCCTTTGCCCACATCACCAAACCCAGCGACCACAGCAATTTTACCGGCGATCATCACATCGGTTGCGCGCTTCAAGCCGTCAGGCAGGCTCTCACGGCAGCCATAAAGGTTATCAAATTTGGACTTGGTGACCGAGTCATTGACGTTAATCGCTGGAATAGCCAGCTTGCCTGCCTTCAACATTTCATGCAGACGCAGCACGCCGGTGGTTGTCTCCTCAGAAACGCCACGAATATCCTTGAGCAATTCCGGATATTCTTCATGGATCATGCGCGTTAAATCACCGCCATCATCGAGAATCAGGTTGGGACGCCAGCCATTCTCCGGCGCAATGGTTTGACGAATGCACCATTCATATTCTTCTTCCGTCTCACCTTTCCATGCAAACACAGGAATGCCCACGGCGGCAATGGCCGCCGCCGCCTGATCCTGCGTTGAGAAGATGTTGCAGCTTGACCAGCGTACCGTGGCACCGAGCGCCGTCAATGTTTCAATCAGCACCGCCGTCTGGATGGTCATGTGCAGGCAGCCCACCACATTGGCACCCTTGAGAGGCTGGCTCGCGCCATATTCGCTACGCAGCGCCATGAGGCCTGGCATTTCCGTCTCAGCCAATGAGATTTCTTTGCGTCCCCATTCCGCCAGCGACATGTCAGCGACTTTGTAATCCGAAAAGTTAGCAGCGCGTGCAGCCTGAGCATTCATGGGGGCATCTCCAATTGATTAGGCTTTGTGCATACAGTGCCTGCTTTCGCTCTGCAACTTCAAAGAGTGTTGCCGATGACGCATGTCGATCAAACATCAATAAGTTGTGCATTCCATGCTGCAATGCACAAGTTTTTTTCTTAGAAAACGTCATCAAAATGACATAGTTCCATGCCAAACATCGTCTATGCCAGATAACATACCATTTACTGATACTCATCTCTCCAACGTGGATACTCAGCCCAGAAAGCCCGCAAACAAAGGGCTGACGGTCGATGAACCACAGGGCACGGCTAGTCAGAGATACCGGATGAGCAAAGGTATCGTCGATGACTTATTCGGTTTTTTTGGTGCTGAGAACTATAAATACATGCCATTAACATCGGCAGCGCTTCATTCACCGCTAATGGCGCGTTTAATGAATCTTCGTGCCGCATTTTTGAAATCAATGGACGGTGATAGCGTGACGGCAGAAGCGCGCACGATGGCGCTTTTTAACAACCGCTTTGTCACTGTGAATGAGGGCGATGCGCGCTACCCTGACGGCAGCCTGAACTGCATGAGTGTCTTTGACATTATTCGCCACTTTGATCCCTCTATTCCCGAAGCACAGTGGCCTTCGTTACTGCTAACCTCAAATCATGCCTTAACGTCGGATCACAAAGATATTGGCGGCATCATGCTCGGCATAAAAAAAATGTTTGAGGATGCCACCGAGCGCTCGTTCAACATTGAAGCACATCCTGATGAAGCAAACAGCATGCGGGATAAGACGATTTTACTCTCCAGCATTTTTACTGAAGAAACACCGCAGGAGAACGGTGCGCGCCTAATTCATAATATTCATGAGATTAAACGTAATATGCCGCTCAGTGAGCGTCAAAAAACTCCACTGATTGAACATCGGTTGCGTTCATATTTTCCAGGGAAATCTGACCGCCGCGAAAATATCTCACCTGCCTCGATACAACTGGCAAAATTGATGCTGGCACTCATCGTGACGGAACCGGAGCGCATTCATTTCGATAGCCCTGCGACCGAAGCAGAACTGGCCACAGGGCAGGCGCTGGATCGCTGTGGCGTTCCGCAGGATATGCAGCCTACCTCCCCGCCGTTAGTGATTCGTGCCGATGCCGCTCGCATCCTCTCACGAATTGTGCCGGCGGGTTACAGCATGGGCGGCAATGTTGTTTCGCAAGCGGGGCGCTGGCTGTTGGCAGAGCTGGAAGGCAAAGATCACTGGTCAGAAAACAGCGTGCAAGGCATAAGGAAGGTTGAAGGTTCATTCTTTAAGATTCAACGAAATGACGGCACTCAAACTCGACTTCAGGAGCCTGATGTCAAGCATTTGTTACAAAATATAGAAATTGCATCACTGGCAGCGGGCGAAAAGCCGTTGACGAGACGCGAGCTTGCACGTGGATTGCGTCGTTTGAATCTGGTGAGTGATCAGGATAAAATTGCTCAGCACTTCAATGTCGGCGAGCGCTATTGTGAAGGTGATCGCCTGATCG
>JAIEPI010000175.1 GCA_019749855.1 Rickettsiales bacterium | reverse complement strand
ATTAAGGGCATTCCGGCGAAGGTGAATCTGATCCCGTTTAATCCCTGGCCAGGCGCGCCCTATGAGCGCTCTTCCAATAACCGTATCCATGCTTTTTGTGATATTATCTATGCCGCAGGCTATTCGTCACCGATACGCACACCCCGCGGAGAGGATATTTTAGCCGCATGCGGCCAGCTCAAATCCGACAGTGAAAGCACCAGTAAATCACGTCTGGTTAAAGATACACCGCCAGCGCTTTAAGCCCAGAGCTTAGAAATTTACGTAAAATTAAGCGTTTGCGTTGTATAACGACAAGGGGCAAGAAAATGACGCACCTTCTTGATGCACACACGGATGACTGGCAGAGTTTTGAGCAGGCAACGGTCGCTCTGAAGGGCTACCCTCAACAAACGACGTCACAACATCAGGCATTATGTGATGATTTCAGTGCCATACTGGCGGCAGGCATGCAGCCACGTCGCCATTATCATGGCATCGATCATTTTCGTGATATTGCCCAATCTCCGCTGTCCGTCGATGAGATGAGCGCGCATTGCTCTAACCTGCAGGAAGCCTTGCATACCAACCAACTCATGCAGCATTTTACCTTCATTACGCAGATAATGACACGCGCAGGCTGGCATCATGATATCATCTATACACAGGTGGATGAGGGTATCCACCCGCTGATCGATGCGGTGCTTAAGCCCTTTTATCAACGCGAAGGTGAGCATTATCGTCTGGCCATGGCTGAGTCGCTGCAAGGTGAAGGCAAGCCGCTTTATGAGATGGTCTGCACAGTCTTTGGGTTTCAATACGGTCAGGTACTGGCGGCACATAATGGACAAAATGAATTTCTCAGTGCCCTCTATGCCACGCTCATGGGGCATGCACAGGGCCTGAGCATGCGCACTTTGTTAGCAGAAGTCACCATGATTGAAGCCACCATACCCTTTCGCTCACCCGCTTCTGTGCATGGACTGCGTGAGCGGGTGATGCGCGCCAATGAGGCTATCACCAGCGGGTCCCTCGCCAGTGAGACCTTTGCCAGTGAGCCATTGTCGCAGGATGAAATTGAAGCGCTCCTCTATGGCGCCATTTTTATGGCAAACCATGATGTGATCGGTTTTCGTAAACCCTTTGAACAATTCAATCGTGGCAGTCATTTGCTGTTAATGGAGAGCGCGCCTACCCTGCAAACACCGCATGGTATGTATGCGGCTTGCACACGAATCGCCGATTTTCTCTCACGAGTGGGTAAATGTGAGTCGGCGGGTATTGCCTCGGTCTTTCATAGTTATGGTGGATTTCCTGCCACTGATACCCGTGATTTATGGGATAGAACCGCGCAGATTAATTGCGAGGTACAGCGCGAGCGTATGCTGAGCTATGCGGCGGTGGCTGCTTTAGTGGCGGCGGTGGCCAGCCGATGCGGATATGCGCAGGCCGATGAAGTTTCATTTGATCAGCTTTTTTCAGACGCCTCACTTGAGCCACCCGATCATATCTTTCCGCGTGCCATGCATGAGCTTCGTCTGATGCTCACTCCTGCCGAGCGTGATGCGTTATTGGGCGAGGGGGTATTGCCGCCATTTTTTCCACATAATCCTCTGACGGAAAAACATTTGCTCGATCAGGTGCGTCCTGAGTTGATCCATGCGGTGCAGGAACGTCTGATCACCATGAAGGACCAATCCCCTACAACATCAACGGCCATTCGTTGATTGTCGCCTACTGATTGCGCTGTGCTTTTTGTAGTCGGATTCCCTGCTCCAGTGCAGACTGATGACGCGAGAGTCGCATGCTGGCGGGCGGTTCAAACCCCAGCCCTTCTGCCAGCTCATTGCCGAGTCCCGTACCAAAGACACTGGCAATGCGCCGCAGAATGGTTCGCGGTTGCAGTCGGTTGGTTCGTTGTCCATTACCTGCAATCCCTCCCAATGCCGCTTGCAGGGCGCGTCCGATGATGGAGTCATTACCGTTGCGATCATAACGACCCGCCACATCATGAAACCCATGGGTTATGGACTGTGCAAGGCTTTGACTGGCCGCATTGGTGAGCAATCCTGAGTTTCCCTCGGTGAGTGACTGTTGTTGCTCGACCAGACGGTTGACCAGCCGCGTAAAATCGACCTCAATTTCCTGACTCAACTGAGAAAATAAACCGCGAACCTCTGTTTGAAACGCGGCCAGCTTTTCGCGTTCCTGCGCGAGTGTGTAATCCAGATCATCACCGACCATGTAATCCCTCCAAAAAGCCAATATATAGGGTTGTCGGTGATGCAGGAAGGGGGCTAGATTTCACGCTCAATGATGGTGCCACCAAGTAGAATTTTCAGCTCGTAATTTATCTCCGCGCCGAAGATAAATATGATGTTCATCAAATAAAAGAATAACAGCGTCGCGATGAAACTTCCCAGACTTCCATAAATTAGATTCACTTGATCAAAATTCTCAAGATAACTAGTCAGTAATGAAGCGGCCCCAAGCCAGAGTAACATGGTGATAAACGCGCCGGGTACGACTGAGAGTATGTTTT
>JAIEPI010000193.1 GCA_019749855.1 Rickettsiales bacterium | reverse complement strand
GTCGCCGTGCACCGACACCACGCATATAATGGTGAGTGATAACAAAAAAAGAGGGCCAAATGGCCCTCTTTTTTTTATCCTATGGCACTAAACAAGAGCCAATGAGAGCTTTGACTAGCCCTGACGCGCCTTAAAGCGCGGATTCACCTTGTTAATCACATAAACGCGGCCTTTGCGGCGAACGACGCGGCAGTTTTTGTCACGCGCTTTGGCGGATTTAAGTGAGCTGAGAACTTTCATAAAAGCACCTGTATTTTATATATGAGCGTGGTTTTTAGAATTACGTCTACTCTTTGTCAAGATGAATCAGGCAACTGAAGGCGGAATTTGACGATCTTTAACTGTGGTTAAGCCGTGGCTGGTTTTATCCCAGTGAAACGGCGAAAAAATAAGCTGCCACAAGGCCCTAAAGCTCGCCACTGAATGCAAAAACCAATAAAAGGGGAACCCAAACACCGCCATTTTCATTCCCCTCCAGCCCAGATCGAGCCGGATAGAGGCCGCCATATGCCATTGTGAAATAAAACCAAGCATGAGTGTGAGCAGGTTGAGATAGGCAATAGAGGAGGGCAATGCGGGGAGCCAGTGCGGCATCACCAGCCAGAGTGCGCTGATACTCCATAGCACCGGCGCCAGCAGATAGATCAGCGAAGCGCCGCCAATCAGGAATTGCAAACCGAGCATTCCGCTCACGCCGCAATGGTGAATCAGCTGTGCCGGAGCACGCGTATGCACCATCCAGGTGGTGAGATAGCCTTTCACCCAACGAGCACGCTGCTTTAACCACGGGCGCAGCGTCAAGGGCGCCTCTTCCCATGTCAGGGAGTCCAGTGGCATGGTTTTGAGTCCGGCAGCCGCAAGGCGCAAGCCAAGGTCAGCATCCTCTGTGACATTATAGGGATCCCATGCGCCCAGTGCTCGCAACCGGCCGAGCGCGATATGATTACTGGTTCCACCCAGAGGAATCGGGATGCCACGTGCCGATAATGCCGGTATCATACGATCAAACAACAAGGCGTATTCGAGCGCAAAAAAACGTGTCAGCCAACTCTCATGGCGATTATAATAGTTGAGCCTCGCCTGAAGGCACACCACATCAGGTGGGCTCTGCAGAAACATGACCACCGCTTTACGCAGCTGGTCACTATCAGGGCGATCTTCCGCGTCATAGATCGTCACATACTCGCCATGTGCAAATTGCAGCGCGTAGTTACAGGCTTTCGGCTTTGTTCGCGGTTGCGAAACAGGCACGCGCAATATCTCAACGTAGGCTGGGGGATGTGCCTCGTAAGCAGCTGATAATGTCTCGGCATCGTCTGACTCAATCACCAGCTTCACATCCAGACGATGCTTGGGATAGTCCAGAGCCGCGAGCGCGGCAAGAATTCCTGGCACCGATTCTGCTTCCGCATAGAGAGGCACCAGAACGCTGTAAATGGGCAATCCATTGTCCGGAAGGCTATGATGTGGGGGCGGCGCCACCCGATGCCTGCCCTCATGAACCAGCACCCATTTAAAGAGGACGGCGCCTAGAAAAAGCACATTGCAAAACACCAAGACCGAGAGGAAAAGCGGCGCGTAAAAAGGCGACAGCGCCACCACGGCCACCAGACCATACAGAGAAGCAAACGCCCATCCATCACCCGACTGCCGCTGCGCCGACCATAGGGGATAGCGTTGCCGCAGATCATGCAGCGCGTGCGCGTCCAATGCGCTGGCATAATGTGTGGCTAATGTATGTTGAATATCACGGGGCGATGTCAGCAAAAATGCCAGAGGCACCGATAAGCCGACCCAGTGACGAACCTCCTGCAGGAGAGCCGGTGTCATATCCTTTGCTGCCACAATGAGTGTGTCGCCTTCTTTTCGCCATGGAATCCAACCATGCAGGCGATAGCTCTCACGCGCTTGCGCATTAAGCAGTGATGCATCAACCGGCTGCTGTATTAAATCAATGGTGGCTATACCCAGCTGCGCGCCTAACGCCTCCGCCAAATCAGGCCACTTGAGTGCGCCTGCCATCACCAGTAGCTCACCTAATCGGCCACCCTCACGGCGCTGGCGTTCTACAGCACGCAGGATGCTTGCCTCATCCACAATGCCGCGAGCGATCAGCACTTCCCCGAGTGGTGTATGTTCTGGCGCATCATGCGAGTGGATCAAATCTAAAATCGGCGCCATAACGATACTAACCATCCGCCTCCGGCACCGGTTTGCTCTCCGCTAATATGGCGAAAAGCTCCTATCTGAATACCATCGTTTGGTGTAAATTGATACACGGCCGAGAGTTGCGCTTTGAGCAATCGATAATCGTTTTGCCCCGCCACCGAGAAACCATCGGAGGCAACTCCCTGCGCTGGCAGCGTCCACTGCAATTCCGGCATGACGAGCCAATGCTCGGACAGGTTGAAACCGGTGCGAAGCTCCATTTGCCACTGATCGGCTAAAGCGCCCAAGCGATGCCGGTAAGCCGTTCGCCATGTGGCGAAATGCTCAGCCCCAGCC